>CBJNFW010000003.1:0-93791 GCA_966435935.1 uncultured Nocardia sp.
CCGGCGGGCGACAGCGCCACCAGGGTTTGTCGCGCGTCGGCCTCGGCCGGCGTGGACGCCGTACCGGACGGCAGCAGGATGTGGTCGTAGCTCACGTCGGCCAGGCTAACCGGTCCGCCGCCGGGCGACGCTCCCGCGTCAGAGCGCGCGCCGTCCGGACAGCGCACGCCCCAGGGTCAGCTCATCGGCGAATTCCAGATCCCCGCCCATCGGCAGCCCCGAAGCCAGCCGCGTCACGGACAGGCCCGGGAAATCGCGCATCATGCGCACCAGGTAGGTGGCCGTCGCCTCGCCCTCGGTATTCGGATCGGTGGCGATGATCACCTCGGAGACGTCCACGCCGTCGGCCTGATTTCCGATGCGCGACAACAGTTCCCGAATGCGCAGCTGATCGGGGCCGATACCGGACAGCGGATCGAGCGCACCACCGAGCACGTGGTAGCGACCGCGGAATTCCCGGGTGCGCTCGATCGCCTGCACGTCCTTGGGCTCCTCGACCACGCAGATCATCGTGCGGTCACGGCGCGGATCGGCGCAGATGCGGCACAGCTCCCCGTCGGAGACGGTGCCGCAGATGGAGCAGAACCGCACCCCGTCGCGCACCTTCTGCAATGCGGCCTGCAACCGGTCGATCTCCGGCGGCTCCACCGACAGCAGATGAAATGCTATGCGCTGCGCGCTCTTCGGACCGACGCCGGGCAGTTTGCCCAGCTCGTCGATCAGATCCTGAACCGGACCCTCGTACACCGGCGTCGTCTCCCGTCAGAACGGCAGACCGGGCACGCTGCCGCCCATCCCGCCGGCCAGCGGGCCCAGCTTCTCCGCGGCCAGTTGCTGCGCGTTGGCCATCGCCGCGTTGAGCGCGCCGACGAGCAGATCCTGCAATGTCTCGACATCCTCGGGGTCCACGACCTTGGGATCGATCTGCAGGGAGGTCACCTCACCGCTCGCCTTGATCGTCACCTTGACCAGGCCGCCACCGGCCTCGCCGGCCACCTCGGCCGCCGCGATCTCCTCCTGGGCGGCCATCACGGCCTGCTGCATCTGCTGTGCCTGCGCGAGCAACGCCTGCATATCGACCTGTTCACCGGGTTGCACGGGGTCGTCCTCTCTGGCGGGAGTATGTGTGCTCCAGCGTAGTCACGGTTCGGTCTACGGCCCTACCGGCATGGCGTCGGCCACTTACCATCGACATGGTCGGGTGTACTGGTGGAGGTAGCAATGCGGATGACCAGCGGACGTTTACGCAAATCCCTGGCACAGTTCCTGGCCCCGGCGAGCTTGGCCGCAGTGATGACCGTGGTTCCGGTGACAGCGACGGCGCCCGTCGCGCACGCCGACACCAGCTACGGCGGCGGCTGCGTGCTCTACCCGAACGATCCTGCGGCGACGGTGGATTCACTGCGCAACAGATGCTCGATCGAACAGCAGGTCCAGATCTTCGCCACCGCGCAGCGCGGCGACGTACCGCACGGCGTGACCAACGGCTGGGTCACCAGCCCGCAGTTCATGCAGGTCGTCGCACCGCCGTTCTGGATCGGCAAGACCTTCTACACCGGCCCGGACGGCGGCACGCTGATGAACCGCGTCACCGGCGCGGACATCCCCGGCTGGCCCGCGAACGTCTATTCCGGCGCCGCGATCACCGATCACCGCCCGGCCTGGCTCCTGGACTACGGCCCGTCCATCACACCGCAGATCCTGGACGAGATCCGGGAGGTCACCCCGAACGTCTGGTTCGGCTACTCGTGGTGGCGCGGCTATTTCCAGACGACGCTGCTACTCACCTTCGTACTCACCTACCCGTGACCGGAGCGCTCTCCCGCCTCGCGGAGGCCGGGATACAGCTCAGCTCAGCTCGCCCTTCAGGTTCTCCAGCACCTGGGCCTGAATCTTCTTCAGGCCCAACGGCGCGAAGATGCCCTCGAAGAATCCGGGGACGCCGCCCGCGCCCTTCCAGCTCGTGCGGACGGTGACCAGCGAGCCCGAGCCCGAGGGCGTCACGGTCCAGGTCGTCACCATGGTGGAGTTCGAATCCCGCTCGGTCACCATGGAATCGGAGACCGAGACCGTGGCATGCACGTTGCGGGAACGCTTCTGAGTGGCCTGCAGGGTCCAGTCGACCACGGTTCCGGCGCCCTTACCGCCTTCGATCACCTTGTAGTCGCGGTAGTTCGAGGTCAGGATGCGCGGACGGACCGTCTCGTAATCCGCGATCGCCTCGAGCGTGCGCTGCGGTTCCGCCGGAACGACGATCGAACTGGATGCGTTGACCTGTCCCACAATGAGCTCCTTCATTCGAGTCCGCGGAGGCGACTGCCGCCGAGACATGCTACGCCGCAATCGACCCGCGCCGGAGTAGCGCAGCTGCCCGAATCACAGCGGACCCGGCAACCGCCGCGGCCCGGCCGGCGTGGCGGCGAACCGGATCGGCGCGCCGGTCCGCTCGGCCCGGATCGCCTCAGCAAACCGGACATCCGTCATCGGGAACGCATTCGGGCCGGAACGAGCGCCGGAACTCCCCGGCAGAGGCCGCGAGCATCCACGTGGCATCCGGACGACCCGCCATCGTCGGAAAATTCGGAACGCATTCTCCGCATACGCCTCGTAGCTCGGTATTTCCGCCTCGGCTGTGACCACTGTCGCAATCCCGTGGCGCGTCGCGATCCGTGCCCCGGGCGCGGCCCGGCACACCGGCCCGCCGGTTTATTCCGGCCGGAAACATCCCGGCTACCAGTGCATACGGCGCAGCGGGCGAATCGGGCGAGCAACATCGACGCAATGCGGCGAGCGGAGAAGAATTCCGGATTCCGGGCACCCTCCCGGTGGCCCCCCGACCCCTTGCGCGATAGCGTCTGGGTGTGGCAGTGAGTCTGTTGGGGAAGGCCGGGCGCGCTCCGGCCGCACGCGAGTCAGGTTTTGCCGCGCATCGGGCAGGAGTCGATCGTCTGCTCGCCAGCTACCGCGCGATCCCCCGGGACGCGAATGTCCGGCTGGCCAAGAAGACCTCGAATCTGTTCCGGGCGAGGGCCGTGTCCGACGCGCCCGGATTGGACGTCTCGGGTCTCACGCAGGTGATCTCCGTCGACCCGGCGGCCAAGACGGCCGACGTCGCCGGAATGACCACCTACGAGGACCTGGTGGCCGCGACCCTACCGTACGGGCTGGTCCCGCTGGTGGTACCGCAGCTCAAGACGATCACCCTGGGCGGCGCGGTGACCGGGCTGGGCATCGAGTCCACCTCCTTCCGCAGCGGCCTACCGCACGAATCGGTCCTGGAGATCGACGTGCTGACCGGCGCGGGCGAGATCGTCACCGCGACACCCGACGGCGAACACGCCGACCTGTTCCGCGGATTCCCCAATTCCTATGGGACGCTGGGTTATTCGACGCGACTGAAGATCGAGCTGGAATCCGTGCTGCCCTATGTCGCGCTGCGGCACGTGCGCTTCCACGATCTGACCGACCTGCAGTCCACGATGGCGCGGATCATCGCCGACGGGTCCTACGACGGCGAGCGGGTCGACTATCTCGACGGCGTCGTATTCACCGCGCGGGAAAGCTATCTGGTCCTGGGCCGGCAGACCGACGAGCCCGGACCGGTCAGCGACTACACCGGAATGGACATCTTCTACCGTTCCATCCAGCACGATTCGGATCACCCCGAACGCGACCGGCTGACCATTCACGATTACATCTGGCGCTGGGACACCGACTGGTTCTGGTGCTCGCGCGCGTTCGGCACGCAGAATCCGCGCATCCGCCGGTTCTGGCCCAAGCGGTACCGCCGGTCCAGCTTCTACTGGAAGCTGATCGCGCTGGATCACAAATACCATGTCGCCGACAAACTCGAGGCGCGCAAAGGCAATCCGCCGCAGGAGCGGGTGGTGCAGGATATCGAGGTGCCGATCGAACGCACCGCGGAATTCGTGCAGTGGTTCCTGGACGAGATTCCCATCGAGCCGCTCTGGTTGTGCCCGCTACGGCTGCGGGAGGGCGAATCCACCTCCCGGCCGTGGCCGCTGTATCCGCTGGAGCCCGGCCGCGCCTACGTCAACGTGGGATTCTGGTCCGCCGTGCCGACCGTTCCCGGCCGGCCCGAGGGCGCGGCCAATCGCGCCATCGAGAACAAGGTCTCCGAACTGGACGGGCACAAGTCGCTGTACTCGGATTCCTACTACGGTGCGGACGAGTTCGCCGAACTCTACGGCGGCGACGTCTATACCGAACTCAAGAAGCGATATGACCCAGATCAGCGTTTGCTGGACTTGTATTCGAAGGCGGTGCAACGCAAATGACCACATTCAAGGACCGTTCCGATGTTTTCGCGGAGCTGGGAACCAAGCTCAGCATTGCCGAGATCTTCGAAACCTTGGTGGACGGCGAGGTCCCGATCCGCTTCTCCGCCCACGACGGCAGCAGCACGGGGCCGAAGGATTCGAAATTCGCGCTCGAGATCCGCAATCCGCGCGGAATCAACTACATCGCCACCGCGCCCGGCGATCTGGGCATGGCCCGCGCGTACATCGCCGGTGATATGACCGCCGAGGGCATCCACCCGGGCGATCCGTACGAAATCCTGCGCGCCATGGGCGAACTGAAGTTCCGGCGTCCCTCGGCGCTGGCGCTGGTGACCATCGCGCGGTCGCTCGGCTGGGATGCGCTCAAGCCGATCGCGCCGCCGCCGCAGGAGACAGTGCCGCGCTGGCGTCGCATCGCGCTCGAGGGTCTGCGGCACTCCAAGACTCGCGACGCGGAGTCGATCCACCACCACTACGACGTCTCCAACACCTTCTACGAATACGTTCTCGGCCCGTCCATGACGTACACCTGCGCGTGCTACGAGGACGAGAACAACACGCTCGAGCAGGCGCAGGAGAACAAGTACCGCCTGGTCTTCGACAAGCTGAACCTGAAGCCGGGCGACCGGTTGCTCGACATCGGTTGCGGCTGGGGCGGAATGGTGCGTTACGCGGCCAAGCGCGGCGTGCGGGTGATCGGCGCGACGCTGTCCGCGGAGCAGGCCGAATGGGGTCGGAAGAAGGTCGTCGAGGAGGGTCTGTCGGATCTGGCCGAGGTGCGCCACTCCGATTACCGCGACGTGCGCGAGACCGATTTCGACGCGCTGTCCTCGATCGGCCTGACCGAGCACATCGGCGTGCAGAACTACCCGTCGTACTTCGGCTTCATCAAGAGCAAGCTGCGCGACGGCGGACTGTTCCTGAACCACACCATCACTCGCCCGGACAACACCCGCACCACGCGGGCCGGTGATTTCATCGACCGATACGT
This sequence comes from uncultured Nocardia sp., assembly GCA_966435935.1. Classification (GTDB taxonomy): domain Bacteria; phylum Actinomycetota; class Actinomycetes; order Mycobacteriales; family Mycobacteriaceae; genus Nocardia. Next base: position 5,293 of record CBJNFW010000003.1, read on the forward strand.
GTTCCCCGACGGCGAGCTGATCGGTTCGGGCCGCATCATCTCCGATATCCAGAACACCGGGCTGGAGGTGCTGCACGAGGAGAATCTGCGCCCGCACTACGCGCTGACTCTCGCCGAATGGTGCAAGAATCTGGTCGCCAACTGGGATGCCTGCGTCGCGGAGGTCGGCGAGGGCACCGCGAAGGTCTGGGGCTTGTACATGGCCGGCAGCCGACTCGGCTTCGAGCGCAACGTCGTTCAGCTGCACCAGGTCCTCGGCATGAAACTGGGCCCGAACCAGACCTGGGATGTTCCGCTGCGTCCCTGGTGGAAGGCGTAGTCCGCGGCGCAGGCCGTCACATACTGTCCAGGAACCGGTGAGTCTCCTCGGTGATCTCGGAATACTCCGTGCCCAGGAGCATTTCGTTGCGCATGGCGTGCAGGAGCGAGAGCACTCCCGGTCCCGCGTCCAGAAGCGGTCTGCGCCAACCCAATTCGGCGCAGCGGACCACGACCGGAGTGAGGATGGCGATGGACTCGCCGGTCCAGCCCGCCACCGAGAGGCATTCGGCCAACAGTAGCGCCGTATCCAATTGCGCACGGGGACGGTGCTGTTCGGTGATCCGGCTGTAGAGCGCGCGAGCGCGTTTGACGGCCGAATCGTCGACGCCGAGCGGGGCGAGATCGGCGTTGCCGAAGTACGGGTCGTACCCTCGCACGGGATCCAGGCCGCCGTGTGCGGCACTGCGCGCCAGCAGCGCGCGCACCGCGACGACCTCCTCGGCCTCGGCGGTCAGCGCCGCGGTTCCGCTGACGTGCCGGATCGGCCGCAATCCCGGGTCCCCCAGCGGGGTCGGCGCGTCCAGGGCCAGGCCGAGCCGCAGTTGTTCCGCGCGGATGTGCGCACCCAGCCGGGGCAGCCTCCGGTCGGCGGCGAACCGCGCGCCCTCGGCCAGGCGTGCGACCGCGGTCTGGGTATCGCCGCGCGCGGCCTTCACCCGCGCACCCGACACGAAGGTGGTGATCATGAAGTCCGCCGGCCCCACCCGCGCGACCAGCCGGTGACTCTCGTCGAGCAGTTCGTCGGCCGCGTCGAGGTCTCCGCCGCGGTACTTCACCTCGCCCAGCAGCGCGGCGGCCGCGCGCGCCGCGTGCGAACGCGGGCCCGAGCGATTCCGCGCGACCTGCCACGCCCGCTCGCAATAGCCTGCGGCCGTGGCGATGTCGAGTTGTTCGTAGGCGGCCGCACCGAGATTCAGCAGTCCGAGCACCTCACCCAGCGGTTCCTTGGACCGGGCGTGGTACGGGGCCGCCCATTCCTGCATCTCGCGGGCGCCGTCGAAGTCGAACTCGCACAAACGCACGAACGACATCAGATTCGCCGCGGTGGACACGGTCCAGGCGGGCAGTTCACCGGCGGCGGCCAAGGTTTTCGAAACCCGTTCCGCCACACCATCGGTGCGATCGCGGGCGACCATATCTGCGGCGGCGAGCACATCCGCCTCGCACTGCTGACGTACGGCATCGTCGTCACCGGGCGAGGTGCGCGCCAGCATACTGCTCACCCGGCCCAGGGCGGTGCGCGCGGCACTGGACTGCTGCAGGTTGATATTGGCGCGCGCCAGCGCCAGCATCAGCTTCGATCGCGTCGCGACCTGCTGCACCGGAAGTTTGGAGACCGAACCGAGCAGGGTGGCCAGTTTCGAGGTGTCGATCAGATCCATCCCGCCGCCCTCGAGCAGGTCCAGGGCCAGCTTCAGGTCGGTCGCGGCCAGGGCGTGATCCACCGATTTGCGCAGCAGCTGATGTTCGGCGTACCAGCGAGACGCCTTGCGGTGCAGGGATTTCGACGCGCCGGGCGATTCGCGCTCGAGGCGCGCGCGCAGTTGTTCGGCGAACAGGGGCTGCAGGCGGAACCAGCCCGGGTCGTGGTCCAGGCGTCGCACGAACAACTCACGCCGGCAAGCCTCTTCGAGCAGTTGCTCGGCGTCGGCATCACCGCTGACCGCTGCGGCCAGGGAGCCGCACACCCGCTCGGTCGCCGACAGGGACATCAGGAACGTCAGCATCCGGGGCTCGAGCGTGTCCAGGACGTTCTCGGCCAGATATTCGCCGATCGGCTCGGTGCGTTCGGAGAGCGTTCCGATCAGCTGATCGGTGTCCACCTCGGACACCGCGTGCGCCGCCTCACCCGTGCCGGCCGCCTGCGCCCGCGCCCGCAGCGACAGGCTCACCAGCGCGATCGCGGCGGGCCAGCCGTCGGTGGCCCGGCCGATCCGCTCCAGCTGCGCGTCGGTCAGCTCGAATCCGTTGCGCTCCACCAGAATCCGGTGAATCTCCGACTGGGTGAGGCGCAGCTCGGCCGTACCGATCTCGACCAGTTCGTCACGCACCCGCAGGCGACTCAGCGGCAGTCCGGACCGCTCACGCGTGGTGATCACGAATCGTAGATGATGACATCCGTTGTCCAGCAACGTATCCATCGTACGTCGCGCACCGGCGTCGGTGATCCGATGCCAATCCTCGATGACGACCACGACGGTCCGGCCCCGGGCGTGGATCTCGTCGATCAGCGTCGTGACGGCGTACGGCACCGCCTCGTCGGACCGCTCCTCGAGCACCTGCTCGAGACCCGCTCCGATATCCGGGCACACCCGCCGGATCGCCCGCACGAGATGGGCGAGCAGCCACACCTCGTTGTCGTCGTCGCGATCGATACCTATCCAGGCCACCGCATTTCCGTGCTCGGCCAGTTCCGTCTGCCACTGCGTGGCCAGGGTGCTCTTACCGAAACCGGCCGGGCCGTGGATGACCGCCAGCCGACGCCGATCCCCGGCCCGCAGGATATCCAGCAGACGTGGCCGCGCGACCGGTTCGCGAGTGGGTGTCGGCGGCCGGAATTTCGTTGCGGCGGTTGGCGGTAAGGCTCCGAGGGGATTCGGCGACCCGTCCGAGCGCACGGTCAGCACGGTACGCGCGCCACTCGACAGCACACCGCTGCCCGAGGTCGAATTCTCCAGCGCCCCAGGCTTTTTCGGATCGGGCCCCGGCTCCAGCAGCGCCATCTCGTCGGGCGGCTGCCCGTGATCGTGCTGTACCGCGCGCAGCAATTCGCCGAAGTCCAGCGCCGAGGCCGGACGCTCGGCCGGGTCCGTCGACATGGCCTGCTCGATCGCGGCGGCCACGTCCGAAGGAATGTCCTGTTCGCGCAGGTCCGGCACGGGTTGAGTGGTGATCCGCAGGAATTGCGCCACGACTCTCTCGCCGGAGTGCCGCTCGTACGCCGCATGCCCGGTCAGCAGCGCGAACATCGTCGCACCCAGACCGTAGACGTCCGAGCGCACCGTGGGCTCGCCGCCCCTGAGCACTTCGGGCGCGGTGAACGCGGGCGAGCCGGTGATCATGGCGGTGGAGGTCCGGAAACCGCCCGGAATCCGGGCGATGCCGAAATCGGTCAGCTGCGGTTCGCCGTAGCGACTCAGCAGCACGTTCGCGGGTTTCACATCGCGATGCAGCACGTGCACCCGATGCGCACTTTCGATCGCCCCGGCCAGCTTCACCCCGACCCGCAAGGTATCGGCCCAGCTCAGCGGGCCGTTGTCGCGCACGAGCTGCTCGAGCGAACCGTGCACCGCATACGGCATGACCAGCAACGGCATCCCGCTGGCGGTGACGTCCACCTGCAGCACGTCGACGATATTGGGATGGCCGGACAACCGGCCCATGGCGTGTTCCTCGCGCAGAAAGCGTTCCCGGCTCTCCGGATCGATCTCCGAGGACAGCACCTTCACCGCGACGGTGCGGCTCAACGTCTTCTGGACACAGCGATACACCACCCCGAAGCCCCCGCGGCCGATCTCCTCGGCGTCGAACAAGCCGATGGCTTGCAGCTCCTCAGGGATATCCACCGGCTGATACCGCTGTGTGTCCGACTCCGAGGAGGTGCCGCGGACTTTGTCCCTGTGTGCGTTCATAGGACCGTCCTCGATGTCTCCGCTGAATTCCAACGTAGCTCGCCCGAGCAGCGCATGTCCGCAATTCCGCCGCTCGCGCGCCCCTCATTCGAGCCCGCGCAGCGGCAACGCACATGCCCGCATACGCCGACGGCCCGGCCCTCCGCATCAGCGGAGGTCCGGGCCGTGGCGGTGACTCCGGCGGCGGTCACCGCCGGAACGCACCTGATCAGCGCAGCGAGGCGGGCACCTGGAAACGGTCGCCGTACTTCGCGGCCAGCTCGTCGGCACGGGCCACGAAGGCCTGCTGTCCACCCGGGTAGCCGACGATGAACTGGTGTACACCACCGGTCCAGGCCGGGAACCCGATACCGAAGATCGAACCGATGTTCGCGTCCGCGGTGGTGGTCAGCACACCCTCGTCGAAACACTTCTGGGTCTCGATGGCCTCGGCGAACAGCATCCGGTCGATCAGGTCCTGGAAGGGAACCTTGTCCTCGGTGCTGGTCTTGAAGTGCTCACGCAGACCGTTCCACAGGGCCAGGCGCTTGCCGTCCTCGTCGTACTCGTAGAAACCGGCCTTCTCCAGACGACCCGGACGACTCTCGGCGACCATGTAGTCGATGACGTCCAGCGCCGGGTGCCGCGTGGTGCCCATGGTGAGGTCACCGGACTTGGCGGCTTCCTCGGTCTCCTTGGCGATCTTCTGCATGAGCTTGAGGTTCAGCTCATCCGAGAGCTGCAGCGGCGCGGCCGGGTAGCCCGCCTGCAGACCGGCCTGCTCGATGGTCTGCGGCTCGATGCCCTCGAGCAGCATCGCGATCGCCTCGTTGACGAACGTGCCGATCACGCGCGAAGTGAAGAAACCACGGCTGTCGTTGACCACGATCGGGGTCTTGCGGATCGCGAGGGTGTAGTCGAACACCCGGGCCAGCGCCTCGTCCGAGGTCTTCTCGCCGCGAATGATCTCGACCAGCGGCATCTTGTCGACCGGGGAGAAGAAGTGGATGCCGATGAAGTCCTGCTCACGCTTGACGCCCGAGGCCAGACCGGTGATCGGCAGCGTCGAGGTGTTCGAACCCAGCAGCGCGTCGGGCTCGACGATGTCCTCGATCTCCTGGAACACCTTGTGCTTGAGCTCGGTGTTCTCGAAGACGGCCTCGATCACGAAGTCGACGCCGGCCAGATCCTTGGCATCCGCGGTCGGCTGGATGCGATCCAGCAGAGCCTTGGACTTCTCCTCGGTCGTCTTACCGCGCGAGAGGGCCTTGGCCTCGAGCTTCTCCGAGTAGCCCTTGCCGCGCTCGGCCGCCTCGATCGAGACGTCCTTCAGCACAACCTGGAAACCGGCCTTGGCGGAGACGTACGCGATGCCCGCGCCCATCATGCCCGCGCCGAGCACGCCGACCTTCTTGATCTCGCGCTTGGGCACGTCCTTCGGCCGCGAACCGCCGTTGTTGATCGACTGCAGGTCGAAGAAGAACGCCTGGATCATGTTCTTCGCGACCGGGCCGGTCAGCAGGTTGACGAAGTAGCGCGACTCGATCAGCGAGGCGTTGTCGAAGTCGACCTGGGCGCCCTCGATCGCGGCGGCCATGATGTTCTTCGGCGCCGGCATGTTCGCGCCCTTGAGCTGCTTGCGCAGGTTCGCCGGGAAGGCGGGCAGGTTGGCGGCCAGCGCGGGGCTGGACGGGGTGCCGCCGGGGATCTTGTAGCCCTTCACGTCCCAGGGCTGCACGCCCTTGTCCGGGTTGGCCTTGATCCACGCCTTGGCGGCCGGAACCAGCTCCTCGACGCTGCCGACGACCTCGTCGACCAGGCCGATGCCCTTGGCCTTGTTCGCGTCGAACTCGTTGCCCTGCAACAGGATCTGCAGCAGCGCGGTCTGCAGGCCGAACTTGCGCACCGTGCGGGTGACACCGCCGCCGGCGGGCAGCAGACCCAGCTTCACCTCGGGCAGGCCGAGCTTGAGGCCCTTGACGTCCGCGGCGATGCGGTAGTGGGTCGCCAGAGTGATCTCCAGGCCGCCGCCCAGGGCGGCGCCGTTGATCGCGGACACGACCGGCTTGCCCAGCTGCTCGAGCCGGCGCAGCGCACCCTTGATGACGGTGAGCTCCTCCATGATGGCGGCCGCGTCGTCCGGGCCGGTCTGCATCATGTTCTTGAGGTCGCCACCGGCGAAGAAGGTCTTCTTCGCCGAGGTGATGACGACACCGGTGATGTCGTCCTTCTCCGCCTCGAGCCGGTCCACGGTGGCCGTCATCGAGGTCTTGTAGAGCTCGTTCATCGTGTTGGCGCCCTGGTTCGGGTCGTCCATGGTCAGCACGACGATGCCGTCGGCGTCCTTCTCCCAGGCAATCATGTTGTCGGTCATAGTTTTCGGTGTCTCCTGAAGGAAGTCTGAATTGAATGGCGGCGCTTGGCGAGGGCCTACGTGGTTACGCAAGCTGCCTCCTTCGGCCCGCCGGTACGCGCCGCGGTCGGATTAGACGCGCTCGATGATGGTGGCCACGCCCATGCCGCCGCCGATGCACAGGGTCACCAGGGCGTAGCGGGCGTTGCGGCGCTCCAGCTCGTCGACCATGGTGCCGGTGATCATCGCGCCGGTGGCACCCAGCGGGTGGCCCATGGCGATGGCGCCGCCGTTGACGTTCAGCTTCTCGTTCGGGATGTTCAGATCCTTCTGGAACTTCAGCACGACCGAGGCGAAGGCCTCGTTGATCTCGAACAGGTCGATATCGTCGACGCTCAGGCCCGCCTTGGCGAGAACCTTGTGCGCGGCCGGGGTCGGGCCGGTCAGCATGATGGTGGCGTCCGCGCCGGAGGTGGCGGTGGCGACGACGCGGGCACGCGGGGTCAGACCCGAGGCCGCACCGGCCTCCTCCGAACCGATCAGCACGGCCGCGGCACCGTCGACGATGCCCGAGCTGTTGCCGCCGTGGTGCACGTGGTCGATCTTCTCCACGAAGTGGTACCGCTGCAGCGCCACCGCGTCGAAGCCACCCATCTCGCCGATCGTGGTGAAGGAGGGCTTGAGCTTGGCCAGATCCTCGAGGGTGGTGCCGGGGCGCATGTGCTCGTCGCGGTCCAGCACGGTCAGGCCGTTGATGTCCTTGACCGGCACGACAGACTTGGCGAAATAGCCGCCGGTCCAGGCCGCGGCCGCGCGCTCCTGCGACTGCACCGCGTAGGCGTCCACGTCCTCGCGGGAGAAGCCCTCCATCGTGGCGATCAGGTCGGCCGAGATGCCCTGCGGGACGATGTAGTTCTGGTAGCTGGTCCACGGGTCCGCGAACATGGCGCCGCCGTCCGAGCCCATCGGCACGCGGGACATCGACTCGACGCCACCGGCGATGACGAGGTCGTCGAAGCCGGAGCGGACCTTCTGGGCGGCCAGGTTGACGGCCTCGAGGCCGGACGCGCAGAAGCGGTTGATCTGGATGCCGCCGACGGTGTCGGGCAGGCCTGCGGTCAGCACGGTGGTGCGGGCGATATCCGCGCCCTGGTCACCGATCGGCGAGACGACACCCAGGATGATGTCCGAGATCCGATCCTCGTCGAGGTTCGGGAAGCGGTTGCGCAGCTCCTTCACCAGACCGGTCGTGAGATCGATCGGCTTGACCGAGTGCAGCGAGCCCTTCTTGTTGCGGCCACGCGGGGTGCGGATGGCCTCGAAAATGTAGGCCTCTGTGGTCATAACGGAGTTTTTCCTTCCTTACGGTGCCCCGATACCGCACAGTGCGGCATCGCTGCAGGTAACCTCGCCGACCGGCCCTGCGACCGACCGCTGGCAGTTGTCACGCGACGCTCCCGGGACCCTGCGTTCGCACACAGGCCGTGAACTCCCGGTTTCCGCCGTATAACGCTGTACAAACGTCGGCACGCATCGGCCCCACTGACTCCCGGGCGGCCCGTACACCTGGGCATACCATAGAACCTCGGAGCGCCGATGCTGACGACCACCCGTTCATAGTACAGCCGGATGCGAACTCCGGTTAACTTAAGGTCGTCGGGAGGGTGTCTGTCAAGCCTCCAGTCGCGTCGCGCCCAACTCGGCGCTCAACAGCTCCAAGGCCACCTCATCGGGGTCGCGACGATCCTGCTGCGGGACCGGATGCGCCGACTCCGCGAGCATCTCCCGCTCCTCCTCGGGTGTCGACGCAGGTGGGACACCGTCATAACCTACCGGCGAGTAGTCCATGGGCCCCGGGTCGTCGGGGAGATCGGGCCCGTCCGGCAGCGGAATATCGTCATCGGGCGGCGCCGAGGCGTCACTCGCGGGCGTGGTGCGATTCACCGAACGACCGGACCGCTCGTCCGCGCCACCGCCCGTCGGCCGCTGCGCGCGCGGCGCCGAACCGGTGTCGGACGCCGCCCCACGAGCCTGGCTGGGCCGGGTGAACTTGGGCGGCTCGGCCGAACGCGCCGGGCCACCTCGCCCGGAGGCGGGCTGCGGCCGGGCGGGCGGCTCGGGCCGCGCGGCACCGGACGAGGCCCCCGCGACCTCCCAGCGCACCTCGTAGCGCCGCCCGAGCACAGCGTGGATCGCCGACTGCACCGCCTCGACATACTTCGGATTCGCCAAACGCTGCGCCAACGGGGCGTGCTGATGAGCCAGGACGACCGTCTCCCCCTCGAGCCGCGCCACCGAGGCGCCCGAGAGCAGCGCGTGCACGGCCGCACCGAATTCCCGCACCTTGGCGCGGATATCGAGCCATGCCGCCTCGACCTCGCGCAGCGCGTCGCCACCGGACGCACCCCCGGCGGTGCCGGGCGACTCGTCCTGCGGCACAACGGCTTCGGCGACGTCGGGGAAATCGCCCGCCTCGTCGCCGCCCGCCGGATACGCGGAATCTTCTGTGCCGGAAAGGGTCTCATCCGTGGATGCCCGCCCCTGGGCGCCGACATCGACACCGTCACCAGCCTGCGCGCCCGGGCCCTCGGGTGATCCGGACCCGGGAACACCGGCAGCCCGCGCCTGCCCCGACGCGGCGGCGCCGTCGTCCGAGACGTCCCGCGGCGCCCTGTTCGCGGCAGATTCCGATTCCGGAACGTCGGCGACCCGCGCCTGCTCCGACGGCACCACACGATCGGACACGCCTTGCGCAACCCGCGCCGCGCCGCCCGCTGCGGACTCCGACATCGGCGCCTGTGCGTCCTGGGAGGCCGCAACCGGCCGCGACTCGCCCCCCGGATCTCCCGCCTCCTGCGATGCCGCGTCCGTCACCGCGAACTCGTCCACCGACGCACCGGACGATTGGGCGGTCCGCCCGGCGTTCTCGGTCCGGGCCGACCGCGATGCGGGATCGAACGACCGGGGAGACGTCGACCGTGGCGGATGTTGGGCGCCGCCGGCGGTTGCCGCGCTCGGATCGATCGACGTGCCCGGCGTCGAATCCGGCTGCGAGAGCGTGGTTTCGGCCTCCGGCATGCCCGGGGCGAAGGCGAACGCAGTCGGTTCCGATGTTTCCGTGCCGATCGAATCATCTTGTGGCGCAGCATCTTCGACCGGCTGCTGGGCAGCATTGCCGTCGGGATTCCGCTCGACGTGGCCGGATTGCGCGGGCGTCTGCGTCCGACGCGAGGCGCTCGGGGACCCGGCCTCCGGATGGCCGCCGGCGGGCGAACCCGGGACCGAATGCTCGGTGGGCGGCGCCTGCCCCGCCCCCGGATTCGACCCACCGGTCGACGCGGGCCCTCCGGGCGAATGCGCCGCTGTGTCCGGATGCTGCTGGGCACGAGGCGATTCGGGCCCGGACGACTGGGCACGCTGGGCCGGATGCGGCCGTTGCTCGGCGGACGGCGAGCCCTGCTGGGGCCCGGATTGCGTTCCACCCGTGCGGTTTTCGCGGATCGCGGCCAGCGCCTCGGCGCCGCGGCGGCGGGTCGGGCCGGACTGCGGACGTTCGGCGGGCGCCTCGCGGGGCTGTTCGCTTTCGCCGGATGAGGACACGGGAGCGCGGGTCGATGCGGCCGCATCGGACACGGAGGCCACCGCGCCACCAGCCACCTGACGTTCGAGGCGCTCGAGCCGTTGCAGTGTGGCGGATTCGGAATCCGAGGCGATCGGCAGGAGCATGCGGGCGCAGATCACCTCGAGCAGCAGACGCGGGGCGGTCGCGCCGCGCATCTCGCCGAGTCCCTCGTGCAGCAGTTCGGCGTAGCGGGTCAGAGCGGCGGGGCCGAGCCGCTGCGCCTGATCCCGCATCCGTTCCAGGACATCGCCCGGACCGGTGACCAGATTGCGGTCGGCGGCATCGGGAACCGCGCGCAACAGGATCAGATCGCGCATCCGCTCCAGCAGATCACCGGCGAACCGGCGCGGATCGTGGCCGGCCTCGACCACGCGATCCACCGTGCCGAACAGGGCCGCACCGTCGTCCGCGGCCAGGGCCTCGATCGCATCGTCGATCAGCGCGATATCGGTGACGCCCAGCAGCGACAGCGCCCGCGGATAGGTCACACCCTCCGGCCCGGCACCCGCCAGCAACTGGTCCAGCACGCTCAGGCTGTCACGCGGAGAACCGCCGCCGGCCCGGATGACCAACGGGTAGACCGCCTCCTCTACCGGCACACCCTCCTGCTCGCAGATCGTGCCGAGCAGGCCGCGCATGGTCGCGGGCGGGAGCAGCCGGAACGGATAGTGATGGGTGCGCGAGCGAATGGTCGGCAACACCTTGTCCGGTTCCGTGGTCGCGAAGACGAAGATCAGATGAGCGGGCGGCTCCTCCACGATCTTGAGCAGGGCGTTGAACCCCGCGGTGGTGACCATGTGCGCCTCGTCCACGATGAACACCCGGTACCGCGACTCGGCGGGTGCGTAGAAGGCCCGGTCGCGCAACTCGCGAGTGTCGTCCACACCGCCGTGACTGGCGGCGTCGAGTTCGATGACGTCCAGATTCCCCGGACCGCCCGGTCCGAGCGCCACGCAGGACGGGCACACCCCGCACGGGCGGGAGGTCGGCCCCTCGACACAGTTCAGCGAGCGCGCGAGGATCCGCGCGGAGGACGTCTTACCGCACCCCCGCGGCCCCGAGAACAGATAGGCATGACTGATCCGCCCGGTGTCCAGCGCGGTACTGAGGGGCTCGGTGACGTGCTCCTGCCCCACCACCTCTGCGAATGTTGCCGGTCGGTACTTCCGGTACAGAGCCACGGGCCCACGGTACCGGCGACCACCGACAGGCTGTAATTTTGGCCTCCGCTTCGCTCCGGCTGTTTTCGGCGCTGGGCGCGTTGGTCGTGCCTCGCTTCGCTTCGGTGGTGGTTCGTGTGATTCGCGCCGGAACCCTTTGGGGTTGGTGTCGTGGAGCCTTTTCGCTTCGCGGGCGACTTCCGGCCGAACAGAGACGCTTCGCCGCTGGGTGCGTTGGTCATCCGCCTCGCTTCGCTTCGGCGCCGCCCGCGTCGGGGGCTTGGGTGACGTTGTCGAGTCTTTCGCACGCGGTGGTAGTGCCAGCCGAACAGAGTCGCGTCGCCGGCGGGCAAGCTCGGGCGCTCACCCGGAAACCTGGAACCGTTCGCATCGCGGGGACTTCACGGGCTGGACAGAGACGCTTTCTCGCTGGGGTCGACCCGGAGAGTTGATTCGAGCCGGAGGCTGAACGAGGGCGATCACCGCCACATACGTAACCAAGTGACCGATTCGACTCGAATACGGGACAAAGGCCCTTTCGCGGCGCGCCCATCGGAGGTGGTTCGTGAATGTTCGCCCAGCATTCTTCCGGCTTGTTCACCGAGCCTGGCAGCGGAAGCGTGTGACGTACGGCGTCGTGAAGAAATTCGAAATGCAATCAATTTCTGCAGCATCACTGAACTCCAAACCGCCACGTAGCCAGGTAACAAACTGCACACCTGTTTTAATCGGACAACACATACGTAACGATCGAATAAAGCGATTGGCTTTAGAGGCAATCGGCTGGCTAACGTGGACCCCGGCAACTTCGGTAGCCAAACCTTCATCAGGTTGGTGGTCCCGGCCGGTCCCTCATCCCGGCCGGGGCACAACCTCACAATCCACAGCACGCATCGGGAGTCCTCCCAATCTCCGCGTCGCGCTCCCGCCAACGTCCCGGAGGAAATATCCACCGTGCAGTCGTGCGACTCCACCGCCGCCGCGTGGCTCTCACATACCGAATTCGCTGGGAACAGCACGGCCACCGGCCTACTGAGCAGGGCTATCAGCCCCTCCGACTTCGCCCTCAACCGCGATTCGCTACCGGTCTCGGCCGCCGCCGACCCGAGTAGCGCCGCGGCGATTCTGGAACTGCTCGACCGTGGCCAAGTGCCGACGCCCGCGGCGGTGCGCACCCTCATCGTGCAGAACCAGATGCGCGCCGAGGCCGAGCGCATCGAACGGCTGGGCCGCCGCGCGCAGCGCAATGTAGAGGAATTCGGCCGGGTTCTGGCAACCCTGACCCAGCGCTACTGGGACGACCACGGCCACGGCCCGACCCGCCGCGACATCCTGCAAACCGAACAGGTCATGAATCTCATCGCCCGGCATGTCGGCGATATCGCGCCGACGGCCGTGAAACACCTCTGGCTGATCGAGCGGGTGCAGCGCGCCGGATGGATCGCATACGACGCCACGCCCCGGTCGCTGTGCGCGGCGCGGCGTTTCCATTCGGCGAAATTCGGCAATCGGGTCTCGCTGCGGCCGGTGAACACCATCGGCACGATCGTGGCCGCCTACCTCGAGGACTACCGGGCCGAACACGGTCGCCCGCCGCGCTGGTCGGTACTCGCGCACGAGCTGCGCGACGACCGCGGCCGCCGGGTGTTCAACGACACCGCCGACGCGCGAGCCCAGGAGCAGTGGCTGCGCACCGCCGGATGGCTCGAGCTGGACGAGGCCCTGCCGGTGCCGGGGCCGCGCGGACGCCGCGCGCTCGCCCGCCGCGCCCGGCGCGGATAACTTCCATCCGGACGCGCCCGGCCACCCGACACGCCCGGATTTCGGCATTCGGTAACTTCCATGCAGCGCTTTTCGCGCGTGGAAGGAGTCCCTATGCCCTCGACCCTCGACCCCGCTACCACCGCCTGGTTATTGGCCAGCACCGCGCTCGTTCTGCTCATGACGCCCGGCCTGGCCGTGTTCTACGGCGGGATGGTGCGCTCGACCGGCGTGCTGAACATGCTGATGATGAGCTTCATCGCGATCCCTCTCGTGACGGTGACGTGGCTGCTGTTCGGCTACACGCTGGCGTTCGGCCCCGACGCGGGCGGCGGCGTGATCGGCACCCTCGCGCATACCGCGATGTCCGGCATCGGCCCGGCTACCGTGCGCGGCGGCGTCCCGGAACTGCTGTACGCCACCTTCGAGCTGACCTTCGCCATCCTCACCGCGGCACTGGTCAGCGGCGCGATCGCGGACCGCGCGAAATTCTCCGCGTGGATGGTGTTCGTCCCGCTGTGGACCCTGCTGGTGTTCGCACCGGTCGCACACTGGGTGTGGGGGCCGCACGGCTGGCTCGCCTCGTTCGGCACGCTCGACTTCGCGGGCGGTCTGGTGGTCGAAATAGCTTCCGGCGCTTCGGCATTGGCCCTGGCCCTGGTACTGGGACCGCGAATCGGCTTCAAGGTCGACGCGATGCGCCCGCACAATCTGCCGTTCGTCCTGCTGGGTGCGGGACTGCTGTGGTTCGGCTGGTTCGGATTCAACGCCGGATCGGCGTTCCGGGTGGATGGTCTCGCCGCGGCGGCGTTTCTCAACACCCTGGTCGCGGGCTGCCTGGGCATGCTGGGATGGCTTGTGGTGGAACGGATTCGCGACGGCAGGCCCACCACCTTCGGCGCGGCCTCGGGCGCGGTGGCCGGACTGGTCGCCATCACCCCGTCCTGCGGTTCGGTGAACACCCTCGGCGGCGTGATCGTGGGATTGGTTGCGGGCGTTGTCTGTTCGTTCGCGGTCGGGTGGAAATTCCGTGCCGGATACGACGATTCGCTCGACGTGGTCGGCGTGCACTTCGCGGGTGGCATCGTCGGCACGCTGCTGATCGGCCTGCTCGCCAGCCGGGTGATGACCGGCGGTCCGCGCGGGCTGTTCTACGGCGGCGGCCCGACCCAGCTGGGCAAGCAGGCGGTCGGGGTGGTCGTGGTCGCGGCGTGGGCCTTCGTCGTCTCGTACGTCCTCGGCAAGATCATCGATCGGGTCATGGGTTTCCGGATCAGCAAGGAGGACGAGGTCGGCGGCATCGACTTCGCCCTGCACGCGGAGACCGCCTATGCCGAGGGCGTGCACGGCCACGCGCCGCGCGGACTTTTCGGCCAGCACGGCCAGCAGCACGGGCTCTTCGGTCAGCACGGCCAGCCCGGACCACGTAGTGACGAAGAACACTGACCCCTTGCGCGGCGGTGCGGTAACAGCGTTAGGCTAACGCTGTTACCACACCGCGGACTGGGGGCTCACATGTTGACCGGAATCGCCCGATTCTCGACCCGATACCCGCGAGCGGTGCTGCTCACCGCACTCGCACTGGCCGTGTTCTGCGGTCTGTTCGGCGCATCCGCCGCCGCGCACCTCGAGGCCGGCGGCTTCACCTCCGACAACGCCGAATCCTCCCGCGCGGCGCAGGTGCTGGCGCGTGACTTCGACGGCGCGCAACCGAACTTCGTCCTGCTGCTCGATGCCGGCCAGGGCGTGGACACCCCGGCCGCGCGCACGGCGGGGACGCGGATCGTCGACGCTCTCCAGGCCCGGGACGACGTGGTCGGCGTGCGGTCGTACTGGACCAGTCCTGGCCCGGTCGCCTCGGCCCTGCGCGGCACCGATGGGCACGAGGCGCTGATCCTGGCCTACCTGAAGGGCGGTGACGACGCCGCGCAGAAGACCGCGGGCACACTCGCGGCCCGATTCGCGGACGCCGGTCCGGGGATCACCGTCCGGGCCGGGGGCGAGACGGCGGTCTACCACGATGTGAACAAGCAGATCACCAAGGACCTCACCCTGGCCGAGGGGGTCGCGGTGCCGTTGACCGCGATCGTGCTCACGCTGGTCTTCGGCAGTGTGATCGCCGCGGCCCTGCCGCTGGCGATCGGCCTGTTCGCGATCGCCAGCGCATTGGCCATCCTGCGCGGCTTCACCCTGTTCACCGACGTGTCGATCTACGCGTTGAATATGACCACAGCGCTCGGGCTGGCGCTGGCGATCGACTACAGCCTGTTCATCGTCAGCCGATTCCGCGAGGAGTTGCGCGGCGGGCGCACGCACCGGGACGCCGCGATCCGCGCGGTGCAGACCGCCGGACGCACGGTGCTGTTCTCCGCGCTCACGGTGGCGCTGGCGATGGCGGTGCTCAGCGTGTTCGATCTGTACTTCCTCAAATCCTTCGCCTATGCGGGCGTCGCGGTGGTGGTGGCCGCGGCGGCGGCCTCGATCGTGCTGTTGCCGGCCGCGCTCGTGCTGCTCGGCGACCGGGTCAACGCCCTGGACGCCCGCGCCGGAGTGCGGCGTCTGCTGCGGCGGCCCGCGCCCGTGCCCGTGGCCCCGGAGCGATCGCGCTGGTATCGCACGGTCGATTGGGTCATGCGGCACGCGCTTCCGGTGGCGTTGGTGATCATCGCGGTGCTGCTCGCGCTCGGATCTCCGTTCCTGGGTGTGAAATTCGGTTATCCCGACGATCGGGTGATGCCCGCCGGCACGAACAGCCGGTCGGTCGGCGACGCGTTGCGCGGCGACTTCCCCAGCGTCAACGCGGGTAACGGCACAACCATTGTGCTGCAAGGCTATTCGGGCAACGTGAGTTCCTACGCCACGACCTTGTCGAAGGTGGACGGCGTCTCCGCGGTGTTGTCCGATGCCGGGGTCTACCTTTCCGGCGGCCGGATGGCCTCGACGCCACCGGGTATGGCCAACTCCTCCGGCCAATATCTCACCGTCGCTTCGACGATCGACCCCTACTCCACCGCCGGGCAGCAGCAGCTGCGCGCTCTGCGGGCGGTACCGGCGCCCGCGCCGGCGTTGTTCGGCGGAATGGCCGAGATCGACTCGGACGGACTGCATTCGCTCGCCGCTCGACTGCCGCTGGCGATCGCGCTGATCGCGCTGTCCACCTTCGTGGTGCTGTTCCTGTTCACCGGCAGCGTGGTGATTCCGCTGAAGGCGGTGCTCATCAACACCCTCTCGCTCAGCGCGATGTTCGGCATGATGGTGTGGATCTTCCAGAACGGGCATCTGTCCAATCTGCTGGGCTTCACCACGACCGGCTACCTGGTCCCGACCATGCCGCTGCTGATGTTCTGCCTGGCATTCGGCATGTCCATGGACTACGAGGTGTTCCTGCTCTCGCGGATCCGGGAGGCCTGGCTGGCCTCGGACCGCACGCCGGCGGACAACACGCGCTCGGTCGCGCTGGGCGTGGCACACACCGGGCGGATCGTCACCGCGGCGGCGCTGCTGATGGCTATCGTGTTGGGGGCCATGGTTTCCGCGAAAGTGTCGTTCATGCAGATGTTCGGCCTCGGGCTGACGCTGACCGTGCTCGCCGACGCCACCGTCATCCGCGGACTTCTGGTGCCCGCGCTGATGCGGCTGCTGGGTACCGCCAACTGGTGGGCGCCCGCACCGCTGCGCCGGTTGCACGAAAGGTTCGGATTCCACGAGGAATCCGCGCCGTCCGCGCACGACCCCGAGCTGGTGATGCACTGATGATGCACCCCCGCCGGCCGCGTTCGGCCCGCGGAACCGGAGACCGGTTGCGCGAGGAGATTCTCGACGCCACCCGAGAACTGCTCGCGCGCACCGGGAACGCCGACGCGGTTTCCATTCGAGCGGTGAGCAAACTGGTCGGGGTGAGCGCGCCCTCGATCTACCGGCACTTCGCCGACAAGGACGCGCTGATCGATGCCGCGGTGGCGCAGGTATTCGAAAACCTCGACGCGGCAATGGGTTCGGCCACCGATCCGGCACGCTCGCCGATCACCCGGCTGCGCGATCAGGGCATGGCCTACGTGCGTTTCGCCCTGGAGAACCCCGAACAGTACCGGCTGGCCTTCGTGCCCACCGACGCGCACGGCCCCACCGCGGTGGACAAGGTGCTCGGCAGCGGTGCGGTCGTCCGGTTCAGCGCAACCGTCCGGGAGGCAATGGATTCCGGCGTCATCGCCGATGGGGACACGCTGCCGGTCGTCTTGGAGCTGTGGGCCGCGGCGCACGGCATCGCCTCGCTGCTGATCGCCAAACCCGCACTGCCGTGGGGTGATGTGGACAGGCTCATCGAACGCGTGCTGGGCGCGGCATGTATGGGCCACGCGGTCCTGGACATCATCGGCTGCGATCCGGTTCCCGAACCTGACGAGGGCGCCCGCTGGCTGGCCGAACTGCGTGGCGCACAACGCGATTGCGAGGACTGATCAGCTCACTTCGGCGGACGGCGCGGTCCAGGTGTTGCACCGCCACACCCGGTTGTACTGCTCGCCCACGTTGACGAACCAGTCGCCGTAGTGCCGGCTGGTGCCGTGGTCGTGCATATCGGTCTGCTGTTTCTCGTCACCGCGGGTGTACTGGTCCCGCTGCATGTAGACGGCCTGATCGTCGCTGAAGAGCCCTACGTAGCGGGACGATCCGACGAACATGCCCGCGAAGCACTGCGCCTCGAGTTCGGTCCGTCGGGACAGTTCGAGTCCCTGGGCCGACCTCGCGCCCACATCCTCGCGCTGCTGCGCCTGCCGGTCCATGATCCCGGTCAGCGCTTGGATGTGATGGCCGTACTCGTGGGCGAAAACCTCCAGGTAGACGTACCAGCGATCGCCGTACACCTCGGTCTGGATGGTGTCCAGCGGCAGGTAGATCGTGTCGTTCGCACTGCAGAAGTACGCGGCGAAGTTGGGCGAGCTGCCGCACGGCGACGACGCGTCGGCCGCATGCGCCGGAGCCGCTACCGCGGGGCTGTGGAAGGGCAGATTCTGCGCGCGCAACATCGGCTGCCACATCTCGCCCAGACAGGTCGACGCGGCATCGAAGAAGGCTGTCGCGGCTGCCGGACTCGCTGCCCACCGCGGAAGGTCGCAGCGGATGTTGATCAGCCCGTTGTCCTGATTCGCGAACAGCGGATTGGCCGCCGTGGCCGCGACCGGCGCGGGCCCGGCCGCCACCGAGGTGTTGGGGGCCGCCAGAACGGTCCGGCCCGCCGTCCGGCCCGCTGACGTTGTGTGCTCGAAAGTCGTTGTGGGCGTGGCTGTCCGATGGGCCATCGATGCCTGGGTATAGCTCGGCGTGATGCCGTTTGCGCCGGTGGAGTCGGCATCGCGATCGACCGTCGTGGCGAAAACCACCAGCGAAGCGACCAGGCCGAGCGCGAGCCGCCGCCGCTCGGGCAGGGCGGGCGACCGTAGTACCCGGCGGGCGGCGGCAGCGGCGGCGGGGGTGGGCGACGCGCTGCCGCCGGATATCCGGCGGGCGTACCATGGCGCGGATGCGGACCTGGGCCCGCAATCATGCCGGGGTGATTGCCGTATCGCGTTGGGGGAACACCGTATTCGGCCGGCGGTGCGGCATTCCACGGTGACGAGCCGCCGTATCCGAATGGCGGACCGCTGTAAGCCGGCGGCGGGCTACCATAGCCAGGCGGTGAGCCGGCGGACCGGGGTAATCGGCCGCTGCCGGCAGGAGGCGGGCCGGCAGTTCCCATCGGCCGGGGGCTGTACCCGGATGGAGGACCGCCGCTCTCGGGTGGTGAGCTGCCGCCGAACTCCGAGGCAGTGCCGCTGTAACCCGTTGCGGGGTCGGCAAATTCGGGACGGCCGGGGTGCCCTGGCTGATGACCGGACCTGCCCGCACCGGGGCGCTCGCCGGACGGGCCGCGCGCGGGCGGCCGGTCCGGATCCGGTGGCCGAGGCTGCCGATTCACGGCCCGGACGTCTCACTCGATACGGAGATCCGGCGAGACTTGCTGTACTGCACCGAATTCCCGAGCATCCGAGATCAGCTCACCTGACTCGACGAGGCGGTATAGGTATTGCACCGGGCGGTGTTGTTCCGGTCGTAGCCGAGGCTGAACCAGTCACCCGAATGCTGGTTCGTGCCGTGATCACGCATATCGGATTCGTCGTCGCCGCGGGAGTAGGCGTCCTTGCGCGCCGTGGTGATCTGCGCGGAGGTCAGCGATCCGCCCCCGGCGCTCGCGGCGAGGTACATGCCGTCGAAACACTGTGCCTGCAACTCGATCCGGCGTGAGACCTCCATGCCCTTCGAAGTCCGCACGCCCGCGTTGTACTCGTCTTCGTGCGCCTTGCCCAGAATGCCCGCCTGCTCCTGGACGTGATGTCCGTACTCGTGCGCGAAGACCGAAAGATAACGCTCCCAATGATTTCCGATCACATCGGTCTGGATGTGATCCAACGGGATGTAGATGGTCTGATTCGCGTTGCAGTAGAACGCGGCGAAATTGCTCGTGCTGCCCGTGCAGGGCGTCGTGAGCCCGGTCGTACTCGCGCTCACGTTCAGCACCGGCGGGGTGAACGGCAGATTCGCCTTGGCCAGCACCGGTTTCCAAGCCGCGGCAAGGCACGTGGCGGCGCTCTCGAAGAACTTCCGAGCCTGGTCGACCTGGGTGCTCCAGCTCGCGTAGGGGCAATTCGCCTCGCTCACCGCGGTTCCCGGACCGGCCAGGATGGGGTTGTCACCGGTCGCGGCGACTCCGAGGGTCTTCGTCGAGGTGGGGTAGGTGGTGTAGGGACCCGCCGGGGACGTGCTGGTGTTGTCGATCGTGGCGTGCAGCCCGAGCCGGACCAGCGCACCGGCGACGACGATCACGACCACGACTACCAGCGCGCCGATCGCCCCGCCGCCCGACCCGCGCGGGGGACGTCCGGGCGGAGGCCCGTACGGCATCCGGCCCATCGGCGGCCCGTAGGCCGCGGGCCGGACCCCGGCCGGACCGTACGGCCCCGGCGGCATCCGGCCGCCGTATCCCGGCGGTCGCGGCGGTGCGGCGTAGCCCGGCTGCTGGGGATGACCCGACGGCCTGCCGTACTGCGGCGGCACCGGTTGCGGTGGATAACCAGGCTGTTGGGGATAACCGACCGGCTGGTGCCGGCCAGGCTGGGGATTGCCGTGATGCTGTGGATAACTCGGACCGCGTCCGTATCCCGGCGGATTTCCCGGTTGCGGACCGTGCGGCCCGGCCGGACCGCCGGGCATACCGGGACCGGTCCCGTAGGGTGGTCGGCTCACTCCCCCGCGCCCCCGTCTCTCGGTCAACTGATTAGCTGATGCCGAAGAATACCAAGCTGTCTATGCTGTTGCCCCATGCTGATTTTTCGGGGGGGCGCTCTCGGCGCCGTGACGCTGGCTCTTGCCGGGATGTTACTGACAGCACCTCCCGCACAGGCACAGGCACCGGCCGACGGGGTGGCGATTGCGGCCGATGTGAAACTCAGCAGAGACGGGAATCTGGAAGTCACCGAGCAGGTGACCGTTCCGCGGGACGGGGAGTTCCGGATGGCGCTGCCGCTGCGAGTCGCGTTGGGCGACAAGGGCGGTGAGCGCCGGTTCAAGGTCAGTGACATCTCCGGCACCGGACCGGGTTCGGCGAAGGTGAGCGGCGAAGTGTTCACCGTCGACGCGCCCGCCGGGACGTCCTCGTTCCGATATACCGTGCACAACACGGTCAGCGATGCGCCGGGCACCCAGATTTTCCGCTGGACCGGCGTCCTGCAATCCGATGTGGCCTCTTTCGATGCCACGTTGATCAGCCCCAGTTATCGGATGGGCATCATCGACTGCAAGGTCGGACCGCAGGCCGGCGCGCACAGATGTGACGCCACCGTCGAACCCGACGGCGTGCTGACGCTGCACGAAACCAACCTGCGCAGAGGCGATGTCGTCGATGTCACCCTGCAACTACCGCCCGGGACCGTACCCGCCAACGCCGATGTCACCGATGGAGGTTCGCGGGGGGCGTTCTCGATCACCGCGCCGGTGCTGATCGCCTTCGGTGTGCTGATCGCGGCTCTGGCCGCGCTGACCGGATTCGTGCTGTGGTCGCGTCGTCAGGACGCGGCGGCCCTGCGCGGCGGCGAGGCGGTGGATCCCGTGCAGCGCAAGGGAAGTAAGGCACAGTTCGTTTCCCCGGACGGTGTGCTGCCCGGCGAGGCCGGTCTGCTGCTCGACAATTCCGTCGACGCGGCCGATCTCGCCTCGACCGTCGTGGATCTCGCTGTGCGCCGGTACATCTGGGTCGCACCGGTCGGTGATTCCGATTGGCGCATCACCCGTCTCAATCCGGCCGACGAGCAGTTGCGCGAGTTCGAGCGCGAGGTGTACCGCGCTGTCCTGCCGGACGGCATGGAGTCGATTCTGTTGTCGGAGTTGCGCGGTCGCGCGTCCGGCGAACCCGCCCGCGCGGCACTGCGGGCCGACGCTCTGGCGCACGGCATCCTGATCGACCGCAAACGCCGCGGCCTGACGTTCGGACTGGGCGCGATACTCCTGGTCGTCGGCATCGCCGCAACGGTCGGGCTGGCGATCTCGGGCGGGTACGCGCTGGTCGGCGTCGCGATCGGCCTCGGCGGCGTGGCCGCGTTGCTGTTGCCCGCCTACCTCCCGGCCCGCACGGCCGCCGGGCGCGCGCTGGCCGGGCGGGTGCGCGGCCTGCAACGGGGACTCGAAACGATGCAGGTCGAGCTGGTGCCACCGGCCGAACGGGAGCAGGTGTTCTCACGCGGGCTGCCGTACACGATCATCGGCGCCCGCTCCGACAACTGGATCCGCACCTTCCGCGAGATCGATCTGTCCGCCGATCGCGAACCGGGCCTCTACTGGTTCGGCGGATTCGAGCAGGATCGGGATCTCAGCCGGTTCGCGGCGCATTTCCCGTATTTCATCACCGCCTTGGAAGGGCTGTTCGCGAAGTAGGCCCGTTCAGCGGGCGCGCAGGCCGTCCAGCACGATTTCCATTGTGCGACGGGCGGTTTCGGCGTACGACTCGTCCGGGAAGACGAACACCTGCAGCGTCATCAGCGCGGCGATGTCACGGGAGGTGATGTCGGCGCGCAGGTCGCCGGACGCCTGGGCCCGGGCGGTCATATTCTCGACGTGGGCGGCGATCTTGCCGCGCACCTCGGTCAGCGCGGGATCGCTGCGGATATCGGCATGCAGTGTCGGCTCGATGGCCGCGGCCAACGCGCCCAGGCGCATCTCGGCGCATTCGCGCAGGAACCGGCACAGGGTCGACCACGCGCTCTCCTCGTCCTGGATGGCGGTGGCCGCCAGATCCGCCAGACCGGACAGATAGGCGTGTGCGGCGGCGGTGATCAGCGCACCGCGATCGGGAAACCGGCGATACAGGGTGCCGACGCCGACGCCGGCGCGGTCGGCGATCTCCTTCATCGGCACCTCGACGCCCTGCTCCAGGAAGACGACCTGCGCGGCCGCCAGGATCTGATCGCGGTTACTGCGCGCATCGGACCGCACTCCACACACCTCCGGAAACAAGTGGACGATTTTCTTCCGGTTAGTGTACCGTGGGAGAAGTGGACGAAAGTCGTCCACTTATCGCGGAGGTTCTCGACATGAACTACAGCGTGCTGATCTCCGGCGCCGGAGTCGCCGGTTCGACATTGGCGTATTGGCTTGCGCGAGAAGGTTTCACGGTGACCGTCGCGGAGCGCGCGACCGGACAGCGCTCCAGCGGCAATCCGGTCGACGTCAAGGGCCCCGCGCTCGCGGTGGTCGAGCAGATGGGTATCGAGCCCAGGTTGCGGGCCGCCGCGACGGCCGTGCGGCGAATCGCCTTCCTCGACGGGTCGGGACGCGAACGTGCGTCGATGAACATGAACTCGATCCAAGGCTCACCCGACGGACGCGAAATCGAGATCGCCCGAGCCGATCTCGCCGCGGCGCTGCTCTCGACCGCACAGGACAGCGCCGAAATCCTCTGGGGCGAAACGATCACCGGACTCACGCAGCGCGCGGACGGGGTCGAGGTCACCTTCGAGCACAGTGCGCCCGCCCGGTTCGATCTGGTCGTCGGGGCGGACGGACTGCATTCGGGCGTACGCCGGCTGGCCTTCGGCCCGGAGCGCGAGTTCATCCGGCACATGGGCATGTTCGTCGCCACCCTGCCGGTCGACCGCACCCTCGCCGGGGGGCACGCCGTGGCCATGTACAACGCGCCCGGCCGATCCTTCAGCGTTCATCCGGCACATGGAATCCCGTTGGCGGCGTTCATCTTCCGGCACGCGCCCGTGCCCGCCCTCGACCACCGCGACCTTACCGCGCACAAGCGTCTGGTCACCGAGACGTACACCGGACGGCTGGGCATGTTCGAGGACTTCCTCGACCAGCTCGCCGACGCCGAGGACATGTACTTCGACTCGGTCGCTCAGGTCCGCCTGCCATCCTGGACGAACGGCCGGATCACGCTGATCGGCGACGCGGCCTCCAGCCTGTCCCTGTTCGGCGACGGCTCCACCCTGGCCATCGCCGCCGCGCACACCTTGGCCGAGGAACTCGCCCGAACCCCCGGCGACCCTACCGCCGCCCTCCAGCGATACGAACGCCGTCACCGCACCCTGCTGCGGCCCAAGCAGCGCGGCTTCGCCCTGGCGAGCCGACTTCTCGTTCCCCGCTCCCGGCCCGCGATAGTGTTGCGCAACACCGCCGTTCGCGCCCTCGCCCGCTAACCCTCGACTACGCCCACCCGAACGCCGCAGACTCCGGACGAGGGCCCGGATGTCCCGGTCACCCACGGGGCAACCGCAGCTCTGGGTAACCGCGACAGGCGAGCGTCCGGTGGTCCGGGCGGGAGGTACCACGCGGAACCGCCTCGGTTGATCGGGCCCCGGCCCCGCCGAAGCGGAACGGAGGCCAGGATTACTGCCTGGTGGCGCGGCGCATGGCCGAGATGGGGTCGGCGTAGAAGACGCTCAGCGAGGTGACCGCGGCGGCGTGTTCCTGGACGCGGCCGCCGAAGCGGCTGATGCGCAGGTCGGCGGGCGGGAGATTGGTGTTCTCGGCGAATGCCTGTGCTACCCGGTCGACTCCGGGGCGGTAGCCGGTGAATGCCTGGCCGCCCAGCACAACTCGGTCCGGGTTGAACATGTCGCGGATGAGAGCCGCTGTGCGCCCGAGGATTTCGGCGCGCTCGTCGAGCATCGCACGCGCGGCGTCCGAGCCGGAATCCGCGGCGCGGTACAGGTCCGCGATCACCGGGCGGCGGGGAGCCTCGCGGCGGGGCACGATTCCGGCGCGCACCGCGCGGCCCAGGATCGCGGCCTCACCGACCGTGGCCTCCAAGCAGCCGCGACGTCCGCAGGCGCATTCGATATCGGAACCGGTGGGCAGGTGCGCGATGGAACCGGGCCCGCTGGCGGGAGTGTGCACCCGATCGTGCAGGGTGACCGCGACGCCGGCGGTCTCCCGCGCGTAGATGTACAGACTGCTGCCCGGACGCTGCTGTTCACCGGGCGCGAGCAGCAACTCCGCCGCGGCCATCGCCTCCACGTGCGCGGATATCGAGACCGGCAGGTCGAGCACGGTGGCGAACACCGCGGCAACGGGCGCGGCCTGCCAGCCCAGACGCGGATGATCGACCACCCCGGCGGCCGGATCGACTCGTCCGGCCAGCGCGACGCCGGTCCACAGCGGGCGACGGCGCGGCAGCCGATCCAGGAACGCCTTGGCGCTGCGGGCGATGATGGTCAGCGCGGCGTCCTGGCCGACCTGCGGCGTGGCGATCTCCAGTCCGCCGAGGATGCGGCCGGACAGATCCGCGGCGATGATCCGGGTCACCGTGGCCCCGATGTGCACGCCCAGCGTGGCGAAGGTGTCGGTATCGACCTCGAACGGGATGCGCGGGCGTCCGACCGCCCCCGACGCGGTCAGATCGGCGCGCTCGCGCAGCAGTCCCGTCGAAAGCAGCGCGGACACTTGGCGATTCACCGTCGCGATGCTGGAACCCGTTGTCTGCGCGGCGGAATCGCGAAAGATCGGGCCGCGCGTGGCGGCACGCAGAACGGCGGCGGCGGGGTTGTCGGAGATGCGCAGTTCCGGCGGTACCGCGGGACGCGCGGATACGACCCGGACGGGCGCGGTAGTGGTCGACGGTCGCTCGATGGTGGGGATCGTCATTTCGAAATCCTTGTTGAAAGCCCGCGCGGGGCTGTATTCGGCAACGACAACAAGGCAGTGAGAAGGGCCCGGACAGAACGCGACCGGCCGTCACGAACGAGCAGGAGCGGTTCTCAGCTGCGCGGCCGAGAGCAACACAGCTCCCGCTGCCGCGGCAGCCGCACACCGAGCGCAACGGTCACGTAGGTGACCTCAGCGGCATTCGATCGGCTGGAGAACATGGTTGAGAACGTTATCATCCCAGGTGTGGTGGACGCCAGACCAAGTGGTCTGCATGCATTCCGCTCAACGAGATTCGAATCTCGCGGCCCGGTTGCCGGGGTGGCGCAATGGCCGAAATCACTCCCGTTTCGGCAGGCCGCCGCGATCGATGTGCGGCGCATTACCCGAAGGCGCACGCACCCGTCCCGAACATCGGCCCGGGATCGCGGCGATATCCCATTACTCTCGGAAACCGCTGGTCACAGGCGGAAGGAGGATGAGTTGACGCCGCAACCGACGCCACTGCGCACCCCTGCCCGCCGAGCCGATCGCGCCCGTCAGGTCGCCGATGTACTGCGCCAGCAGATTCACGCGCAGACCTTCGCGCACACCTTGCCCAGCGAGAGCGAGCTCGCCGCCGAATTCGCGGTCTCACGCAACACCGTGCGCGACGCCCTCGCACTGCTCAAGGACGAGGGCCTCATCGAACGCGCGCCGAAGGTGGGCACCCATATCGCGCAGCGCAAGTACGAGCACGGGCTGGACGCGTTGCGCGGCCTGAAGGAGACCCTGCGCGGCCACGGCGAGGTCCGCAACGAGGTGCGCGTGGTCTCCCGGGTGACTCCGCCACCGGCCGTGGCACGCCGATTGGACCTGGGTCCGGGCGAGCAGGCGGTGTACATCGAGCGGCTGCGCTATCTCGGCGACCTGCCGCTGAGTCTGGACCTGACCTATCTCGCGCCCGATATCGGCTCCGAGGTGATCACCCGGGACCTGGAGACCAACGACGTATTCGCCCTCATCGAGGAGATCAGCGGCGGCCCATTGGGTTCGGCCGATCTGGTGCTCGAGGCGATCACCGCGGACCCGCACTCCGCGGCCGCCCTGCAGATGCCCGAGGGCGGCGCACTGCTGCTCCTGGAACGACTGACCCGGCTCGACGACGGCCGCCCGGTGGACCTCGAGTACATCCGGCTGCGCGGCGACCGAATCACCATGCGCGGCAGCCTCGTCCGGCCCGCGGAAAGCAGCGATTGGAGGCTGATCTGAATGGCCCTGGTGAACCAGCGCGCCGACGTCCCGGTGACCATCGACGAATCCCTGTGTATCGAGGGGTGCACACTCTGCGTCGAGATATGTCCGCTCGATTCGCTGGCGATCAACCCGGACAACGGCAAGGCGTTCATGCACGTGGACGAGTGTTGGTACTGCGGCCCGTGCGCGGCCCGCTGCCCCACCGGCGCCGTCACCGTCAACATGCCCTTCCTGCTGCGCTGATTCGCGCACCGAGATCGCCGTCGCGCGAACAGTATTCCGAGGAATTTCGATGAAATATCGTCCTGCCCGCGTCATCGCGGGTTTGTCCGCCATGGCTCTGATCGCCGCCGGCTGCTCACTCGAGTCCGCCTCGTCCGGGAATACCGTCCGGGTCGTGGTGGGCTACCAATCCAAGACCATCAATACCGTCACCGCCGGAACATTACTGCGGGCCAAGGGCTTTCTCGAACAGCGGCTGGCGAAGCTGACCGCCGCGGGCGGCCCGAAATATCAGGTCGAATGGCAGGATTACGACACCGGTGCGCCGATCACCGCGCAGATGGTCGCGGAGAAGATCGATATCGGCTCGATGGGCGACTACCCGTTGCTGATCAACGGTTCACGCACCCAGGTGAGTGAACAATCCCGCACCGAATTGGTGTCGGTCACCGGATACCAGCCCAAGGGCTCGCTCAATATGGTTGTGGTGCCGCCGAATTCGCCGATCGAGTCGTTGCGGGACCTGGCCGGGAAGAAGGTGTCCGCGAGTGTCGGATCGGCCGGTGACGGCACGTTGCGCCAGGCACTCACCCGGGCGGGCATCGATCCGAAATCCGGTGTGCAGATCCTGAACCAGCAGCCGCAGATCGGGGCTTCGGCCCTGGATTCCGGCCAGGTGCAGGCGCTTTCGCAGTTCGTCGCGTGGCCCGGACTGCTGGTCTTCCAGAACAAGGCGCAATTGCTGTACGACGGCGCGGAATTGAATGTGCCCACCTTCCACGGCGTCGTCGCGCGACGGGATTACGCGAAACAGCATCCCGAGGTGCTCGACGCGTTCTTGCAGGCACAGCTGGATGCCACCGATTTCCTGCACGCGAAGCCGCTCGAATCCGCCGAAACAGTGGCGCACGACACCGGGCTGCCGGCCGAGGTGGTGTACCTCTACAACGGTCCCGGCGGCACCTCCTTCGATACTCCGCTGAAAACACCGCTGATCCAGGCGTTGCAGGGTGATATCCCCTATCTGAAGTCGATCGGCGATTTCGCGGACCTGGACGTGAACGGATTCGTCGACGACGCGCCACTGCGAAAGGCATTCGGCGAGCGCGGTATCGACTACGACAAGGCGGTCGCGAACTTCGCCGATCCCGCGCCGATCACCGGCACCGATCCAGTGGCGAATCGTCCGGTCACCGATCCCGCGCTGGCCGGGGAGATCTGGTTCGACGGTCAGGAGGCGACCCAGCCCGCGGCCGATCCGACCGCTCTGCTGCGCGCGGTGAAAGCGGCTCGGGCACAGGGGCGGAAGGTTCGCGAGGCCTACGTTCCCGATGCCGAACTGGGCACGCGCTGGTTCGCCGACAAGGCCCTGTGGGTACGCGACGGGCAGACCTATCTGCCGTTCACCACATCGGCGGCGGTGCGGCGTTATCTGAGCGCGCATCCGGGCAGCGCGCAACTGTCCTACGATCAGGCGATCGACGAGGTGCAGTCGTGAACGCCCCGGTCTCCACTCGTATCGACTCGGATGCAGCGGCGCCAGCGGTCATCCCGGCGTCACCGGCCGCGGCCACGCGCGAATCCGTCGCAAGCACAACGGGTCCGGGCGAACGCGCCCGGGTGTGGCGTTCGCGGGCGATCCGGACGGCGTCCGTAATCGCGGTCGTCCTGGCATGGCAGTTGTTGACCGCCAATCACATTCGCCTGTGGGTGCGATTCGACACCCTGCCGACGGTCACGCAGATCGTGCGCGCCTTCGGACATCAGCTCGGGACCACGACGTACTGGCTGGACCTCGGGCAGTCGGTGATCCGGATCCTGAGCGGATTCGTACTCGCGGCACTGGCGGGAGTGGCATCCGGTGTGGCCCTGGGACGTTCGCGGCTGTTCGCCGATATCTTCGGGCCGCTGACCGAACTGGCCCGGCCCATACCGGCGATCGCGATCGTGCCGGTGGCCATTCTGCTGTTCCCCACCGACGAGGCCGGGATCGTGTTCATCACCTTCCTGGCCGCGTATTTCCCGATCATGGTCAGCACTCGGCACGCGGTGCGGGCGCTGCCGGTGATCTGGGAGGATTCGGTGCGCACCCTCGGCGGCAGCCGCTGGGACGTGCTGGCGCGAGTCGTGCTGCCCGGCAGTCTGCCTGGGGTGTTCGGCGGGTTGTCGGTGGGTATCGGCGTGGCCTGGATCTGCGTGGTGTCGGCCGAAATGATCTCGGGCCGGCTGGGTGTGGGATATCGGACCTGGCAGGCGTACACGATCGTGGACTATCCGGGCGTGTTCGTCGGCATCATCACCATCGGGGTGCTGGGCTTCGCGACATCGGCGGCGGTCGAGCTGCTGGGACGCCGGGCCACCGCATGGCTTCCCCGGGCGGGAGCGGAGACGAAATGAGCGAGTCCCGTGGTACCGCAATGAATCTCCGGCTGGATAGGGTCGAGCTGCGCTATTCCGGAACACCGGTGATCAGCGAGCTGACGCTGGATATCCGGCCGGGCGAGATTCTCGTGCTGACCGGCCCGTCGGGCTGCGGTAAATCGACCGTCCTGCGCGCGCTGGCCGGACTGCTGCCCGCACGTTCGGGCCGCGTCCTGGCCGACGGCGAACTCGTCACCGGGCCGTCGCGCGATCGCGCGATGGTTTTCCAGGACAACGCGTTACTGCCGTGGCGCACGGTTCGCTCGAATATCGAACTGGCCCTGCGGCTGCGCGGTGAGCCACGCGCCGGGCGGCGCACGCGGGCCGAACGATGGATCGACGAGGTCGGCCTGACCGGATTCGGGAAATACCTGCCCAAGGATCTGTCCGGCGGTATGCGCCAACGTGTCCAGCTCGCCCGCGGCCTGGCCGGTGCGCCCCGCGCGGTGCTGATGGACGAACCGTTCGGTGCGCTGGACGCACCCACCCGGGCCACCATGCAGCGTCTGCTCGTGGACACCTGGCGGGCGCACCCGACCACGGTCGTCTTCGTCACGCACGATGTCGACGAGGCGCTGCTGCTGGGTGATCGGATCGCCGTACTCGACCGCGCCGCCCTTCCGGTGCGCGCGCTGCTGGACATTCCGCGGCCCCGCGATCCGGACGTCGACCGCGCCGCGCTGCGCGCCGAAATCCTTGCCGCCCTGGATCGTTCGGATGATCCGGTCCCGGCTCACCGCTGACCACCGCCACTTGGAGCACCGCTGATGAAGATTCCCGACCTGGCCGATACCGTCCGGCTCGACTGCGATGTGCTGGTGATCGGCGGCGGCACCGCCGGAACCATGGCCGCGCTCACCGCGGCCGAGAACGGCGCGAACGTGCTGCTGCTGGAGAAGGCGCACGTGCGGCATTCCGGCGCGCTGGCGATGGGGATGGACGGGGTCAACAATGCCGTGGTCCCCGGTAAGGCCGAACCGGAGGACTACGTCGCCGAGATCACCCGCGCCAACGATGGAATCGTCAACCAGCGCACCATCTATCAGACCGCCACCCGCGGCTTCGCGATGGTGCAGCGGCTCGAGCGGTACGGGGTGAAGTTCGAGAAGGACGCCTACGGCGAATACGCGGTGCGCCGGGTGCATCGCTCCGGCTCGTACGTGCTGCCGATGCCCGAGGGCAAGGACGTCAAGAAGGCCCTGTATCGCGTTCTGCGACAACGCAAGATGCGCGAGAAGATCCGGATCGAGAATCGGCTGATGCCGGTGCGCGTGCTCACCGACGGCGGCCGCGCGGTCGGTGCGGCCGCGTTGAACACGCGCACCGGCGAATTCGTCGCCGTCGGCGCGAAGGCGGTGATCCTGGCGACCGGGCCGTGCGGGCGGCTCGGCCTGCCCGCGTCGGGATATCTGTACGGCACGTACGAGAATCCGACCAACGCCGGGGACGGGTATTCGATGGCCTACCACGCGGGCGCGGAGCTCTCGGGCATCGAATGTTTCCAGATCAACCCGCTGATCAAGGATTACAACGGTCCGGCCTGCGCCTACGTCGCCAATCCGTTCGGCGGCTACCAGGTCAATGCCGCCGGTGAGCGGTTCGTCGACTCGGACTACTGGTCCGGGCAGATGATGAGCGAGGTCAAGCACGAGATCGAATCCGCCCGGGGCCCGATCTATCTGAAGGTTTCCCATCTGCCCGACGAGACGCTCACCGCGCTGGAGGGGATCCTGCACACCACCGAGCGGCCCACCCGCGGCACCTTCCACGCCAATCGCGGTCACGACTACCGGACCCATGACATCGAGATGCACATCTCCGAGATCGGCTTGTGCAGTGGGCATTCCGCCTCGGGCGTCTGGGTGGACGAGCACGCTCGCACGACCGTGCCGGGGCTCTACGCGGCTGGAGACCTGGCCTGCGTACCGCACAATTACATGATCGGCGCCTTCGTCTACGGCGATCTGGCCGGTGAACACGCCGCGAGCACCCGCGCGGATATCGCGGCGCCGCGGGAACTTCCGGCCGATCAGCTGGCCGAGGCGCACGAACTGATGTACCGCCCGCTGCGCGATCCGGACGGGCCGCCGCAGCAGCAGGTGGAGTACAAACTCCGCCGCTTCGTGAACGACTATGTGGCACCGCCGAAGACGGCGACGAAACTGTCCCTGGCGATCGAGACGTTCGAGCGGATGAGCCGCGAGATCGCGGAGATGGGCGCGACCACGCCGCACGAGCTGATGCGTTGCGCGGAAGTGAGTTTCATCCGCGACTGCGCCGAGATGGCGGCCCGTTCCTCGCTGACCCGCACCGAATCCCGTTGGGGCCTCTACCATGAGCGCGCCGATCTGCCCGAGCGCGACGACGAGCAGTGGCACTATCACCTGAACCTGCGCAAGGGCGCGGACGGGACGATGGAATTCCTGAAACGCCCGGTCGCGCCGTATTTCGTGCCGGTGCCCGAACTCGCCGGACGATCGAGCGCATCCGAGGCCCCCGAACTCGTCGCCCAACCCGGCCTGATCACCGGTCCGCCGCGCACGGCCGCGGCCGGCCCGGGCGTCGCGCGAACACGGACCGCCACGGCCGATGTAGACGCCGCCGACGAGGTCGCGCCCGCGATCGCGCGGTTGCTCGGCCTGGACGCGCCGAGCCTGGCCGACCTGTATCCCTACCTCGCCGATGCCGACCCGCGCGTGCGCGCCACCGCGGTGTCGGTCCTGACCGAGGGCACGCCGGACGGTTTCGCCGACGCGTTGATCGCCGCCCTCGCCGATCCGGCCGCCGCGGTCCGCGCCGCCGCTCTGGCCGGACTCCGTGAGCTGGTCGAAATCCTGCCTGCCACAACGGGTCTGGCCGCACATGCGGAATCACCCGATCCGCTCGTGCGGGCCGGTGTGGTGGATCTGCTGCGTGCGCTGCGGGCGGGTTCGGCCGAACTGTTCAGCAAGGCCGTCGTGGACGACGATCACCGCGTGCGGATCGAAGGGGTGCGCGCCCTGGTCTCGATCGACGACTGGACCGCGCTGACCACCGCCGCACACGACGAGAACCGCGAGGTTCGCATCACCGCCGCGCAGGGGCTGGCCACCGTCGGACAGGGCGGCGCGGACACCGTGCGCGAGCTGACCGCCGACCGCGATCCGCTGGTCCGCGCCGCGGCCCTCACCGCTCTGTCCCGGCTCGGCTCCCCGGCCGACGCACCCGTGCTCACCACCGCCCTCGCCGATTCGGCCTGGCAGATCCGTGCGGGCGCGGTCCGCGGCTGGACCGCCCTCGGACCCGACCTCGCCGCGGGCCCACTGCATACCGCCCTGTCGGACCCGCATCCCGACGTCCGCAAGGCCGCGGTTCTGACCCTGGGCCTGTGGCCCGAGCACGCCGGCGCCCGCGACGCGCTGCGGCAGGCCGTCGACGATTCCGACGCCGACGTCC
The DNA here is from genome assembly GCA_966435935.1 of uncultured Nocardia sp. GTDB lineage: Bacteria > Actinomycetota > Actinomycetes > Mycobacteriales > Mycobacteriaceae > Nocardia. The sequence goes on from CBJNFW010000003.1 coordinate 37,612, forward strand.
GGGCGTACGCGCGTCGGGCGCTGGGTTGAGCGAGCATCCGCACACGCCGCCGATCACAGAGTGACCACAGAAATCCGGGATACGCTCCGACGCACATCCATTCACCAGCCGCGCTAGGAGCGTCCCCATGATCCGGAATCCGCACCGTATCCGCCGCGGCGCTGCCGCCCTGGCCGTGGCCGGCGTCGGGCTGGGGGCCGCATTGGCCCCGTCGGCCGCCGCGGCACCGCTGCCCAGCATGCCGGTGGGCGCGCTGAGCTACACCGTCGATGTGAACCAGCCCGGCGCGAGCCCGGGATACATCTACTACACGAGCGGGGTCAGTGCCGCGGCACTGGTGCCCGGGTTGGGGCAGGCGCTGTCGATCATTCCGCAGGCCGCGCCCGCCAATGTGGTGATGGACAAAGCCGGGCACGAGGTGTGGCGATACACCCCGCCCAAGGGTCAGGACGTGTCGAACTTCCGGACGCAGACCTACCAGGGCAAGCGGGTGCTGACCTGGTGGCAGGGCAGCACCGTCGGCGGGCACGGCACGGGCACCGACTACATCGCCGACGAACACGGCCACGTCATCGAAACCCTCGGTGCCGGAGACGGTTCCGGTTCCGATGTGCACGAGTTCCGGCTGACGCCGGACGGCCGCGCGCTGATCACCTCCTACCGGGAGGTCGGCGCGGACCTGAGCGCGATCGGCGGACCGAAGAACGGCCGGATGTACGACACCGTCGCCTCGGTGGTCGATGTCGCCAGCAAGAAGGTGCTGTTCCAGTGGAGTGCCGCCCAGCACGTGCCGCTCACCGATACCACCGCTGGCACCTCGTCACCCGGTTCCGCGGTCTACGACCCGTACCACATGAATTCGATCGCGCTCGACCCGCAAGGGAATCTGGTGATCTCGATGCGCGACACCTCCGCGGTGTACGACGTCGACATCCACACCGGGAAGATCCGCTGGCAGCTCGGCGGTAAGCATTCCACCCTGGCCATGGGCCCCGGAGTGCAGTTCGCCTTCCAGCACGACGCCGAATTCGACGGGCCCGATACGATCCGGCTGTTCAACGACAATTCCAGCGGTCAGCAGACGTTGGGTGTGTCGAGTGTGCAGTGGATCCATATCGATACCGCTGCGCACCGGGCGACGTTGGTGCGCAACCAGACTCACCCGAGCAACCTGGTCGCGATGGCGATGGGTAACGCCCAGGGCCTGCCGGGCGGCAACACGCTGGTGGGCTGGGGTATGGCTCCGCACATCTCGGAGTTCACCCCGTCGGGCGCGCTGGTCTACGACGCCGCGTTGCCGATGGGCACGTACCGCGCGTACCTGGAGGATTGGGCGCCCAGCGCGAAATAGGTTCTCGCGCAGGCACTCTTGCCGTGCGTCAGCGATGTCCGGCAGGCGGCCTCGCCCGCCGGACCGGCGCTGGCTGCGAATCCCGCTGGGCGGCAGCGTATCGCGGGAACGCTGGATCCAGCGGACGCGATCATCGTCGGCGGAGGGCCACGACGCCAGGAGCAGCGGCCGCGCTTACCCCGGCTGATCACCGGGCGATCGCCGCAACCCCCATCGGCGGACGCCCGATACCATCGATTGCCGAACAGCCGCCGAACGAATTGTCGCGAATTCGGCGGTCAGGCCGCGCGCACGTGCGAGAGCCCCCATTCCTGCGCGAGTAGGCGGTGCGAGGCGAGCCGGTCCTCGTGCCGGTGGGTGACGCTGGTGATCACCAGTTCGTCCGCGCCGGTGAGCTGTTGCAGTGCGCTCAGGCGGGCGGTCACCTCGGCGGGCGTGCCGACGAACTGTGTGGTGATCCGGTCCCGCACCAGGCGTTGCTGCTGCTCGGACAGCGGCTCGGCGGTATCGGGGTCCTGATAGTCGGCCGCACCCGCCCCACTGCGAATGCTGTACACCCAGTGGCCGTAGGTGGAGGCGAGATGTTCGGCCTTCGCGTGCTCCTCCGCCACGACGACGTCCGCGGACACCACCAGATACGGCTTCGGGTACCGCGCCGACGGCCGGAATGATTCCCGGTACGCCGCAACGGTTTCCAGAATCGTGCCCGGAGAGACATGGTAATTCGCCGCGAACGGCAGCCCCAGACGTCCGGCGAGCCTGGCGCTCTCACCGCCGCTGCTGCCGAACAGCCACAGTTCGATCTGCGCGTCCTCACCCGGAACCGCGTGCAGGACAACGCCTTCGTCGGACCGGTACCCGTCGTCGAGGAAGGCGCGGATCTGCTCGACCTGCTCGGTGTAGTCCAGCGGCCGGGCACCGGGCAGCGTCAGTACCTGCAGGCCGGCCTGTAGACGAGCAGTGTTCAGCAACTGCCCGGGGCTGAACGGAGGCGGGATCACCACACCGTCCCGGACCTCGATCGGCCGCTCGGGGGTGCGGACCGGCGGAACACCGGCCGAGCGGATCTGATCGGCACGGTGACCCGAGCGCCCCAAGCCCAGATCGAGGCGTCCCGGATACAGCGCGTCGATCGTCCCGAACCCTTCCACCACCGAGGCGGAGGTGTGATGCCCCAGCTGCACCGCCGCCGACCCCACTCGGATCGTCTCGGTGGCCGCCGCGATCAGCCCGATCAACGTCACCGGCGACGAACTCGCCACCCGCACGAAATGGTGCTCCGCCACCCAGAACCGCCGATACCCCCAGCTCTCGGCCCGCTGCGCCAGCTCGATGGTATTCCGGATCGCCTGGCGCGGTGTGGATCCCGCGCTGACCGGGGACAGATCCAGCACCGACAACGGGACGCGCCCGCCCGAGATCGTCACGACCGCACCTCCGGCCGCGGATCGCGTTCGCCCGCCTCGACGGCCACGTCGAGCCGGTTCTCCGGCGGCGCGATCGGGCAGGTCGCGTAATCGGTGAAGGCACAGGGCAGATTCTGTGCCCGATTGAAGTCCAGCCGGACCGCGCCGCCGGATCCCGGCGTCCCGATCGGCAGCGACCGCGCGCCCGGGTAGGTGCTCACACCGCTGGTCCGATCGGTGAACAGCAGGCGCAGACCGGTTTCCGGGTCGCCGAAGGCGATGACCGTGTGCTCCCGCGCGTCGAGGAAGAAGCGCACGGTGCCCGCCGCCGGATGATGGTGTTCCAGGCCCTCGACCACCGCACCGGTGGTGACGGTCCGTGCGGTCTCGTAGGGGGTGAACTCACCCACCGCCACCCAGCGCGAATCCGGTGGGAAGGAGGGGATTCCGGTGAACGCCGCAAGGCCGGGTGCGGCAGGATCGTGAACGCGCAAGGCATAGCGGCCGGTACGGCGGATCACCTCGACGAGCCGGTCACCCACGCGCACTTCGATTCCGGGAGCGCCCTCACCCGGGGTGAGCGTCGCGCGGCCGGTGAGCGCGAGTCCATCCAGGGTGTAGCCGTCGGCGGAAGCGGTTGTCAGCACGACGGTTTCGCCTTCGACGCGCCAACCGCCCGGCAGCCCCTCGACGCTCTCCTGGGCCTCGCCCAGCCAGTGCAATCCGGTCAGGCTCAGCCAGCCCAGCGGTTCCCGGGCCCACGCCTCGCGTTCGGCGTGCCAGGTGTGCCACTGTTGTTCGAATTCGGTGGTCGCCGTGGTCATGACACTGGTACTCCTTCGTTGCGGGGGTGGGAGAGCGCATCGGACGGGTCGCGCCCGCCCGGGACGGCCGACAACAGCTCGCGGGTGTATTCGTGCGCGGGTTGATCGAACAGCGCTGCGGTATAGCCGGTTTCGACGATGCGTCCGGCGCGCATCACCGCCACGCGGTCACTGACCCGGCGCACCACGGCCAGGTCGTGGGAGATGAACAGGTAACTGAGCGACAGCTCGCGTTGCAGGCGCTCGAGCAGTTCCAGGATCTGCGCCTGAACCGAGACATCGAGCGCGGAAACCGGTTCGTCGAGCACCACCAGTTCCGGGCGCAGCGCCAGCGCACGGGCGATCGCCACCCGCTGACGCTGCCCGCCGGAGAGTTCGGCGGGCAGCCGATCCCGGTGATCCGCCGGCAGCGCCACCTGCTCGAGCAGTTCACCGACCTGTTCGCGGCGCGATCCTTTATCGCCGATCCGGAAGGCGCGCAACGGTTCCGCGATGCTCTGGCCGACGGTCAGCTTGGGGTTCAGCGACGCGTACGGATTCTGATAGACGACCTGCACGCGCCGCCGGAACTCACGCAGCCGCGCGCCGCGCAGCTCGCCGACGTCGCTGCCGTCGAAGCTGATCGTGCCGGAATCGGGTCGTTCCAGCAGCGTCAGGATGCGGGCCGTGGTGCTCTTGCCGGAGCCGGATTCACCGACCAGTGCGAGTGTTTCACCACGATCGATGTGCACCGTGACGTCGTCGACCGCAGTGAGCCTGCCGCGAGCGCCGGTCCGGAAGGTGCGGCGCAGTCCGGTAGCCGACAGCAGCGGCGTGGCGGCCCGTGGACGGACCGAACGTGTGGGCGCGTCCAGCGTCGGCACCGAATCCAGCAGGCGTCGAGTGTATTCGTGCCGCGGATTGCCGAGAACCTCTGCGGTACGGCCGGATTCGACGATTTCGCCGCGGCGCATCACCACGATGCGGTCCGCGCGATCGGCCGCCACTGCGAGATCGTGGGTGATCAGCAGGACGGCGGTGCCGGATTCGGCGGTGCGCTCGGCGAGGTGGTCCAGGATGCGGCGCTGCACGGTGACGTCCAGCGCGCTGGTCGGTTCGTCGGCGATCACCAGTTCCGGACCGCAGGCCAGGGCGATGCCGATCAAAACCCGCTGCCGCTGGCCGCCCGAAAGGTCCTGTGGGTATTGGCGCGCACGCAGTTCCGGCCGGTCCAGTCCGGCCGTGGCGAGAATCCGCACCGCCTGTGCTCGCGCGGTGCGGCGAGTCGCCCGGCCGTGGATGCGCAGCGACTCGGCAACCTGATCGCCGATGCGCAGCACCGGATTCAGCGAGACGCCCGGATCCTGTGGCACCAAACCGATCCGGGCGCCACGGATCGTCTGCAGGTGTCGCGGCGAGGCGTCATCGATCCGCTCACCCGCGAATGTGATCCGTCCGCCCGTCACCGCGCCGCCGCGCAGCAACCCGATCACCGCATGCGCGAAAGTCGACTTGCCCGAACCGGATTCGCCCACCAGCGCGACGGTCTCCCCCTGCGAGACCGTCAGCGACGCACCCGCGACGGCGAGCACCGGCCCGCCGCTTCCGGCATACTCCACCCGCAGGTCGGCCACCCGCAGCAGCGCTTCCTCGCTCATTCCCTCACTCCGCATCTCCACTCGGCACCTGCGAACGCCGCGACCGCTCGCGGCCCGTGTCGCCGCTCGCGCGGGCACCGGGTGCGCGGAACGAATGCCGGGTACGGCGCCGAAGGGCGAGACTTCCGGGGCGGCGCTCAGTGCCGGAGCGGACGCCGAAGATACCGCCGATCCGCTGGGCGGACAGCACAACCGCGACGATGACCAGGCCGGGCAGCGTGGTCATCCACCACGCGGTGGCCAGGTAGTCGCGGCCGCCGGCGATCAGCGATCCCCATTCCGGCGTCGGCGGGCGGGCGCCGTAGCCGAGGAAACTCAGCGAGGACACCGCCAGGACGGCCACCCCGAATTCCACCGCCACCAGCGCGGCGACCGGCTCGTAGGCATTGCGCAGCACATGCCGCGACAACACACCGGGCCAGCGCACTCCCGCGGCGAAGGCCGCTTCCACGTACGGCGCGCGCCGCACCCGGACCACCTCGGACCGCATCACCCGGGCGAAGGTGGGTACCAGCGCGACACCCACCGCGATCGCGACGTTGCGGGTGCCGAAGCCGAGCGCGGTGACCAGAACCAGTGCGCTCAACAGCTCCGGAATCGACAGCAGCACATCGACGACGCGCATGATCGCGGCGTCGGTCCGGCCGCCGAGCGCACCGGCGAGCAGACCCAGCAGCGAGCCCGCGAGCAGGCCGATCAGCACCGCGAAAACCGTTGCGGTGACCGATAACGCGGTGGCGTGCACGACCCGCGTGTAGACGTCGCGGCCCAGATTGTCGGTACCGAACCAATGCCGACCGCTCGGACCGCGCAACTTCTCCGCCGGAACACCGCGCAACGGGTCGCCCCCGGCGAACAGCGACGGCCACACCGCCCAGCCGAGTACGACCAGCAGCACGATCGCCGGGAGCAGCACGGATCGTCCGGAACGCAGCGCCGCGCGCACATCGGGGACGAATCCGCGTGCGGCTGGCGTATCCGGATCCACGTCCAGTCGAGCCAGAACCGCTGTGCCACCGAATCTTTCACTCATACCCGCACCTCGAGCCATACCACCCACTCGCGAACCCGGTCATCCGGCCACGCCCTGACGGTCGATCTCCGAAGCCTCGATTCCGGACGCCGCCGCGCCCTCCGCCTCGGCGCGCCCGCGCCGGAACTCTTGTCGCACCCGGGGATCCAGGACCGGATGAATCAGGTCGACCGCGAGGTTGACCAGCGCGTAGGCCAGCGCGGTCAGCAGCACCACACCCTGCACGACCGGAATGTCCTCGGCGAGTACGGCGGTCTGGGTCAACCGGCCGATTCCGGCGCGCGAGAACACCGTCTCCACCACCACCGATCCGGCCAGCACGGTGCCGACCCACACCCCGGCCACGGCCAGCGCGGGGGCCAGTGCGGGCCGCAGCACATGATGTATCTGCACCCACCAGCGCGAGGCGCCCTTGGCGAACGCCACCTCGACGAAGCTCTGCCGCCACACCCCGGCCAGACCGGTGTACAGGACCTGGGCGATGACCGCGCCGACCGGAATCGCCAGGGTCACCGCGGGCAGCACCGTCCCGGCGAACCCGGTGCCGCCGAACGCGGGTACCAGTCGCAGCCGGAACGAGAAGAGTTGCAGCAGGAGCAATCCCACCCAGAAGGTAGGCGCCGAGGCGCCCACCGGCGGCACGGCGGTCAACAACCCGCGCAGCCGGGGCCGTTCGGTGTACGCGGCGGCCAGCGCGAGCGCGGCGCCGAAGACGAGCGCCAGCGTCAGCGCCAGCGCCGCCAGCGCGAGCGTCGAGGGCAGAGCCTGGCCGAGCGCACCGGTGACGCTCTGCCCGGTGCTCAGCGAATGCCCGAGGTCACCGTGCAGCGCGTGCTCCAGCGCGGTCCAATACTGTTGCCAGACCGGCTTGTCCAGCCCGTACCGCGCCCGCAGCTCGGCCACGGCCGCCGGGTCCACCTGCACTCCGGGATTCGCCCCGATCGCCAACTGGACCGGATCGGCGGGCAGCAGATACAGCACACCGAAGGTCACGGTGAACGCCGCCCACAACACGCCGATCGCCTGCAGCACTCGCGCGGCGACATAGCGGATCATCGAATCCCCCTGCGATACGGCAGTTTCGGGGACCACCCCAGGGCACACTCGACACGCGGCCCGCGTTCGACTCGCCGAAAGCGACTCGAAGTCGCGCGCCGGACGCCGGAGGCCGGAAAGCCCAGGCCCGGCACGGCTGTGGCACCATTGCCCAACTCCCGAACCATTTCCTCGGGGCCGGACCAACTTACGGCCCGCATGCGCATCATGCCCGAACGGCTCGCGCGGCGCGATACTTCCGCGCATCCGAACAGCGACTCATAATCCGTTCGCACGCAGTGGCGTCCACTATCTACCCGGCTCCCGTAGTTCATCGAACGGCCTCCTCGGCGAGATACCGCTGGGCGCCCAGCGCACGGCTGGGTATCCGCGCGCGGAGTACCGGCGCGACCTCGGCCTGGAACAGTTCCAGGCTCGCGCGGTGCTGCGCGGGGGTCAGGCCGTCGCTGTCGGCGCTGAGGTGGATGGCTTCGTGGCCGAATCGCTCGTGGTAGCGCAGCACCTTGTCGACGACCTGTTGCGGGCTGCCGATCAGGGCGGAGCTGCGGTCGATGAAATCCTCGACGGTCTCGAAGACGGTCGGGAGTCGGTGTGCGCGGGCCGCTGCCTGGCGCGCGGCGAAGATCGGCCGGTACGCGCGCAGCGCGGCCTGGGAATCGCGGGCGACATAGAACCCGGCCGTCCCGGCGCCGACCAGCGCCCGAGCCGGATCGTGACCGTGCGCGGCCCAGCGCTGCCGGTAGTACTCGATCAGTTCGGCATACGGTTCGATGGGGTTGGTGACGTTGGCCGAGAACAGCGGATCACCGTGCAACGCGGCCAATTCCACCGATTCTCGGCTGGTGGCGCTGCCGTGCCAGATCCGCAGCCGCGACTGCAGCGGCCGGGGCAGCGCCTTGGCCTCGGTCAGGGCGGGACGGAACCGGCCCGCCCAAGTGACGCTCTCGCTCTCCCACAACCTGCGGAACAGCTCGTAACCCTCGCGGTTGCGCTCCCACTGGTCCTGGGACGTGACGTGGAACAGTTTCGCCTGCGCCGCGCCGTTGCCCTTGCCGATGATGAGCTCGAGCCGCCCGCCCGAGAGATTGTCCAGCGTCGAGTAGTCCTCGAAGGCGCGCACCGGGTCCAGCAGGCTCAATGTGGTGACCCCGGTGAACAGCGCGATATGCGAGGTCACCGCGGCGATATGACTCAGCACGACCGGGGGCGCGGCCGAGATGAACGGATCCTCGTGCCGCTCACCGACCGCGAAACCGTCGTAGCCGAGTTCCTCGGCCAGTCGGGCACTCTCGACCACTCGGCGCAGGCGCTGCGCCGGGGTCTCGGTGGCACCGGTCAGCGGATCGGGTTGATGGGTGATGAGGGTCAGCAGCAGGAACTTCATCCGTGGCGAACCTCCGCGAATCGACTGGTCGGCTCAGAGCACATGGGCGAGAAAGGCTTTCGTGCGCGGGTGGGCAGGCTGGTCGAGTACCTGCGCGGGCGGGCCCTGCTCGACGATCCGCCCGTCGTCCATCAGCACCACGGTGTCGGCCACCTCGCGGGCGAATCCGATCTCGTGCGTGACGATCACCAGCGTGGAACCGTCGCGGGCCAGATCGCGGATGACGTCGAGCACCTCGCCGACCAGCTCCGGATCCAGCGCCGAGGTGGGCTCGTCGAACAGCACCACCCGCGGGCGCAGGGCCAGCGCACGCGCGATCGCGACCCGCTGCTGCTGTCCGCCGGACAACCTGCGCGGATAGTCTCGAGCCTTGTCCGCGAGCCCGACCCGGTCGAGCAGCTCCGCGGCCTCGGCGCGCGCCTGCGCACGCGGCCGGCGTTGTGCGGAGATCGGTGCCAGCGCAACGTTTTCCAGCACGGTGAGGTGCGGAAACAGGTTGAAGTTCTGGAAGACGAAGCCGATTCGCGAACGCTGCCGCAGGATCTCGCGTTCGCTCAGCTCACGCAGGGCCGCGCCGCTGCGGCGGTATCCGACCAGTTCGCCGCTGACCCGAACCGAGCCGGCGTCCACCTTCTCTAGATGATTGATGGTGCGCAGCAATGTCGATTTACCCGAGCCCGACGGTCCCAGGATCACCGTCACCTCACCCGGCCGCACCGCCAGATCGATGCCGCGCAGCACCTCGTGCGAGCCGAAATGCTTACGCACGCCGCGCAGTTCGACCGCATAGTCGCTCCGCGACGCCGACGCGGTAGCCGCCTTTTCGCCCGCCGCGGATACCGTCTCGTTCACACTCGCTCCTCGGTGATCTCGGCGACCTTCGCGCGAATTCGCTGCCACGGCGTAGGGGGCAGTTCCCGCTGAGCGCCCTTCGCGAAATGCCGTTCGATGTAGTACTGCACGACGCTCAGCACGCTGGTGAGCACGATGTACCAGACCGTGGCCACCATGAGCAGCGGCACCACCCGGCCGTTGCGGCCGTAGATCACCTGGACCTGATAGAACAGCTCCGCGATGGCCATCACCGAGACGATCGAGGTGCCTTTGAACAGGCTGATCACCTCGTTCGCGGCATTGGGCAGAATGCCCCGCATCGCCTGTGGCGCAACGATGGTGAAGAACTGCCGCCGCCACGGCAACCCGAGTGATTTCGCCGCTTCCAGCTGTCCGGGATCCACCGAGATGATGCCGGCGCGGATGATCTCGGCCGAATAGGCTCCCTGATGCAGTGCCAGCCCGATCACCGCCGCGGTGAACCCGCTGATCACGCCGTTCACATCGAACGCGAAAAATGCGGGGCCGAAGGGAATTCCGATCGATATCCGCTTGTAGAGGTAAGCGATGTTGAACCAGAACAACAGCTGCACGATGAGCGGAATGGATCGGAAAGCCCATACATAGGCCCACGCGATCACTTGCAACACAGGGATTTTCGACAATCGCGCGACGGCGATCCAGACACCGAGGAGAAATCCGAACAACGTTCCCCAGAAGGTCAGCTCGAGCGTGACGCGCATCGCCGACAGTACCGACTTCGCGGTGAAGTACTGCCCGAACGTCGGCCAGTCCCACCCCGGATTGGTGACCAGGCCGTGCGCGAACTGCGCGACCACGACCAGTGCCAGCACCGCGACGAGCCAACGCCACGGGTGCCAAGTGCGCGCGACCGGCAGGGCCCCCTCATCGGCCTCCGGTACCGGCGGACTGCCGACAGCGGTCACTGTGCTCATGAAATCCTCCAGCGATCCCGCGGTAGCGCTCGCACCCGGCGGCGGCGAGCCGCTGCATCGACGCTAGAACAGCAGCGTCCGGCTGTCGGTACTCCTGCTCAGCGTGAATTGAACTGTTGGTCCGGGCACGCGCGGCCTGGATCGGGCGCGCGGGAGTTCTATGTACACTATTGTTCGCAATGAGCTGACACCCATCCGGACATGATCAGAACAACGCCGTTTTCAACCAGCTCGGAGGAGTGCGTCCATGAAGGATCTGAACGGCCGCCTGTGCCTGATCACCGGCGCGGCCAGTGGTATCGGGCGGGCGACCGCCATCGCCGCGGCCGACCGGGGTATGCGCCTGTTCCTCACCGACATCTCCGAGGACGGGCTGAACGACACGGTCGCGCGGATCCGTGCCACCGGCGGCGAGGTACTCGACGCGCAGGCCCTGGACATCGCCGATTACGAGGCGGTGCGCGCGTGGGCCGAACGGATCCACGGGCGGTATCCGAGCCTGGACGTGGTGATGAACATCGCCGGCATCGCCATCTGGGGCACTGTGGAGAATCTGGAACACCGGCACTGGCGCTCCGTGGTCGAGGTCAACCTGATGGGTCCTATCCACGTCATCGAGAGTTTCCTGCCGCCGATGGTTCGCGCCGGACGCGGGGGACATCTGGTCAACGTCTCCTCGGCCGCCGGGCTGCTCGCGCTGCCCTGGCACGCGGCCTACAGCGCCAGCAAGTTCGGTTTGCGCGGCATCTCCGACGTGCTCCGCTTCGACCTCGAGCGGCATGACATCGGGGTGAGCCTGGTCGTCCCGGGCGCGGTGCGCACACCGCTGGTGGGCACGGTGCAGGTGGTCGGCGTCGATCGCGACGATCCTCGGGTCAAACGGCTGACCGGCCTGTTCGAAGGCCACGCCGCGACACCGGAACAGGTGGCCGAGCGGATTCTGTCCGGCGTCGAACGCAACCGCTATCTGGTGCACACCTCGGCGGATATCCGGATCGGCTACTGGTTCGCCCGCAAATTCGCGCTGCCCTACGAGATCGCCATGCGACTGGCCAACCGGCAGTTCAGCCGCCTGCTCGACGCGCAGCGCCGGAGTGCGGTGTCGCGCTGAGCAATTCGACGATCACATCTGAGCCAGGCAGACGACGAACTTGCGCTGCTTGTAGACCACGCCGTGGTTCGCGTCGGTGCAGGTGTTCACATCCGCGGTATTGCGGTTGATCGCCTGCACCCGCATCGTGCCGGGGCCCGCGGTGCAGTCGGTCGGGGTCGCGGAATTGCCCGAGACCGCCATGCAGCGCCCGACTTCCCAGTCGGTGTCCAGGCAGAGCGTGTCCTTCGCGCCGCCGGGCAGCGTCTGCGACACCGACCGATCCGAATCGCTCGGGCACTGCCCGCCCGAACCCGCCTTGCTGTTCACCCGATAGGCGGAATTCGAACTGCCGCAAGAGGTTTTGGTCACCGAACCGTCCGAGCCGACCCCGGCCACACAGTCGCCCGCGGAGACCGGGTCCGCGGTGTCGCGCTGGTTCGCACCCCTGCTGCTAGTCGGCGCCGGAGTGGAGGTGGGGGTAGCCGTGGCCGAGGAGGCGGCGGCCAGCGGCGGCAGCGGCGCGATGGTGGTACCGGGCTTGGCGGCCGGCGATTTGGGGCCGGTCGTCCTGGCCGTGTGCGACGCCGTGGGCGTCGTGGTCTCGGCACTCGCCGCCGAGGTCTGCGAGGCACTGGCGTCGGCCGCGTTCACATGGTGGCCGCCCACCGACAGCGCAGCGAAGATCAGGCAAGCCATCGCCAGGCCGGAAGCAATCACGAAGCCCACCAGGATGATTCCGGCGTGGACACGACGACGCGGCACGAAACCGTCCTCCAGAGCTGTAACACTTCGAATCCGTATCGCGAGATTCCAAGTTTGAACACACGTGTTTTGCGATCACACAGTGCATACACCACCTGCGACGGCATACGCGAATTGTGAAGCTGCATATTTTTACTCGGAACCGGGTACGCACCTTTGCATATAACAATTCAATAACGATGCCGGGCGGGCTCTCGCGTATAGCCATGTCTGCCAACAGGCTTCGGACCCGGTACAGTCATTCGCCGTCCGGCTGCTCATGCCGGCGGTAGGCTCCGATAGGAAATCTGTATGAAGTTCGGCAAGTTCGCCGCAACCGCACTTCTCGCGGTTGTGACGGTGGGGATCGCCGCGGGGACGGCGAACGCGAGCCCATCGGCACCCCATTCCCCCACAGTGGCCAAACAGACCACGGCCTCCGGCGTCGACCACGGCGTCGCGTATCACTCGGTCCTGTCGGACCTGTCGCACAAGCTGACGACCGTCGTGGACAAGGGCCGGTTCGAGCTCGCCGCGAACGGCACCGAGGTCGATCTGAAGAACACTGACGGCACCGCCCTCGCCAAGGTGCCGCTGGCGTTCCGGATCAACGGCGGCACACTGCATCTCGCGCAGCAGATCAGCGCGGACGGGCACCAGCTCGTCCTGGAGCCGAAAGCTCCCAGCGCCAAGGACATCGGTGAGTTGCGGCCGGTCAACTCGATGGCCCGGCTGATGGCCGAGATCAACAAGAACATCGTCGGCGTGGTCGTCGGCGGCGTGCTCGGCGGCCTGATCGGCGCCGTGTGCGGATTCTTCTTCCTGAGCTGGCTCACCGGGCCCGTCGGCCTGCTGATCGGTGCGATCGGCGGCGGATACGCCATGGGCGGGCAGCCGTTCATGGACGCGGTCACCGCGGTGCTGTCCGGCCGGCCCTGATCGCACACCCGCGAGCCCGCGGCCTCGGCACGAGGTCGCGGGCGCTGCGCTGGGACGTTGCGCGCCCGCGCATTTCGTGGCTCAATGCGAAGGGGCGGCCCCTACCTGCCGCCCGTCCGCATCGACCTCGAGGGTTCGCTGATGACCGGGCACGAGCACGTCTGGATCCGCACCGGGGATCCGGCGATGGTCGAATTGCGGGATCCGTTGTCGCGGTGTGCGGTTGGCATCGTCCGTCCCGACGAGAGCGAGTTACCCGGCGAGTTCCTGGTCGAACTCGAGACCCTGGTGTTCCAGTGGGAGAACGTCAACACCCAGGCATCCGCCGACGCCTATCTGGCCCTGCGCGGACCGGACGAGCGAATCGATCTCCTGCGCGGTCTCAGCTGGTTGTGCGCGCTCTGGGCAGTGGTGTGTGAAACCAGGCTCGGCAAATCCGCAGACAACATCATTCGCGACCTCGATTACCGGGGTGGCAGACGGGTCATCCGCAGCGCCGACCAGGAACGACTCTGGGAAAATCTCACGCAGCGAGTGCGTTTGGGCGCACTCGCGGCATTGACCGAGGATCCCCGGGCGGTGGCGGCCTACCACACGGCCTGCACCGAACCGGCCGGGATCGCCGCGGATCTGATCCAGCACACCCTCATTCACCTCGACGGATTCAGCCAGGACATGCAACGGCACGGCCTGACCGCGCGGGGCCTGGCTGCCGGTGTCATCGCCCATACCCGGCCGAGTACGGGTCCCCGGAAGCGCCTGTGTTTCCGGCCAGCGCACCCGATCTGATCCGAACGGGTGTTTTCCCAGCTGTGGGCATGCGCCCGCACACGTGATCGATCTCACCAACGACACGAAGGGCGACACGCCCGGCCGCATCCGGCCGACTACCCGGCGGCGCGCAACTCCTCGGCGTGCAAACGGCGGTACCGACTGCCGTGGAAGACCAGTGGATCGATATCGGCACGGGTGGCCAGGCGCTGGATGTGCACCAGCACCACCTGGTGATCCCCCGCGGGCACCTGCGCGTGCACGGTCCCCTCGATCCACGCGGACGCACCCTCGACGAATACCGCGTGTCCGGTTCCGCGATGCAGCCCCACCCCCGCGAACCGGTCGCCCGTGCGCGACCCGAACGACCGCGCCGCATCCTGCTGATCCGTCCCGAGCAGACTCAATCCGAGATGGCTGGCCCGCGACAACAGCGGCCACGTCGAGGAACTGTTCTGCACGCAGAACGACGCCAGCGGCGGCTCGAGCGATACCGGCACGAACGTACTCACCGCCAATCCGTAACGCACGCCGTCGATTTCGGCGCAGACGGTCACCACCCCGCTGGGAAAGGCGGCGAAGGCGGCACGCAAACCGGCGGCGTCGGCGGGAATCTCCTGCAGTTCGGACATGGGGTACCTCTCTGTTCTGGCGGAGCGGAACATGGATCGCCTGCGTTCCGCCCAACCCAAGCAACGCCCACCCGAAGGCCGGGGCCCGCCCGGTCCTGGAAGCGGAGGCCGAAGATACAGCCACGCCGTAGCGAAGCGGAGGCCAAAATTACAGCACTCCATGTAAGGGCGGCGGGGTGTCGTGCAGCAGGGCGCGGCCCAAGTGCTGGTACTTCCAGCGCACCGGATCATGCAGGGTATGGGTGCGGGCGTTGCGCCAGAAATGGTCCAGATTGAGATCCGCTGCGGCACTGCGTGTTCCGCTGACCTCGAACAGGGCGGCGGACACCTCGGTCGCGGCCCGGTCGGCGAGGATCTTGGCCGCCGCCACCGCGAGCGAGGCCCGCGCGACGACGTCCTGTCCCGGATCCGGGCTCGCGGTGGCGGCGTCCACGGCCAGTCCGGCGGCGGTCAGGGTGGCCTCGGCGGCGGTCACCGCGACCGACAGCTCACCGATGCGCTGAATCAGCAGTGGATCGTCGATGGCGCGTTCGACCCGCGCCTCGAACCACGGACGACTACTGGTGCGCACGAATTGTGTTGCCGCGCCGAGTGCTCCGCGCGCGATACCGGCATCGATCGCCACGTGCAGCAATTGGGCGAACGCCCCGTATCCGGTCGGTGCGCGCACCGCCGAATCCCGGGCGACGAGTTGCCCGGCCTCGACCCGGACACCGTCGAATCGGACCGTGCCACTGCCGGTCGTGCGCTGCCCCAAGCCATTCCAGTCGTCGACGATCTCGACGCCCGGACTGCTCGCCGGGAGGAATGCCACGTACTCCCCCGGGCGCAGTCCGGTGCGTCCCTCCGGATCGTCCAGCCGGGCCAGCACCGCGAGAATTCCCGCGAAAAGCGAACCGGTGCAGTAGTACTTGGTTCCGTCGACGCGCAACCCCGGCCCATCCGGACGCAGCGTGGTGGCCACCTCGGCAACCGTCGCGCCACCCCGTTCGGACTGGGCGTTGGCGATCTGCGCACTGTCGAGCACCTGCGCGAAATACCGCTGCCGCTGATCCGGCGATCCGGCCAGCCGCAGCAAATTCAGATAGACGAAGTGACTGTGCGGAATCTGCGCGATATTGGGGTCCGCGACCGCGAGAGTTCGCACCACTTCGGCCAATTCACTCGGCGGCAGATCCGCGCCGCCGTGCGCGGCGGGGACGGTGACGGCCAGCAGTCCGCTGGCCGCCAGCCGCTCCACCTCGCCATAGGGCAACTGCCGCAAGCGGTCCCGCTCCGCGGCGGTAACGGCGAACTGCGCCGCCAGCTCCCGCGCCACCTGCCGGGCGTGCCCGGCGGAGGTGATGCGTTGTGCCGCTGTGGCCGTCATCAGCCCGCCACAGCCGCCGGAGCGCGCTGCGCCTCGAGTTCGCGCACCAGCGGCAACACCCGCTGCCCGAAATACTCGATCTCCTCCTGGAAGTGCAGGAATCCGCCCAGGATCAGATCGACGCCGCGATCGCGGTACGCCACGATACGCTCGGCGATCTGCTCAGGCGTGCCGATCAGCCCCGTCCGGAAACCATCGTTGTACTGCACCAGATCCTCGAACGTGGAATCGGCCCACATCCCCTTGCGGTCCCCGGTCGAGGCCCCGGCCTGTTGCACGGCGTCCCGGAACCCTTCCACCGCAGGCTTGTTGGCCTTGGCGATGATCTCGCGGAGGGTGTCGTGCGCCTCCTTCTCGGTGTCGCGGGCGATGATGAACCCGTTGAGCCCGAACTTCACCTCGCGATCGTGCGCCCGCGCCACGGCCCGCAGATCGTCCAATTGTTCGGTGACACCGTCGAAATCCTTGCCGTTGGAGAAATACCAGTCGGCGAAACGTCCGCCGTTGCGGCGGGCAGCGGTGGAGTTACCGCCTTGGAAGAGTTCGGGATTCGGCCGCTCCGGCGTGTTCAGCGGTTTGGGCTTGAGCGTGAAATCGCGAATCCGGTAGAAGTCGCCGCCGTAATCGACCGCGTCCTCGGTCCAGATCTTGCGAATCACCTCGAGGAATTCCGCACTGCGCCGGTATCTTTCGTCGTGTTCGAGCCACGGTTCGCCCAGCGCCCGGAACTCACCGGCGAACCAACCCGAGACGACGTTGATCGCGAATCGCCCATTGGACAGGTGATCCGCCGTCGCGCCGAATTTCGCCAGCACCGCCGGATGCCACAGACCCGGGTGGATCGCAGCGATGACCTTGAGCCGCTCGGTGGCGCCGAGCAACGCCAGACTGAACGAGGTCGACTCGTGCTGGAACTCCGCACCGTACGAGGCGGTGTAGCGAACCTGGGACAGCGCGTACTCGAAGCCGTTGTTCTCCGCGGTGCGGGCCAGCTTCTTGTTGTATTCGAAATCCCACGACGTGCGCTGCTCGATATCGCTCGTGACCAGGCCGCCACTGACATTGGGCACCCAGTAGGCGAACCGGGTCTGCTCGGCAATCTTTTCGGTACTCACTCCTGCTCCCAGTGGTGTCGGCCGGATCCTGCGCCCTCGTTGACCGGGCACCGCGTGCGCCCTTCACTTCAGCACCACGCGTTGCCCGGCACGAGGTTTTGAATCAGCGGTATTTTTGGATGTGTTCGCGGCCTCCGCTTCGCTCCCCGCTCCGTCGGTCCGGAATCGACCCGGGCCGCGGCCTTCGGAGTTGACGTTGTCCGGAGCGAGCGAGCCTGGGTGAATGACGGCGAGGCGTGGAAGCGGGGGGCGAAGCTCGGGTAGGTCAGGAGACCTGGGCGGCCGCGCTGTACGTCGAACGCTCGAAGCGGCCGGCCGGGGCGAATTCGGCCAGCACGTCGTCGGCCTTGGCGCCGGTTACCTGTTCGATGTACTCGTCCGCCGCCGCCACGGTGTCGATGCCGAGGAACGGCTGCGGGCGGTGCAGCAGGGAGACCAGCGCGGAGGCGAACTTCTTGTTCACCGCGGCGGCCGGGAAGAACCGGTTGGCGACGTCGCCCAGTTCCGGATCACTCAGGAACAGCCGGGTCGCGTGACTGGCCGCATCGGACCGGAAGTTCAGGAAGTCCTGGTATTGCGCCTCGAGCCAGGCGCGATCGAACGCACCCTCGTGTGCCGCCGCGGCCGCGACCAGGCGCTGCGCCTGGACGAGTCCGCTCTGGGCACCCTGTCCGGCGATCGGGTCGTAGGCCACCGCGGTATCGCCGAGCGCGGCCACCAGATGTCCGTTCGCGGTCGTCCCGACGCCCTTGCGCACCACCGGACGCACCGCGCCCTTCAGCCACGAGTGCGGATCGTCCTCGAGCACCTGGGTGGAGAGCACCTCGGGCAGGTCCCAGTCGATGTAGTCGCGGTACAGCTCCTTGACGATCTGATGCGCCGAGGCCGCGGAATCGGCGGCCGAGAAACGCTTGTCCCAGTCGCTGCCGGGCCGTGCCCAGCCCAGGAAGACCCAGGTCAGCCCGGCGTCCTTGTGCAGATACGGACCCCACCACGCCTCCCCCTGCTCGGCGAAGATCGAGAACAGGCTGTGTGCCCCGCCGGCCGGGCTCCGATGCGCGAAAACCTCTGGGCCGGTACCCAATCCGGTGAGCGTGACGGTCAGCACCTTGCGTTGCGGCTCGGAGTACACGGTGCGGTCGGTGTCCACCTCGAACAGGTCCGCGAGGCCGCCGCGACCGGTGGCGACGAGAGTCAGATCGTTGGCGGCGGCGATCTCGTCCAGCTTCTGCGGCGTCACCTGCTCGACCACGAATCGACCGCCACGCTCCGCGAACGCGGTCAGCCGCTCGTCGGCCTTGAGCCGGGTGTCCACCGCGAGACCGACGAATCCGTCGAAATCCCCGTCGAAGCCGATCAATTCGGCGTTCTCCGGCCCGGCGATACGCACGCTGAGCCCGGTGTGATTGGGCGCGCGATCGACATAGGTGTCCAGCCCGAGCGCGGCCTCGGCGGCCTGCGCCTCACCGAACCCCAGCGCGGTGCCGGTGGCGGGGACGTCATCGCGCAGACTCTTCTGATCGCGATCACTGTAGATGGTGACTTGGAAGCCGGCGTCCAGGAGGCCGAGCGCGGCGGTAGCACCGGTCTGCCCGGCGCCGATGACAGCGGCTGTGCGAGGCGAATTCTGTTCGGTCATAACGAAATTCTGCAATCGAGCGGCTCCGCGGAAGAGTGTTGTAATCACCGAGAACCAATCTGTGGAACCGGTTCGCCTCATTCGTTGTCACAGCGAAAAGCGCCCGAATTGTGAATTCGACATTTTCACAATTCGGGCCCGATTCAGGATTTCGCGGCGGCCGTGAGATCCGGGCGACGCACCGAGGCCGGATATGCCGTGGAACCCGGGCCGTCCAGGCGGTACCGCGCGCCCCGATGCTCACGCGGCAGCCGGTCACCCGCACCGAACAGGGCGTTGCGCAGCGTGCCCGGCACATACTCCGTCGGGTAGGCGCCCCGTTCGGTCAGCACCGGAATCACGTGCCGCACAATATCTTCGAAGCTTCCCGGGGTGATCGCGTAGGCGAGGTTGAATCCGTCCACATCGGTCTGTTCGACCCATTCCTGCAGCCGATCGGCCACCGACTCGCCAGAGCCGACGAACACCGGTCCCATACCGCCGATCCCGGCCCAGCGCGCGATATCGCGCACGGTCCATTCCCGGCCGTCGTCGTCGAACTCCTGGAAAGCCGATACCGCCGACTGAATGGCATTGCTGTGCACCTGGCCGATCGGATCGTCCAGGTCGTATTCGGACAGATCGATCCCCATCCACCCGGACATGAACACCAGCCCGCCCTCGACGCTCGCGTACTCCAGGTATTCCCGGTGCTTGCGTTCGGCGGCATCGTCGGTGGCATCGGTGATGATGGTGGCCAGCGCGTAGATCCGCGCCGCATACGGGTCGCGCCCGGCCTCCCGCAGCGCCGCCCGGATGCGCGAGACAATCTGTCCCAGAACGCGTTTCGACGGCGCCGCGACGAAGATCGCCTCGGCGTTCTCCGCGGCGAACCGGGTGCCTCGGGTGGATGCCCCGGCCTGGTAGATCACCGGTGTGCGCTGCGGCGAGGGCTCGGACAGATGGATTCCCGGAACCGTGTAATGCGTGCCGTAATGCCCGATATGGTGCACCTTGCCGGGATCCACGTAGATCCCGGCCTCGGCGTCGCGCACCACCGCGTCCTCCTCCCAGGAGCCCTCCCAGAGCTTGTAGAGCACCTCGAGATATTCGTCGGCCCGGTCGTAGCGGTCGTCGTGGTCGAGTTGGTCCGCCGCACCGAAATTCCTCGCGGCCGAGGGCAGATACCCCGTCACCACATTCCAGCCCAGGCGTCCGCCGGTGAGATGGTCCAGCGTGGACAGCCGCCGGGCGAACGGGTAGGGATGCTCGAAACCCGTGCCGGTCGTGATGCCGAAGCCGAGATGCGTTGTGACAGCGGCCATCGCGGAGACCAGCAGCAGCGGATCGGACAGCGGGATCTGCGCGCCCTGCCGCAGCGCGGCGGTGTCGTCACCGCCGTAGACGTCGTAGGTGCCCAGCACGTCGGCGATGAAGATGCCGTCGAATCGCCCGCGCTCGAGCAGTTTCGCGATTTCGGTCCAGTAGCTCAGTTCGGTGTACCGGTGCGACTGGTCCTGTGGGTGACGCCACAGCCCCGGGGATTGGTGCGCAACGCAATTCATGTCGAAGGCGTTGAACCTGATCCGCCGGGTCATTTCCCGGCCTCCTGGGTTCCGCGCGCGCCCGCACTCCAGGCGAAGGGCAGGGCGGTTCCGTTGAGCAGGTGATCGCCGATGGCACGGGCCTTCTGGATCGCCGGATTGTGCACCGAGATGGTGCGGGCGTTGCGCCAGTGCCGATCCAGCCGCAGCTGCTCGGACACGATCGACGCGCCGCCGACCTCGAACAACTTGGTAGTGGCCGCCAGCACGATATCGATCACGCCCAGCTGCGCCTGCGCGGCCGCGAGTTCCAGTGCCACCAGCGCGTTCTCATCGCTGGCACCGGAATCGAGCACCTCGTCCAGCCGATCGGCCACGGCCAGCACGGTGGCGCGGGCGGTGAACGCCGCGGCCGAGAGCTGGCCGATCACCTGCTGCACCAGCGGATCCTCCCGCGGCAGATCGGCGGCGGCGTGCGTGTAGGTGCGGGTGCGTTCGGAAACCCAGGCGCGCACGTCGAGTTCGGCGCGCTGGGCGATGCCCGCCAGCACGGCGAGCTGCACCAGCTGCAGGTAGGCGGTGGCGTAGGTGGCCCCCGGCCCGCCGTACCCCGGCCCGAGGATCCGGTCCTCGGCGACCGCGACGTTATCGAATTCGGTTGTGCCGCTTGCGGTCAGCCGCTGTCCGAAACCATCCCAGTCGTCGTGCTGCCGGACTCCGTCGGCGTCGGCGTCGACCAGGATCGAAACCCGCTCGCCGTCCTTGTCCGCCGCCACCAGGATGTGATCGGCGTACAGCGAACCCGTGCTGTAGTACTTCACGCCGTTCAACCGCCAGCCCGAACCCTCGGGCGTCAGGGCCGTCCGGTACCGATCCACCGCGCCCACGCCGGGTTCGGTGATCGCGTTGCCGACCAACGTTCCGTTCGCCACCGCCCGCAGCCACTTCTGGCCGGTCGCGGACGACTGTGCCAGCAGCTGATCCTCGACGAACGAGAAGTGCACCCGAAGGGCTTGTGGCAGATTCGATTCCGCCGCGGCGAGATCGATCAGCAAGCCGAACAGCTGACGCGCGCTCGCACCGTAGCCGCCGAATTCGACGGGCACCCGCAGCGCGCCGAACTTCGCCTCGCGCAGCCAGCCCACCTCCTCGTACGGCAGGCGGCGGTCGATCTCGCGCTGTAGGGCGCCGGCGGCGATCCGGTCGAAGATGGGCGCGAAGATCTCGGTGAGCTCGCGATCGGTGGTGGTGCGTGCGGCGGTGGAGGTCATACCCGAACGATCACCCGAACACCGATTTCGCTCACGGTTTACGCGCAGCCGGATCGAAACACACCGGGGACGCACGCCGCGGGGCCCCGCCCGGATTCCGGACGGGGCCCCGCGGATTCGAAATTACTTCGCCGGGGTGAACGGCGCGTTGATCGTCTGGAAGTACTGCACCGCGGCCGCGATCGCGACCGGTGCGGTCACCAGCAGCTGGCCCGCGAGGGTGCCCAGCGCGCCGACGGCGATGATGCCGCCGAGGCAGCCGATCGCGGCGGCCGGGATGAACGCACCGAACAGGCCGATGATGGCCGCGGAGGACACGGTCGCACCCGCGATGCCGCCGAGCACACAGCCCACGGCGCCACCGGCCAGACCGCCGACCAGGGTGCCGATGGTGGCACCGGTGGCGATGGTGTCCTTCATGCGGTTCCAGGCCGCCTGCTCACGGTCGTACGGGGTCTTCCACGGCGCGGTGTTCTGATACGGCAGATCGACCGGCTTGTAGACCGCGTGCTGCATGTCGAACTGCGGGGTCAGCGTCGCGGTGTGGCCCGCGATGTTCGCGGCGATCGGGAATTCGAAATCGTCGACCCGGACCTTCAAATCGGTTCCGGCGACAGTCTTTCCGTTGGCGGCCTTGATCTTGAAGACGCCGTTCTCGACATCCATGGAACCGGCGTCGGTCTGGACGACCGATGCGGTCGGCGTGGTCCACGCCTTGAAGTTGACCGCCTCCGGCGCACTCTGCTGCGGAGCGGCGTTGACGCCTCCGGCGGTGACGCCGAGTGCCGTTGTCACGAGAGCCGCGACCACCGCGAACTTCCTCATCTTCACTTTATTTGTTCCCTCATCATCGAACAACAGGACTGAGGCGCTGCACCGCCTCCGTATCCGGCAGATCTCCGGCACGGAATCCGCGAGGCGCCGACGCACAGAGCCTCACTCCGGACCCGCCTCGCGCCGGTCTGCATTCCTGCGCGAGGCGGTGTCCCCCCGGTGCGTTGGCACCGGGTCGGATCCACCGATCGAGTCGCCGCCGAGCTCAGTGGCGACTCGATAACGGTGAATGTTACTTCGCCGGAGTAAACGGCGCGTTGATCGTGGTGAAATACTGAATTGCAGCGGCAACCGCCACCGGAGCGGTCACGAGCAATTGTCCCGCGAGCGTGCCCAGCGCCCCGACCGCGATGATGCCACCGAAGCAACCGATGGCCGCGGCGGGCAGAAACGCGCCGAACAGACCGACGATCGCCGCCGCGGCGACGGTCGCGCCGGCGATACCGCCGAGCACACAGCCCACGGCGCCACCGGCCAGACCGCCGACCAGGGTGCCGATGGTGGCGCCGGCACTGATGGTGCTCGTCAACCGGTTCCACGCGGCAAGCTCACGGTCGTACGGGGTCTTGAACGGCGCGGTGTTCTGATACGGCAGATCCACCGGCTTGTACACCGCGTGCTGCACGTCGAACCGCGGCGTCAGCGTCGCGGTCCGACCGGCGATATCCGCGGCGATCGGAAAGACGAAATCGTCCACCCGGAAAGACAATTCGGTTCCGGCCAAGGTCTTGCCGTTGGCTGCCTTGATCTCGAATACCCCGTCGTGCACATCCAGCGATCCGGCATCGGTGGAGATGATCGTCGAGGTCTTGGTGGTGGTCGCCTTGTAGTCGACCACGCCCTCGGAACCGCCGGACGTGGCCGAAGCCACCCCGCAAGACAATCCCAACGCCGTGACGACCAGGGTCGCGACAACCGCGGCCTTGTTCATTTTCATGGTTTTTCCCTCATCATCGAATCGCGACGCCGCGCGGCTGTGGTCACATCCACGACCGGCGTCGCGAGGAATTCGGCGGAGTTCGCCGAAAAACAGCCGCTCGCAAGCACCGCGAGCGACTCACAGGAAGCCTGGAGATCGGGCTACGGTCCAGCCAGGTTAAGAAACACCCAGATTTCAACCGGTGACGCCCAGGCTCGGCCTGGGCAGTATCGGGGTGTTGGATCGCCGACCTACGGCCGTCGACCGCCCGTGCTCCGTCTTGAAAGGGTTGCGCTCGAATGAGCTTGAATTTCCATTGGTTCCTGCCCACCTACGGTGATTCCCGCAACCTGGTCGCGGGCGGCCACGGCACCTCGATGTCGGGCGACCGCCCCGCCTCGCTGCGCTACCTCAACCAGATCGCCGGGGCCGCCGAGGAGAACGGCTTCGAGGCCGTGCTCACCCCGACCGGGGCCTGGTGTGAGGACGCCTGGCTCACCACGGCCATGCTGGTGGAGACGACCGAGACACTGAAATTCCTGGTCGCGTTCCGTCCCGGCGTGGTGAGCCCGACCCTGGCCGCGCAGATGGCCGGAACCTTCCAGCGTCATTCGCGCGGCCGACTGCTGCTCAACGTCGTCACCGGCGGCGAACCGCACGAACAGCAGGCGTACGGCGACTTCCTGGACAAGGACCAGCGGTACGAGCGCACCGGAGAATTTCTGCACATCGTGCGCGAACTGTGGGGTGCGCGCGAGCCGGTCAGCTTCGAGGGCAAGCACCTCCAGATCCGCAACGCCCTGCTCAACAACCACCCGGACCCGATCCCGCCGGTGTTCTTCGGCGGTTCGTCGGCTCCCGCCGGCCCGATCGCCGCCCAGTACGCGGACACCTATCTGACCTGGGGCGAGCCGCTTTTCGCGGTGAGCAAGAAACTCGAATGGATCCGCCGCCTGGCGGTGGACCACGGCCGCAAGCTCGACTACGGCCTGCGCATCCACGTCATCTCGCGGGACACCTCCGAACAGGCCTGGGCCGAGGCCGACCGGCTGCTCGAGGCGGTCGATCCCGCGGATATCGAACGCGTGCAAGCGAATCTGGCCAAGAGCGAGTCCGAGGGCCAGCGCCGGATGCTCGAATTGCACGGCGGCGCAACCGATCGGCTGGAGATCGCGCCGAATCTATGGGCGGGCGTGGGGCTGGTGCGCGGCGGCGCCGGCACCGCGCTGGTCGGATCGCACGAAGAGGTCGCCGAGCGCCTGATCGAATATTCGCGCCTGGGGATCACGCAGTTCATCCTCTCGGGTTATCCCCATGTGGAGGAGGCGTACTGGTTCGGCGAGGGCGTTTTGCCGATTCTGGAGCGCCGCGGTCTGTGGAAGCACCCCACCCGGCGAGTGCGTCCCGTGGCGACCACCCCGTTCGCCACGGCGGCGGCCAGCAGCAGCTGAGTCCCGCGCAGACATCGCAGGCGGCGACCGTCCCACCCCGGGCGGTCGCCGTTGTCGTATCCGCGACGCGCGAGATGGATCGGGTCACGGCACGATACCCCGTATTCGCCGCCGTTCTCAGAATTGGGAACATTCGAATTCGATTACTCGTCGGTAATGTTTTACAACGGTCCTGAAATATTGTCTGCTCGATCACAAGAATTCTCTTCCGGCGACGATCGAGCATACCGCGGCGGACCGTCGCCACCGTATGCCGCATCCCGAAAGGCACTGAGACACAATGGTATCAGCAGGTCAACGGCACGCATTCCACGTTCCGAAACATCCGGATTTTACTGTGCCCGGAGTCTCCCTGGGATTCGAACCACGTTGTACTCCACAGGAGAACCGGACTACCGTGAACGAGGCAATGGTCGCCGCCGCTCATTGTCATGAACCACTGAAATGAACACGCACAGCGCCATTCACGAGATGGGATTCCGGAGAAAAACTCCCGATATCAGCGGTGCGGAAAACAATGACTGGAACAATGACCTCTTCGACACCCTGGCATGTTCACGACGACTCGGAAAACCTCCCCGCGCCGCCGGTCCGGCACACCAGCCTTGTGACACAAAGTATTTCGTCCGCACGAGCCGACAAGGGCTACGTGGCCGCGGCCATAGCGGCGGCACTCGCCCTGATCCTGATGTTCCAGCCGTGGCTCACCGCATCGGGCCCGAACGGGCGGCTGCGTTCGGATGCGTTCGGCCGAATAGACGGTGCGACAAGAAGTTTCGACGACTGGTACACGGACGGCTACAGCCAGCCGAGTGTCAGCGGCGTCTGGGCGGTCCTGGCCACGCTGGCGGCGGTGGTGACCATCAGCGCGGTGCTGATGTACCTGCGAATCCGCACCGACGCGCTGTCCTATCTGGTCCTCGGCTCGTCCCTGGCCACCGCCATGTTCGTCCTGGCCGACCTGCTCTACCTCAGCGGCAAGGCCCCGGAACTGCGCACGATGGTTCAGGGCGCACACGGATTCGGCGATGGCCTCGGCAGCCTGCTCGGCCTGTTCCTGGGCGGTGACGGCACCTCCGGGTACGGCACCCACGAAGTCGCCAGCGCGGGCCTGGATCCCGCCGCGATGCTCTGCGGCGCGGCGGCATTCGGCGGCGCGGTGGCCGCGATCGCCTCGGGCGTTCGCAAGCACACCTGGTACACGATGCGGCTGGTGCGGCAGCGGGTGAAAACCCTGCCGGCGCATGATGTTCGCGACGAGCGGACGATCATCACCGTCGCCTGATTCCGGTACGGTCACCGGCCCGCCCCGACGATCACGAGGCCGCCGGACCGGATCACGACCTTCGGCAACAACGCGGTCGCCGCGACTCCTCATCGCCAGGACGTTGCGGCGATCGCGTCATCCGGAACTAGCTGTCGGCCAAGAGTTTTCACATATGCACCGGGCCCGATGACGGAACTCACACCTTCTTCTTCGCGGCGGCCTTCTGTTCCTTCTTGAACGCCCGCACCTCGAGCAACGTCTCCCCGTCCACGATATCGGCCGCCGAACGCCGCGAGTTCTGCTCCGAATACGCCCCCGCTGCCTTCTCCCACCCGCTCGGCCGCACCCCGAGCTGTTTGCCCAGCAGCGCGAGGAAGATCCGGGCCTTCTGATCCCCGTACCCCGGCAGATCCTTCAGCCGCCGCAGCACCTCGGCGCCGTCCGGATCGCCGTGCGTCCAGATCCGCTCGGTCCGCCCGTCGTAGTTCTCGATGACGTATCGAGCCAGCTCCTGCGCGCGCCGCGCCATCGACCGCCCGTACCGGTGAATCGCGGGCGGCGTTGCCGCCAACTCCTCGAACTCGGCCGGATCCGCCTCGGCGATCTTGCGGATATCGAATCCGCCCATCCGCTCGGCGAGTTTGCGCGGCCCCCGGAACGCGTGTTCGAGCGGATACTGCTGATCGAGCATCATCCCCAGTAGCAGTGCGAACGGATCCGCCGACAGAAGCCGATCCGCTTCGGGTTCCTGCGCGAGACACAGCTGATGGGCCATGCGGCCATTATGACGCCTGCCGATTCGAAACCGGCGAGTAGCCGGGTGCGCCGCGTAGGCTCGGCGCATGCCTGACACTCTGGTGACACCCCCCACAGTGGACAAGGCGCCGAAAGACAGAACGGCAAGTTATATGGCGCCCACACACAGCACCACGAACCCTGCCCGCCGACCGGATCGATTCGACCGCGAGGGGCATGATCAACTCATCGATGTCCGCGATCTACAGGCCGCCCTGCCCGGTATCGCGCGACTGCGGTCCTGGGCCCACGAGGCCCTGGGCGTGCGACCCGGCGAAAGCGCGGTCGACATCGGTTCCGGCACCGGATCGGAGGTCCTGACCTTCGCCGACGCGGTCGGCCCGACCGGCCACGCCGTCGGCGTGGAACCCGATCCGAATCTGCTGGCCGCCGCCGAACGCAATGCCGCCGAGGCCGGCTCGGCCGCGCGGTTCGTCACCGGCGACGCCTACGGCCTGCCGTTCGGCGCGGGATCGTTCGACGCGGCCCTGTGCGAGCGCGTCTTCCAGCATCTGACCGCCCCCACCCGCGCGACCACCGAGATCGCCCGGGTACTGCGGCCCGGCGGCCGGGTCGTGGTGACCGACAGCGATTGGGGCACCGCCATCGTGCATCCGGGCGACCGGAAGGTGGTGCACGAGGTGATCGAGACGCTGATCAGCAATACCACCAATCCGTTCGCCGGGCGTCGCCTGCACGGACAGTTGCAGCAGGCCGGGCTGATCGTCGACGAGGTCGGCTCGTACGCGCTGGTCCAGGACGCCGGAATCGGCGCGGGCGCGCTCGTCGCACGCATTTCGGCGATGGCGGTGGCGCGCGGCGCGATCACCGAACAGCAGCGTGAGCAGTTGCTCGACGATCTGCGGGCGGGCGCGGAATCCGGCGACATCCACCTGTCGGTGACCATGTTCGCGGTCCTGGCGCACAAACCCGAATAGCCGACGTCCGCTGCGGCATACGCCGCAGCGGACCTGGAAGACGCTGAGAGCCAATCGAACCCGCCGCAGCTGAGACAATCGAACCCGCCGGAGCGGAGCGAAGGCCAAAGATACAGCTCTACTTGCCGAGCAGCTTCTCCGTGGCCGCGAGCAGCACGCAGGTGGCCAGGCCGTCCATCGCCTTCTCCAGATCACTCAGCGGCGGGAAGCTCGGCGCGATGCGAATGTTCTTGTCGTCCGGGTCTTTTCCGTACGGAAAGGCCGAACCGGCTGGAGTCAGCGCGATTCCGGCCGCCTTCGCCAGCGCGACGACCCGGGCGGCGGTGCCGTCCAGCACGTCGAGGCTGATGAAGTAGCCGCCCTTGGGCTCGGTCCACGACGCGATCTTCGACGCCCCCAGGCGGTCCTCCAGAATCCGCAGCACCAGAGCGAATTTCGGCTCCAGGATCGCACGATGCTTCTGCATGTGCGCGCGCACGCCGTCGGCGTCGCCGAAGAATTTCACGTGCCGCAGCTGGTTGATCTTGTCCGGGCCGATGCTCTTCTTCCCGGCGTGTTTCAGGTACCAGTCCAGGTTCGCGGTCGAGCTGCCCAGGAAGCTCACGCCGCTACCGGCGAAGGTGATCTTCGAGGTGGAGGCGAAAACGTAGGGGCGGTTGGGGTTTCCGGCCGCGGCGGCCAGGCCCAGCACGTCCAGCGAGGGTTCGGTGGTGTCGGTCAGCGGGTGCACCGCGTACGCGTTGTCCCAGAACAGCCGGAAGTCCGGCGCGGCCGTGGGCATCGAAACCAGTTCCCGGACAACCTCTTCGGAGAAGGTGACGCCGGTCGGGTTGGCGTAGTTGGGCACCGCCCACAGACCCTTGATCTGCGGGTCGGCGGCCACCAACTCGGCGATGGCGTGCACGTCCGGGCCGTCGTGGCCGATCGCGATCGGGATCATCTCCACGCCGAGCGCCTGCGTCATCGCGAAGTGCCGGTCGTATCCCGGGCTCGGGCACAGGAACTTGACCGTCGGCTCGTCCACCCAGCGGCGCTGCGAATCGGCGGTGCCGTACAGCAGCGCGAAGGTCAGCACGTCGTGCATCAGCTCGAGGCTGGAGTTGTTTCCGGCCAGCAGATTGGCCACCGGAATGCCGAGCAGCTCGCCGAAGATCGCCCGCAACTCCGGAAGCCCTTGCTGGCCACCGTAATTGCGGAGGTCCGTACCGGCGGCGTCACGAAATTCGGTGCCGGGCAACGCGAGCAGATCCAGCGACAGATCCAGCTGCTCCGGCGAGGGCTTACCGCGGGTGAGGTCCAGGGTCAGCTTCTCGGTTTCGAGCTTCGCGTAGTTCGCGGTCTGCGTCTCGTGTTCGGATACGAGTTCCGCATGGCTCATCAAACCGATCTGCGTTTGCCGGGGCATCACTCAACAGCCTTTCCAAGCAGCTTGGGGATTGGTTCGGACGCGGCCCGCGCCGGTCCAGCCGTCCACGTTACTCGGGTGCTGTGTCTTCTGCCTCCGCTTCGCTCCGGCTGTTGTTGGCGTCGTCCTGGGTGGACGAGCCAGGGTGATCATCGGGGGATTCTCGACCCCATCGGCACATGTTCGGGCGGTAAGACGGGCCGTTGACCTGGTGTCGGCGTTGTTCGAGGTGGGTGGACCGGGTGATCACCGGGGGTATTTCTCGAGGCCGTCGTCGCGTTTCCGAGCGGTTAGCGGGCCGCGTACTCGGCGCGGCGTGTGGGGACCCCCGTGAATATAAGGGGACCCCGCGCACCCGGCAGAGCCCGTTGACCCTTGCTGCCTTCCGGCCCTGGGGGAGTTCACAGGATGCGCGCCGCGCGGGATCCGTCGACCAGTGTAGCCACTCGCCGCGATTCGGCCCGCATTCGCCCCCGCCAAACGCGGGAGACGCGGGAGCGGTGGAGTCGCTACGATCTGTCCGACATTCCGAGGGGGCTTCGGCTACCGCAACCGGAGGGAAGGAAAATATGACGGACAACACCCCGCCGCAGGACGAGCCGCCCAACGACTCCAATCAATGGTGGTCCACACCGGCCAGCACCGGTTCGAGTACGCCGCTCACCGGCACCGATCCGACCATCCTGGGCGGCAGCCAGGGCTATGGCGCCGCGGGCTACGCCCAGCAGCCGTACACCCCGCAGCCCTACAACCCGCAGCCCTATGCCCAGTCCGCGTCGCAGCCGACCGCGATCCCGCAGCCGCCCTCGCAGCCGACGCCGCAACCGGTCGTCCAACCGCAGATGGGCTACACCGGACAGCAGCACCAGCCGCAGTACACCGGTGGCTATCCACAGCAGCCGTCCTTCGCGCCGAGGCCGCCGCAGAAGAGCAACGCCGCGCTGTGGGTCATCGGCGGCGTGGTGGGCCTGGTGATCGTCATCGGGGTCGTGATCGGCATCGTGGCCGTTGCCGGTGGTGACGACAGCTCCAACTCGGTACTCGGCAAGAACAAGATCGACGGCGACTACAGCATGGCCAACGTCACCAACGCCTGCAGCCTGGTCGACCTGACGGTGCTGAGCAAATGGGCGCCGACGGCCAAACCCAACCCGACGCACACCGAGCGCGCACCCGACAGCAGCATCGGCGGCGGCTCGCTGGATTGCGACGGCACCTACGAGGGCGCGGGCAAATACAGCACCGACAGCTCGCAACTGTCCCTGAACGTGGAGTTCCAGAGCAAATACGGTTCGCCCGACTACAACATGTGGAAGGACACCGACACCAAGACCACCGGCAGCGGTCGCAGCTCCGGGGACATTAGCGGTATCGGCCAGCAGGCCTACTACGCCATCGAGCAGCGCAACTACTCCAGCTTCAACGTGCTCAACTACACCTGCGCGACGATGGACTCCAACGTCTCGGTGAAGATCGAGCTGCGCATCGACGCCGACAGCGCCCCCAGCACCGAACAGGCCGGAACCACCTGCGAGGACCAGCTCAAAAAGGTCCTCACCGGGCTGCACAAATGATCCCGCACCCCCTCCGACAGGCCGGTTTGGTGCCCGGAGGGGGTCAGCCGGTATATTCCTGACCGGAGGATTCGCCTAGTGGCCTATGGCGCTCGCCTGGAACGCGGGTTGGGTTAACGCCCTCAGGGGTTCAAATCCCCTATCCTCCGCTGTTGACAGCCCTGGTCTGAGACTCCGATTCGGTCTCGGCCAGGGCTTCGTCAATTCAACGGGACGACGGGGTGGATGCCCCGGCCATCGCGAGTACGTCGTGGACCAGTCGGTCCGCATAGTCCCGGTCGGCGGCCAGACCGAAGACCACGTGGTGGTACATCGGCGCGATCACGTGATCGAGGATCTGCCGCTCGGTCGGCACCCGTTCCCCGCGCGCCCGTGCCCGGTCCAGCATCTGCCCGGCCTGCGTGCGGCGCTGCTCCCAGCACGGGCAGAGGCCCACCTCGTCCCGGGCGGAGATCATGGCCCGCAGGTAGCGCGTGCGGCGCGGTTGGGTGATGTCGTCGACCACGATCCCGGCCCACGCCGAGAGGTCACCGCGCAGCGACCCGGTGTCCGGCAGTTCGTCGCCGTCCTTGGTGAGCGCGGCGACGGCGACCTCCTCCAGCAGCGTGTCCAGGTCACCCCAGCGGCGATAGATGCTGGTCGGATTGACGCCTGCCCGGGTGGCCAGCAGCGGGATGGTGATGCGGTCCGCCTTGCCCTCGCCCATGAGCTGGCCGACGGCGGTGTAGACGGCGTCCCGGACCTTCGCACTGCGCCCGCCCGGCCGCCGGGCTGGTGTGGTGGCCGACATGCGGCCATTATTGCAGAGGCCTTTGTTTTAAGGGTCGCCCCGTGTACCGTCAGCTAAAGCAATAACCTTTGCTTTAGTCGACGTGGGGGTTCTCCATGCTGATCGCTCCGACAACCCGGCGCATGCCCTCCGGGATGGCCACCGTCCTGCCCGCGGCGACCATGCTGACGTTCCTCGCCGCGTCCAGCGCGCCGACCCCGCTCTACCGCGTCTACCAAGCGCATTGGTCGTTTTCCTCCGGCATGCTGACAGTGATCTTCGGCGTCTACGCGGTGTGCCTGCTGCTGGCGCTGCTGACCGTCGGGTCGCTGTCCGACCACGTGGGACGCCGCCCGGTGATCCTCGCCGCCATCGCGCTCGACGCGGTGGCCATGCTGGTGTTCAGCACCGCGGACGGCGTTCCGTTGCTGATCGCGGCGCGCATGGTGCAGGGCATCGCGACCGGCGCGGCAACCGGTGCGCTGGCCGCCGCCATCCTGGACGCGGAACGACCGCACGGGCCGATCGTGAACAGCGTTGCTCCGGTGGCGGGTCTGGCCGTCGGCGGACTCGGTTCCGCGGCGCTCGTCCAGTTCCTGCCGTGGCCGCGCCAAACCGTGTACCTGCTGCTGATCGTGTTGTTCGCGATCGAGGCGATCGGCACGATCCTGGCGACCGAGACCTCGCCGATGATGCCCGGCGCGCGGCAGTCGCTGCGGCCGAAGGTCGGCGTCCCGGCCGTAGCGCGGAACGCGTTCGCGGCCACCGCGCTACTGGACATCGCGGCATGGGCGTTGAGCGGCTTCTACCTCTCGCTCGGCCCGAGCCTGGTGCGTGTGGTCACCGGCTCGAACTCGATCCTGCTCGGCGGGTTGCTGGTCTTCACGCTGGCCGGGGTGGGCGCGGCGGCGATCTGGCTGCTGCGCACGGTCGCGGCCGCCCGGGTGATGCGCTTCGCGGCCGCCGCGCTGGCGGCCGGGATCGCGGTGACCATCGTGGCCGTCCAAAGCCGTTCACCGGCAACGCTTTTCGTGGGCACGGTGATCGCCGGGATCGGCTTCGGAGCCAGCTTTCAGGGCATCACCCGCACCGTCTTCCCGCTCGCCCCGGCCACCGAACGTGGCAAGCTCGTCGCCGCGTTCTACGTACTCAGCTACCTCGCATTCTGCGTCCCGGCCGTCGCGGCGGGCGTCATCGCGACCAGCGCCGGCCTGCTGACCACCGCGACCGGCTACGGCATCGTGCTGATCGCGCTCGCGGTCACGGCACTGATTCCCTGGCGGTCGCGGGGATGAACCCGGGAGTGCCGCACTCGACACGACCACGGCGCCGGGCAAGGATTGCGGTCAGGTCGACCAACCGCTTGCCATTCGTGGGAGGAAATCCGTGTACTACTTCGTGCGGGCCGACAACCCCCGGCCCACGTTCCATCTGGACATGACCGAGTCCGAGCGCGAGATCATGTCGAAACACGTCGCGTACTGGACCGAACAGGCGAAAGAAGGGGTCTCCGTCGTCTTCGGACCCGTCGCCGATCCCGCGGGTTTCTTCGGGATCGGTGTCTACAAGGTCGACGACGAGGACCACATGCGCCGGCTTCTCGCCCGAGACCCCGCCAAGGACCTGCTGACTTTCGAGATCCTGCCCATGGCCGGCGCGGTCGTCGGCCACGAGGTCCGGAATCCGGACCCGCATACGACGCCGGAATCCTAGGTTGGTTCATCGGGGTGCTGTTGGAAATAGCTATCTGGTGAGCGTTGCGTCTACTCCTTCTTCCGGCGACCGGATCCCCCTGTCGCTGCCGGAACAAACCGCGGGGTACCAGCCTCCGGCAGGAAGTTTTCGTTTCTGGTTCGCCACCCACCGCTGGGAATGGTCGCCCGAGATCTACCGGATGCACGGCTACCAACCGGGCGAGATCGAGCCGACCACCGAACTGCTGCTCGCGCACAAGCATCCCGACGACCGCGAATTCGTCGCCGAGGCCATCACCCGCTCCGAGAGCCAGGGCGAACCGTTCTCCAGCCGCCACCGGTTCATCGACACTCACGGCGTCGAGCACTCGGTAATGGTGGTGGCCGACCGCATTCTGGACGAGGATGGCGATCCGGCCGGGACCGCCGGGTTCTACATCGACCTGTCCGACACCATCGCCGACGCCGAACGCGAAACCTACGGGCAACGCATCCCCGAGATCGTCGAGGCACGCGCGGTGATCGAACAGGCCAAAGCCATCCTGATGCACATGTACCGGATCAACGCCAACCAAGCGTTCAGCGTCCTGATCTGGCGCTCACAGGAAACCAACACCAAACTGCGCGACCTTGCCGAACAGCTCATCGCCGAACTCCCCACGGTCCCGCCACCGGATCCGGCGGCCGTGACCGCGTTCGACCACATCCTGCTCACCCTCCACGAACGCATCCCGACCGACTGAACTCGGACTGCGGCCGATCCCTTCGGGATTCGATCCACGTTCGGTAAAGCCATGCCCGCCGGGCGGCCGAAAGCAGTCGGCCGCAACAAGACCGAGATGTAGCGACGGCCGGCGGGCTGGAACGCACCGGCCGGGTACCGGGCCCGCCGCACGGATGGGCGCGGGATGACGAACTCCGTGCACGGGTCGGCAACCGTGTCCTGAGCCATACAGTGGCCACCATGAGCGCAGCGCGAGTGTGGACGGTAACCTCGACGACCCCTACCGAAGACGACGCACGGACCGTCGCGAAAGCTGTTGTGGCCGAACGTCTTGCCGCAGGAGCCGAGATCACCGGCCCTGCGGTATCGGTGTTCTGGCACCTCGGCGAACTCGGCGAAGGGCAAGAGTGGCGGGTCTCGCTGCGCACCTGCGCGACCGCGCGGGACCGTCTCGCCGCGCGGATCGCGGAACTACACCCGTGGGCCAGCCCCGAGATCACAGCGACACCTGTCGAATGGTGCTCGGACACCTACGCGGAATGGGTCGAGCGCACTACCGCCGCACAGGTATAGGCGCACGAGCCCGATGCCGTGCGGCGTCGGGTCCGGCGCTCCAGCTGTCGCGCAGCGCGGGCAACCTCGCGCACCCGAGCGACGGGCGACAGCAGCGCACGACTTATGAACGGAAACAACGACTTTCGCGTCGGCGCCAAGCGTCCGACCCCAGGCTTGCCCGACAGATTCTCCACCGACTGAGCTTTGAGCAGTCGACACGAAGGCTCTCCGTGTTCCGTCGCCGCGTTGACCAATGTGCCATCGACGACGCCACGTAAGCCGGCGGCGAGTCCGGCGGCGAACCACCGAGGTCGCCATCGTCGTCGACGGGCACGAACACCGGGAACCGATCGGCGACGACGGGCTCGTGTCCGTGATCACGCGGATCCGGGCCGACGAGCCGGGCGTGATCGCATACACCCGCGACGGTCGCGCCGTGACGGCGATACATTGATGCGGTGGACGACTATGTCCGCAAATCCTGTCCGGGGCACGGAGTCGTCGGACCGTTGCGAAGGCGACCACCTGATGCCACGTAAGAGTTGAATGGCATAAGGCCCAACCTGTTCGCGCGCGATACCTCACGACCAAGGAGTGATGTGAACGGCGGTTGTATTTGCGGCAATATTCGGTTTTCCGCCAGCGGCGAGCCGGATTTCCCTCATCTGTGCTCGTGTCCGCACTGTCAGGGGCTTTCGGGGGCTCCGGTGATGGCATGGGTCGGTTTTCCGGAGGAAGGATTCGCGTGGACCGGGCCCGGCGGGGAACCCACGTGGTTCCAGACGTATCCCGCGACCGGCACGCAACCGGCGATCGAACGTGGCTTCTGTCCGAAATGCGGTGCGTCGGTCGCGTCCAGGGGAGATGAGGCCGAGTTCGTGGGGGTCACGATCATGGCGCTCGACGATCACTCCGGACTCGTCCCCGAGCATCAGTCGTTCAAGGACAACGCCGTTCCGTGGCTGGACCCGCTGGCCTGACGTGACATCTTGCGGGGACAGTCGATCTGGGGAATATCCACCTTCTTGTCCGGGCGGTGACAGTCGTGGCGGGTCGGCGAACAGTCGGGGTCGAATCAGGAGCGCAGAGCCGTCGTGGTCTCGGTGAGCGCGGTATCGAGTAGTTCGGCGTAGGCGTCGATGTCCGGGACGACGTCCGGGTCGGCGTGGATCGAAACGGTGACGGTATCGCCGAGACCGTGGATGCCGTGGGTGAGGTGCATGACCGTGCCGAGGGCGGGGAATCCCGCGGTCCAGTGGACCCGGCCGTTGCCGAAGGTCAGGTCGGCGGGGCCGCGGTTGACGCTGGAGATTACGGTGTGGCCGGAAAGGGTTTCGGGGGTGAGGTCGAGGGGGTAGCCGGCGATGTCGCGGCGGAGTATGGGGGCGGGAATCACCTCGGTGACCCCGTTTCGGGCGGCCATGACGGGGTGCAGGGCACGTGCGCGGCGGGCGGCCAGGTCGGCTGCGATGCGGGTGGCTCGACGGTGGGGGTCGGGTTCGTCCACGGGTAGTTCGACGGCCAAGTCCACATAGTTGTTTCGGGGACGGCGGCCTTCGGGTACGCAAATACGGCGCAGGCGTTGCGGGGCGCGGGCCCGGAATCTCGCAAGCTGCGCATCGGGCAGTGCCATCGAAACCTGTGCGCCCAGAAGCACATTCGGCTCGCCGTGCTCGGCCAGATAACGGGACAGAGCCTGGGCTATCGCCGTCGCGGCCACCACGGTCACGGTGTGGCCGGGGACACGCAGATCCTCGCGGACCATCATGCGGACCGCGTGGGATCTCGGCGCGGGCGGGTGGTTGATCCGGGTGATCGGCAATTCCGTTGCCGGCGGCGGTATTTCGCCTCGAACGGTGAGTTCTTCCAGTTTCCGACAGGCACGTTCCGCACCCAGTCCGCGAATCACCGTACGCACCATCGCGATCGGCATACCCAACAGCGCTACGGCCTCGCCGAGCTGGAGTGACGCGGCGAAGGCGCCGACAGCAGCTGTGCGCGCCGAACTGCCCAAAACCTTGCGCAGCGCCACTGCCCCCTTCGGGGTAAATCTCGCGGAAACCGATCGAAACATATTGCACGCCAAACTGATCGACGCTCCCTGCGGCCCTTCGCCCCCCGACCGATCCGGAGTCGACCGCGACCCTTTCCCCTCACTCCACAACGCCCGCGCGATCTCGGCCGACCGCCGCCCGTCGGCCAACGCATGCGAAATCTGCAACACCGCGATCAACGCGGGCGAAACACCACCCGGCGCATCACGAATCCCACGAAACAGATGTAAACGCCACGGATGCTCATCGGCCCGGACGCCTTGTATCAGCAAATCTCCCAGTGCCGCAACGGCATTCGGCCAATCCGGAGCGTCCAGGACAGGTTCGGTGATCTGCCCGGCCGAGACGTCGCACGGCACCCATTCCGGATAAGCGAACCGGCGTTCCCGCAACCGCACACACAGATCGGGGATACCGGCCGCCCGGACCAGCACCTCGTCCCGCAGCCGCTCGAACGATTGCCCGGTGTCGGCGAAGCAGTACAGCAGGAACAGATCGTTGACCGCCCGATGGGACAGCCAGTATCTCGTCGCATCCTGCGGCGCCAGCGAAGTCACCCGTCGACGATATCCATCACCGACAACGGCCGGAAAACGCCATCGATCCGGGTATCACGAAGTGCTACGCTCTGTAGTAGACGATTTACCCATCTCTCCCGGGGCGGGGTGACTGCCATGGCAGTACCAGAAGGCCGGATCGGCCGAATGCTCGCCGGACAGGCCGATTCGGCGGATCAGCGATATCGGGCGGCCAATTTCGCGAAACGTTCCATCAACAAGGTCTTTCCGACGCACTGGTCGTTCCTGCTCGGCGAGATCGCGCTCTACAGCTTCGTCATCCTGCTGCTGTCGGGCATCTACCTGACCTTGTTCTTCGATCCGTCGATGACCGAGGTGATCTATCACGGCGCATATCAGCCACTGCGCGGCGTTTCCATGTCGCGCGCCTACGAATCGGCCCTGAACATCACCTTCGACGTGCGCGGCGGATTGTTCGTGCGACAGGTACACCATTGGGCTGCACTGCTTTTCACCGCCTCGATGATCGTGCACCTGTGCCGGGTCTTCTTCACCGGCGCGTTCCGCAAACCGCGCGAGGGCAATTGGGTGATCGGCTCGGTGCTGTTGATACTGGCCATGTTCGAGGGATTCTTCGGCTATTCGCTCCCCGACGACCTGCTGTCCGGCACGGGCCTGCGCGCTGCCTTCGCGGGCATCACGATGAGCACGCCGGTGGTCGGAACCTGGTTGCACTGGTTGATGTTCGGCGGCGATTTCCCCGGGACGATCATCATTCCGCGCCTGTACATCGCGCACGTGCTGCTGCTGCCCGGAATCATGCTGGCGCTGATCGCGGCCCATGTGGCCCTGGTCTGGTATCAGAAGCACACCCAGTTCCCCGGACCCGCGCGCACCGAACGCAACGTCGTCGGCGCCCGGATCGTCCCGGTATTCGCCGCGGATCAGGGCGCGTTCTTCATGTTCACGCTCGGCATCGTCGCGCTGATGGGCGGGGTCCTGCAGATCAATCCGATC
Source organism: uncultured Nocardia sp. (assembly GCA_966435935.1). GTDB lineage: Bacteria > Actinomycetota > Actinomycetes > Mycobacteriales > Mycobacteriaceae > Nocardia. The sequence goes on from CBJNFW010000003.1 coordinate 75,700, forward strand.
TGGAATATGGGCCCCTACAACCCATCCCAGGTGTCGGCGGGCACCCAGCCCGATTTCTACATGATGTGGACCGACGGATTCCTGCGCCTGTTCCCGGCCTGGGAGCTGTACCCGCTCGGGCACACCGTTCCCGGGCCCGTCGCGGTCGCGGTGATGATGGTGGTCGTCTTCGGGCTGCTGACCGGGTATCCGTGGATCGAGAAACGCCTCAGCAGGGATCGCGCAGCGCACAATCTGCTGCAACGCCCCCGCGATGTCCCGGTGCGCACCGCGATCGGCGCGATGGCGCTGACGTTCTATCTGGTCCTGACCCTGGCCTGCGTGAACGATATCATCGCCCTGAAATTCGACATTTCGCTCAACGCGACCACCTGGATATTCCGGATCGGCCTGCTGATCGCGCCGCCGCTGGCCTACCTGCTCGCCTACCGGATGTGCATCGCCCTGCAGCGCAGCGATCGCGCGGTACTCGAGCACGGCATCGAGACCGGAATCGTGCGCCGGCTGCCGCACGGTGAATACATCGAGATCCATCAGCCGCTGGGCCCGGTCGACGAGCACGGGCAACCGATTCCGCTGGAATATCAGGGAGCGGCGATTCCGAAGAAAATGAACCGGTTGGGTCTTTCCGGCAAACCCGGCCGCGGCAGCTTCCTGCGAGCTGATCCGCAGGTGGAGGCCACACAACTGGAGGCAGCTGACCGCAATCGCGAGCACGAGCAACTCGCCGTGCTGCGAAGTCGCCTCGAAGACCCTGGAAACGAGCGCTGATCCGCCACACGCGAAGGCCCCGAGCCGCACGGCCCGGGGCCCGATGTGTCGATTATTATCGGCCGTCAGGCTCGCCCCGACAGCCGACCCGTCACCCCCGCGACGAACGCGTCCCATTCGCCGGGAGTGAACCCCAGCACCGGACCGCGGCCGTGGTCCTTGGTGTCGCGCAGGGCGACATTGCCGTCACCGAGAAAGGCCACCTCGACACAATTTCCATCGGGACCACTGTGTCTGCTCTTGAACCACACGGCGTCGGTCGTATCAACCTTCACAGCACTTGCTCCTTCACTGCTTCGAGCCTGAGAATTTGCTGACTTCATTCGTTCCCCATAACCACGCCTGCACGGCGCAGTCTGCACACTGCATGACTCGCGGTGCGTGTCCACTTTCCGCACCTTGCGGGGCTCTCGCTCCCGTTGTGCACCCTAGCAGGTTTCCGCAATGTTGCGCTGTCCTCTTTTCGAATCCAATCGTGCATATCTTCCCAGACCGGACCCATCGAATTTGTTTGCACAATTATAGCCAGCAAATATTTCCGCGGCCGGGCAAACATTATGAGGTACATAATTCGTCGGATGTTCCGCGCACCGATCCGCCCGGACCGTCACCCGCGGCGACCACCGTGGATCATGGAGCCGTGGTGGAACGCGATCGAGACGATGCCGGACATGCCCGCAATGCCCGACCCCGTGACCGTTTCGGGCGCCCGCTACCACTCGGCAGCCCCGGTGTGGAGCGGATTCCCGACGATCTCGAACTCACGCCGAACCAGACGCTGGACTACGCGCAGCGACTACTGGACGACGGTCTGGCTTTCAACGCGCACGAGGTTCTGGAGGCCGCATGGAAGAGCGGGCCGTTCGCCGAAAGGATGCTGTGGCAGGGGCTGGCCCAATACGCGGTCGGGCTCACCCATATCCAGCGCGGTAATCCGAAGGGGGCGAGAACCTTGCTCGAGCGGGCAGTCGGGCGTCTGCAGGCCGCGGAACCGTTGCCCTACGAGATCGACGGCGCAGGTCTGCGCACACATGCCGAGCGTCTGCTGGCGGATCTGTCCGCCGGCCGCGAGATCCGCGAGGACGATCTGATTCCTCGTCTACGGGGATTGACATGAACGCACACCACGGCGCCGGCCGATTCGCGCCCAGCCCCTCGGGCGATCTGCATCTGGGCAACCTGCGCACCGCACTGCTGGCGTGGCTGTTCGCCCGCTCCACCGGACGCGCCTTCGGCGTCCGGATCGAGGATCTGGACCGGGTACGCCCCGGTGCGGCCGAACGTCAACTGGCCGATCTGGCCGCACTCGGCCTGGACTGGGACGGGCCGGTGGTCCGGCAGTCCGAGCGCCTGGCACTGCACCACGCCGCCATCGATCGGCTCACCGCCGCCGGGCTGACCTACGAATGTTATTGCACCCGAAGGGAAATTCAGCAGGCAGCGCGGGCCCCGCACGGTCCGATGGGCGCGTATCCGGGTACCTGCCGGAAGCTGTCCGACGAAGAACGCGCCGCCCGACGAGCCGAGGGGCGACCCGCGGCCCTGCGATTGCGCTCGGAGACAACCGAGTTCGAGATCATCGACGGGCTGCGCGGCCGATATCGCGGGCTCGTGGACGATTTCGTGCTGCGTCGCGGCGACGGTGTCCCGGCCTACAATCTGGCGGTCGTGGTCGACGACGCGGAGCAGGGCGTCGATCAGGTCGTCCGCGGTGACGATCTGCTGCCGTCCACGCCGCGCCAGGCCTATCTGGCCACGCTGCTCGGCGCGAATGTGCCACGGTACGCGCATGTTCCACTCGTGCTCAATCGCGACGGCAAACGATTGGCCAAGCGCGACGGAGCCGTGACGCTCACCGATCGGCGCACTCTGGGCGAGTCACCGCAACAGGTGTTCGCGCTGCTGGCGCGCTCGCTCGGATATCGGGCAAACCACCCGCACGAATTGCTCGAGCAGTTCCGGCCCGCAGTGTTGCCGACCACACCGTGGATCTTCGCTCCTGGTGATGTGGTGGAACCGAGCCGAAATCCGTAACGTACGCCGAGTCCGAAGCCACGACCACTTCTACGAGGACTACGCGAAATATGACAAGCGGTGGGTACGACCCCAACCAATACCCCCAGGGCCAGGGCGGCCAGCCGTACGGTCAGCCGTACCCGCAGGCCGGTCAGCCCTACCCGGGCCAGCCGGACTACGGACAGCAGCAGCAGCCGTACGGCCAGCAACCGTACCCGCAGGGGGGACAGCCGTATCCGCAGGGGGCACCGCAGAACCCTTACGGACAGCAGCAGCCGTACGGGCAGCAAACCGGCGGACAGCCGTATCCGCAGCAGGATCCCTACGGGCAGCAGCAGCCTTACGGTCAACAGCAGCCCTACGGTCAACAGCCGGGATACGGCGCGCCGGGTGCGCCCGGTTTTCCCGGGGCGCCCTCGATTCCGGGTCTGCCGCCGGGGACGCAGCCCGGTGATCTGGGCACCCGGATCGGCGCGCGCGTGATCGACAGCATCATCGTCGCGATTCCGGGATACATCTTCTTCTTCCTCATCCGGCTGGGTATGGGCACCAATATCGCCGGTGAACTGGTCGGCGGGTTGCTCCTGGGCCTGGTGGGCGTGCTGTACTACGTGCTGATGGAGTCCACGCAGGGCTACACGCTCGGGAAGAAGATCCTCGGGCTCCGGGTCCTGGGGCCGAACGGCGCGCCGAAGCCCGATTTCCAGCAGGCGCTGATCCGCAACCTGTACGCGGTCTGCAACCTGCTGTTCTGCATCGGGGAGATCGCCGCGCTGGTCATCATCATCGTCATGATGGTCACCGTCGAGCAGTCCCCCATCAAGCAGGGCTGGCACGACCGGATCGCCGGCGGCACCCAGGTCATCAAGGGCTGAGACCGACGACCCGGCTCACGGCGAAATACCGAGGGGCGCATCCGATCACGGGTGCGCCCCTCGTCGTTGTCCCGGCGCTCAATAGGTGTTCGAAGAACTGTTCGCGATGACGACGAAGACGATGACGAAGTAGGCGATGACCAGGACGATGATCCCGATCCCGATCCAGATTCCGGCCAATGCCATGCCGCGGCCGTCCTGATTGCGCTGCCTGATCTGGTTCAGCGCGACGAATCCCAGGATCACCCCGACGATCGAGGTCACACCGCAGGTCGCCAGGCCGGCCAGCGAGGTGACCAGCGAGGCGATGGCCATACCGTTCGAGCTGCGCACCGGCGGATAGCCGCCGTAGGGCTGATATCCGGGCGCGGGGTAGGGCTGCTGCGGCACCGGCTGCTGGGGATAGCTCGGATACGACTGCGCCTGTGGCGGCGGCGCGGCCGGGTACTGCGGATTCGAGTTGTAGGACGGCGGAGGCGGCGGCGCGGACGGATGGCCCCCCGACTCCGACGACACACCTTCGCCGCCGTACTGCTTCCACCACTCGTCGGAATCGCCGGGATTCGTCATTCGTCCAGCCTATTCGAAGTCACCCTGCTCCCGGTATCGTCAGTACCTCGTGAGCGAAACAAGACAAACGCCGGAAATCGACGAGTCTGGACACCCCGCGGCCGAACACGCGTCGTTCGCCCGGGCCGTGGGGAGTCCTTACACCCTGATCGTGGTGCTCTTCACCACCACCCTGATGATCTCGAACATCTGCGCCACCAAGGGCGTCCAATTCTTCGGCGGGCACCATCTGTCCCTCGGACCGCTCGAGATCTTGCCGATCACCACCGACGGCGCGTTCTTCCTATTCCCCTTGGCCTACGTTATCGGCGACATCCTCAGTGAGGTGTACGGCTTCAAGGCCGCCCGCCGGACCATCTACTACGGCTTCGGCATGCTGGCGCTGATGGTGCTGTGCTTCTGGATCGCCATCGGCCTGCCCGCGGCCGACTTCTACAGCAACCAGGACGCCTTCCGCACCGTCGCCGGGACCACCCCGCAGTTGGTCGCCGCGGGCCTGGCCGGATACGTCGTCGGCCAGTTCCTGAACTCGGTGACGCTGGTCCTGATCAAGGAACGCACCAAGGAGAAGCATCTGTGGGCCCGCCTGCTGGGCTCCACCGTCGCGGGCGAATTCGGCGACACCCTGATCTTCTGCTCGATCGCCGCGACCGCCATCGGCATCAACACCTGGGGCGCGTTCCTGAATTACGTTCTGGTGGGCTTCATCTGGAAGACCCTCTGCGAGGTCATCGTCATGCCGATCAGCTACCGCTGCATCGCCTTCCTGAAGAAGCGCGAGCCGAGCTACGGCCCGTTGGACCGCCCGGCGTTGTACAGCTGATCAGAATTACAAACGACCACCCGACATCGATCCCGGTCCCAGTACACGGACCGCCTGCCTCGTCCCTGCTGCCACAGTGTTGCGCTTCAGGGCGAAAATCAGCCCTAAAAGCAACAAAAGCAGCCATCCACATGCGGTGTATGCCCAAAAAGCAACAGAAGTGGGCATACACTTTCATTGTGCACCCCGAAATGTTCGCCGACAGCCCTACGGGCTTCCTTGTGCCCATAAATGGAACGGACCAGCGGTGGGGGTCGTGGTCCCATGTCGCGTTCGTCCCAGAACAGCTACCCACCGAGACTCCCGAGCTGAGCACGCCAACGTTCAACGCGGTCGCGAACGCTCGAGCCGCCCTGGCTGCACTGGACGCATCCGCCCGCCAGCTACCCAACCCGGCATTGTTGCGCCAGCCCACACTGCGACAGGAGGCACAGAGCACCTCCGCCCTGGAAGGAACCTACGCACCACTGGAGGAGGTGCTGGGCGTGGATGCCGACGAGCGTCCGGCCGATGCGGCGATGCGGGAGGTCTTCAACTACGTCATCGCGGCCGAGCATGCGTTCGCTTGGGTCGACGACGGACGGCCACTCACCATCGGGATGCTCGAGTCGATGCAGGGAATCCTGGTCGACGGCACATCCGCCGATACCAGCCAAGCCGGACGTATCCGAACCTCACAGGTGGTGATCGGTAGCCACCGTGGCGCGCACGTGCGCGATGCTCGGTTCATTCCACCACCCCCAGGTATCGATTTCGAAGGCCGGGTTCGAGACTGCATCGACTGGCTCATGCACCCCGGCGATGCGATCGATCCCCTGGTGCGAGCGGGGATGGCGCACTATCAGTTCGAAACCCTGCATCCGTTCAACGACGGCAACGGGCGTATCGGTCGCCTGCTCATCGTGCTGCAGTTGCACATGTCGGGAGTGCTGTCGGAACCGACGCTCACGGTTTCCCCCTGGTTCGAAGCCCGCCGCGCCGAGTACTACGACCGCCTGCTCGCGGTCAGCACGAAGGGCGATTGGGATGGATGGATCAAATTCTTCGCAACGGGTGTGGGCGCGGCGGCGAATTCCACCGGGAGGCAACTCACGGACCTGATGCGGGTGCAGCACGAACTGAAGACCAGGGTGCGCAAGGCCGGTTTGCGCGCGGAAAACGCTGTGCGACTGGTTGATTACGCACTCGCCCAACCGATCTTCACCATTCGCAACGTGAGTCAGCACCTCGACGTGACCCCAGCCCGCGCCAGAACCTTGGTGGCCCAACTGGTCGCCGCCGATGTCCTCCGCCAGTACGACAACAGCTCCTACGGGCGACGCTTCACCGCACCCGACATACTCGCCATCTTGCTGCGATGAACTGAGCAGTAGCGCTCACCTGGAAAATCGTCCCGAGTCCGAAGATGCTGGGCGAGTCGGCGACTCACGTCGTGGGCGCTGTGATGCGCCCCTGCCAGCGCCCGAGCGCATCGGCTTTGAATTCGTCGTAGTAGCCGCCGTCGATACCGGCGCGGATATCGTCGACGAGGCGAATGGTGAAGCGCTCGTTGTGAATTGTGCAGAGGGTGGCGGCCAGCATTTCCTTCGCCTTGAACAGGTGGTGGATATAGGCACGGGTGTAATGCCTGCAGGTGTAGCAGTCGCAGTTTTCGTCGATCGGGGTGAAATCGCGGCGGAAGCGGCTCGTGTTGATGTTGAAACGGCCTTCGGGGACATAGATCGCGGCATTGCGGGCGACCCGGGAGGGGTTGACGCAGTCGAAGGTGTCCGCGCCGTTCTCGATGGCGACGAAGAAATCCTCCGGTTCGCTGATGCCGAGCAGATGACGCGGTTTGTCCTCGGGCAGTTCGTCACAGCACCAGCCGACGATCGTGCCGAGATTGTGTTTCTCCAGCGCGCCGCCGATACCGTAACCGTCGAAACTCGTTCCGCCGCTTCCGCGCAACGCTTCCAGATCGCGACATGCCTTGCGGCGCAGATCCTCGTATTGCGCGCCCTGGATCACCGCGAACAGCGCCTGATACGGCCGATGGGCGCGTTCGGCGGTGAGCCGCTCGTGCTCATCGATGCAGCGCTGCGCCCACTCGTGCGTGCGCGCCAGCGACTTCTCCTGGTAGCCACGGGTATTGAACAATGTGGTCAGCTCGTCGAAGGCGAACATGATGTCCGCGCCCAGCCGATGTTGGATACCCATCGACACCTCGGGAGTGAAGCGATGTTTCGACCCGTCCAGATGCGACCGGAAGGTGACGCCGTCGTCGTCCACGACCGCCAGACGTTCTTTCCCCTTGGCGATCACATCGTCGCTCTGCACCCCGACGGCTTCCATGGCGAGCACCTTCTTGAAGCCGACCCCCAGCGACATCACCTGAAATCCGCCGCTGTCGGTGAAAGTGGGGCCCGGCCAGTTCATGAACCGGCTCAACCCGCCCGCCTCGTCCACGATGTCCGACCCCGGCTGCAGATACAGATGGTAGGCATTGGCGAGCAACGCCTGCGCCCCGATCTCCCGCATCGTCTCCGGCAGCACCGCCTTCACGGTCGCCTTCGTCCCCACCGGAATGAACGCCGGCGTGGAAATACTCCCGTGCGGCGTCCGCAACACCCCCGACCGCCCGTGCCGCCCCGGAAGCCGGGTACCGATGGAGAACGAGAAATCAGCGGGATCAGCCACGCCGCAATACTGCCAGGCCGCGCCGGCGCCGCCGCCACGGCCGGTCCCCCTGGTCAAAGCCCGAGATAACGCCGTATGGCGTGTTCCAGAGCCTCCCTCTCCAGTCGCGGAAGAAAATCGACCGGTTCGTGGACGTATTGCGTATCGAGAGAATGAATTTGGTCAACGAGCAACCTCGTCGGGGTGCCCATCAAGTCCTACACCGCGTCGAGTGAATCCTCCAGGTCCTGGTCGGTCGCGGCGCCGGCGAACTGGGCGCGGTAGAGCTGGTAGTAGTGCCCTCGGGTGGCCAGCAGTTCGGTGTGGGTGCCCTGTTCCACGATGCGGCCGGAATCCATGACTATGATCAGGTCGGCATCGCGAATGGTCGAAAGACGGTGCGCGATAACGAAACTCGTGCGGTCGCGGCGCAGCGCCGCCATCGCGTTCTGGACCAGCAGTTCGGTGCGGGTGTCGACCGAGCTGGTGGCCTCGTCCAGGATCAGGATCGACGGTTTGGCCAGGAACGCGCGGGCGATGGTGATGAGCTGCTTCTCCCCGGCGCTGACCCCCGAGCCCTCCTCGTCGATCACCGTGTCGTAGCCGTTGGGCAGCGAGTGCACGAAACGGTCGACGAAGGCGTCGCGGGCGGCCTCGAGAATCTCCTCCTGGCTCGCCTCCGGATTGCCGTACGCGATGTTCTCCCGGATCGTGCCGCCGAACAACCAGGTGTCCTGCAACACCATGCCGATCCGCGACCGCAGGTGATCGCGGGTCAGGCGGGTGATATCGACGCCGTCGATGCTGATGACGCCCTCGTCCACCTCGTAGAACCGCTCCAGCAGATTCACCAGCGTGGTCTTGCCCGCACCGGTCGGGCCGACGATGGCGACCACGTGTCCGGGCTCGGCGACCAGCGAAAGGTTCTCGATGATCGGCTTGTCGGCCTCGTACCGGAAGGACACGTCCTCGAACGCCACCCGGCCGCGATCGACCGGACGCGGATCCTCCCGCACCGGATCGGCGATCTGCTCGGGCGCATCGAGGATCTCGAAGATCCGCTCGGCCGAGGCCACCCCCGACTGCAGCAGGTTGATCATGGAGCCGATCTGCGTGAGCGGCTGGCTGAACCCGCGCGAGTACTGGATGAACGCCTGCACCTCACCCAGGGACAGACTGCCCGAAGCCACCCGCAACCCGCCGACCACGGCGATGAGCACGTAGTTGAGGTTCCCGACGAACATCATCACCGGCATGATCAGCCCGGAGATGAACTGCGCCCGGAAACTCGCCTCGTAGAGCTTGTCGTTGCGCTGATCGAACTCCCGGCCCACCTCGCTCATCCGGCCGAACGCCGTGACCACCTCGTGCCCGGTGTACGCCTCCTCGACCTGCGCGTTGACCAGGCCGGTGTACTTCCACTGGTTGATGAAATGCGGTTTGGAGCGTTTGGCGATCTGCGCGGTCACCACCACCGCGACCGGCACGGTGAGCAGCGCGATCAGCGCCAGCAGCGGCGAGATCCAGAACATCATGATCAGGATGCCGATCACCGTAAGCACCGAGGTCACCATCTGGCTCAGCGTCTGCTGCAGGCTCTGCGACATGTTGTCCACGTCGTTGGTGACGCGACTGAGCAGATCACCGCGCGGATTGTTGTCGAAATAGCTCAGCGGCAGCCGGTGGATCTTGTCCTCGACTTCGGCGCGCAGCCGCTTGATCACCCGGTTGATCACCGTGGTGAGCAGATATCCCTGCAACCAGCCGAACACTCCGGCGCAGATGTACAGCACCAGCACCACCAGCAGCACCCGGCCGACCGCGCCGAAATCCACGCCGGTGCCGGGAATCACGTCCATTCCGGCCAGCATGTCGGCCATGCGGCTCTCGCCGCGCTCGCGCAGGCCGGCGATCGCCTGATCCTTGGTCAGACCGGCGGGCAGCTGTTTGCCGATCACGCCGTCGAAGATCAGGTTGGTGGCCCGGCCGAGAATCTGCGGGCCGAGGGTATTGAGCACGACCGCGATCACCGCGAGCACCAGGATCACCGTGACCAGGATCCGGTCCGGCGCCAGGCGCCGCAGCAGCCGCTTCAGCGAAGGGCCGAAGGATTTCGCCTTGGTTCCGGGTGCGCCCGGACCGGGCATACCGGGTCTCATCGCGCGGCCTCCTCCGGGCTGTACTGCGATTCCACGATCTCGCGGTACTCACCGCACTCGCGCAGCAGTTCGTCGTGGGTACCCTGCCCGACCACCGCGCCGTCCTCCAGCACGATGATCCGATCGGCCTCGCGGACCGTCGAAATCCGTTGTGCCACAGTGATCACCGCCGCGTCGGCGGTCTCCGGCCGCAATGCCTCGCGCACCCGCGCGTCGGTGGCGACGTCGAGTGCGGAGAAGCAGTCGTCGAACAGGTAGATCCGGGGTCTGCGCACCAGCGCGCGGGCGATCGCGAGACGCTGGCGCTGACCGCCCGACACCGTGGTGCCGCCCTGCGCCATCGGCGTCTGCAACTGCTGCGGCATGGCCCGCACGAAGTCCGCCGCCTGGGCGATCTCGAGGGCGTGCCACAACTCCGCGTCGGTGGCCTCGGGTTTGCCGTAGCGCAGATTATCGGCGATCGTGCCGGTGAACAGGTACGCCTTCTGCGGGACCAGGCCGATCTGGGCGCGCAGCACATCCAGATCGAGCTGCCGCACGTCGACGCCGCCGACCAGGACCTCCCCGGCGGTCACATCGATCAGGCGCGGAACGAGGTTGATCAACGTGGACTTGCCCGCACCGGTCGAGCCCACGATCGCGACGGTCTGCCCCGGCTCGACCTGAAACCGCACATCGCGCACCACCGGTTCCTGCGCACCGGGGAAGGTGAATTCGGCCGCGGCGAATTCCACCGAACCGGGATCGCGGCCGAAGGTTCGCGGCTGCCGGGGCGGAACCACCGAGGACTCTGTGGCCAGCACCGTGGAGATGCGTTCGGCCGAGACCGCCGCGCGCGGGGCCATCATAGCCAGGAACGAGGCCATCATCACGGCCATCAGGATCTGCATGATGTAGGCCAGCATCGCGGTCAGCGAGCCGACCTGCATGGTTCCGTCGTCGATCGCGTGCCCGCCGAACCACAGCACCGCCACCGTGGTGACGTTGCTGATCAGCATGACCGCGGGGAACATCAGCGCGCTCAACCGCCCGACGTACAGCGACGCCTTGGTCAGATCGGTGTTGGCGAGGTCGAATCGCGCCGTCTCGTGCCGCTCGCGGACGAAGGCGCGCACCACCCGGATACCCGTGATCTGTTCGCGCAGAACACGATTCACTCCGTCGATGCGGGACTGCACGGCCCGGAAACCGGGCACCATCCGGGAGATGATCACCGCCATCGTCAGGGCCAGCACCGGCACCGCGACCAGCAGGATCCAGGACAACCCCAGGGCCTGTTTCAGCGCCATGACGATGCCGCCGACGCACATGATCGGCGCCATCACCAGGATGGTCACACTCATCACGACCAGCAGCTGCACCTGCTGAACGTCGTTGGTGTTGCGGGTGATCAGCGAGGGCGCGCCGAACAGCCCGACCTCCCTGGCGGAGAAGGTGCCCACCCGGTGCAGCAGCGCGGCGCGCATATCGCGCCCGGCGCCCATCGCGGCCTGCGCGCCGAGGTAGACCGAGGTCGCCGAGGCGAGGATCTGCACGCCCGAGACCAGCAGCATCCACAGCCCGGTGCGCCAGATGTAGCCGATATCGCCCCTGGTGACGCCGTTATCGATGATGTCGGCGTTCAGCGTGGGCAGGTAGAGCATCGCGATCACCGAAATCAGCTGCAGCGCGACGACCCCCGCCAGCTGAGCACGATACGGTGCGGCGAAGGTGCGGAGCAGTCGGATCAACATGATGGATGCAGGCTACCGTCTACCGGCGACACGGTCGCCGGAGTTTCTCCCGGAGCGGACACATATGGCGCACCCACGTCACAGGCCGGTTCGGCGACACGACCGGCCGCGCGCACGGACTCATGTGCGGTCCGGCGCAGAACCCTTGCACCTGAGACACTCCGCACATCGCGGCATCCCATCCATATGCGCACCCGCCCCACTTTCCTACACCACCGATGTCGTTCCGGCACCGAAACCGCTATTCGGCACACGTCGCACACCAACACCTGGCGGCACCGGATCCCCCTCCCTCACAACGGGTTCGGCCGCACAGCGGGATCCCGCTCGCCTGCGTCGTCGGCACCTTCGGGGGCCGGACGCCGGGCCCACGCACCGGGATCGGCGGTCAATGTGTGCACGAATTCCGGCAGCTCACCCTCGGCGATCTGGGCGATCGACACTTCCTCGAGGACCGCGCGGATGTTGACCCGCAACGCAATCCAAACCTCTTGCAACGGTTCGGCCACACCGGAATACCGCACGTCCTCGGGACGCTGCCCGCGCACCGAGGCCAGCGGCCCCTCGACCGCGCGGATGACCTCGGCGATGCTGATCCGCTCGGCCGGGCGCGCGAGCCGGTAACCTCCCTCGGGCCCGCGCCGGCTGGTCAGCAGGCCCGCCCGGCGCAGTTGCGCGGCTGTCGCCTCGAGAATCTTCGGCGGTATGTCCTGCGCCGCCGCGATGGTTTCCGCTTTCACCGAATCATGATGCGTGCCAAGTGAATCGGATTGCGTACGGGCGATCTCCAGCAGTATCCGGACGGCGTTGTCGACCCGCGGTGAGATGTGCACGTCCTACTCCCCGCCGAGGGCGCCGAGCGCCGCGTTCAACAGCACCCGTTCGATGAGCTCGTCATCGGCGCCGGGGGCGAGCTCGCGCGACCAGAACACCGAACTGAGCAATTCCAGTGACGCGCTGGCCCGCAGCATGGCCGCGTCGTCGGGATCGGGGCCGGCCAGCCAGACGCACAGCCGTCGATTGATATCGAGCAGGTCCGGATAGCGGTCGCCGATGGCGTTGAGGATCGTGACGCCGTCCCGCATGCACATCGCCCCTACCGTGCGATGCCGCAGCAGCACTCGCAATTGCCTGGTGAGCACCTCACGAACCGAGGGCAGATCGTGCTCGAGTCCTTCGGCGGCGTCGACGTTGGCCCGCAGTTCGTCGAATATCGGCTCGATGACGGCGAACAGCAGGTCGAGCTTCGAGGGGTAGTGATAGTAGAGCGACGCCTTTGTGATTCCTACCGCATCCGCGACCTCGCGCAGGCTCGTCTGATCGAATCCCTTGGCGGAAAACAGCCGGATCGCAGCCTCCCGAATCGCCTCCTTGGTGCTTCTACCTGCGGCGACCGATCCGGCAGCACTGCGCATTGCCATATTGCGATCCTCTCATCCACGGTGCGCGACGCGGGCGACAGTGACCAAGTCGAGGTTGTTGCTCCGCTTACGGCTGGGTAGTCTACCTACCGCACGGTAGGCAGAAAACGTTGTGAAGGCGGCACGCACGGCAGCCGCGGAAGAGCTGTCTACGAATCCGCCAGCACACGCCCCAGCGATAGCTAGGAGAAACCGCTCGTGTCCGTATACCTCTACCGGTGGGGCAAGTTCGCCTATCGCCGGAAATGGATCGTGTTGCCGGTCTGGCTACTGATCTTCCTGATCATCGGCGGACTCGGCCTCGGGCTGAAGAAGCCGGTGAAGGACGACTTCAACATCCCGAACCTGCCGTCGCAGCGGGCGACGGACATCCTCGACAAACAGTTCCCCGGCCTGTCGGCGCAGTTCAGCTTCGACGCCGTCACCGGGACCTACGTGATCGGCGCACCGGCCGGGCAGAAGCTCACCGACCCCGCGAACCGTGCCGCGGTCACCGAGTTGGTGCAAAAGCTGGGCGAGCTGAAGATCGTCGACCACAGCAAACCGCTGATGGATCCGCTCGCGGCCGCGGAGAAGATGGGCTGCCTCACCGGCGACCGCGCCGACGCGGCGTTCGTCGCGCGCTGCGGCCTGGCCCCGCTGAACGTGCTGGGCAAGGGCGACCGTTCCACCGCACCCGCGGATACCGTTGCGTACCTTCAGGTTCCGTTCAGCATCAAGAAGTTCTCCGATATCACCGCCGCCGACCGCAAGACCGCGTACGACGTGGCCGATGTCGCGCGCAGCGCCGGGCTGACCGTCGAGATGGACGGCACCATCGCGCAGAACAACGCCATCGACACCGGCGCCTCGGAGATGGTCGGCTACGTGGTGGCCTTCATCGTGATGATAATCGCGTTCGGCGCCCTGCTCGCCGCGTTCGTGCCCATCCTGACCGGCATCGTCGGCGTCGGCGCGGCCTCGGCGCTGATCATGGCCGGGACCTCGATCGCGAACATTCCCAGCTTCACCACGATCCTGGCCTCGATGATCGGCATCGCGCTGTCCATCGACTACGCGCTGTTCATCGTCTCGCGGTACAAACACGAACTGGCGGTACAGGATTCGCCGGAGGAAGCGGCCGGCACCGCGATCGGCACGGCGGGTTCCGCGGTGGTGTTCGCGGGCCTGACGGTCATCATCGCGCTGTGCGGGCTGAGCATCGTCGGGGTCAGCTTCCTGACCTGGATGGGCCTGGGCGGCGCGCTCGCGGCGGCGTTCGCGATCATGGTCGCGCTGACGCTGCTGCCCGCCCTGATGGGCGCGTTCGGCAAATACCTGTTCAAGCCGAAACTGCCGCTGGTCGCCAAGCACGATCCCGAGGACGCCTCCTCGATCACCAACGGTATGCGGTTCGGCCGCCTGATCGGCCGGATGCCCGCGGTGACGCTGCTGCTGAGCATCGTCGTGCTGGGTCTGTTCGCTCTCCCTGCCACCAAGCTGAGTCTGGGCCTGCCCGGTGAGGACAGCCAGCCCGCCACCAGCACCGTGCGTAAGGCGTACGACCTGCGCACCGAGGGATTCGGCGTGGGTAGCAACGGAATTCTCACCGTCGTCGCGGATCTGAGCGGTGTCGCACCCGCACAGCGGCAGGCCGCGGTGACCGCGCTGCACGACAAGCTGGCCTCGTACCCGGGGATGGATTTCGTCACCCCGGCGATGACGAATGTCGTGGACAAGACCACGCAGGCTGCGGACTACGCGGCTTCGACGGGTGCGCGGCTGTCGGCGGTGCCCAAGACCGGGCCGAACGACAAGGCAACCCAGGATCTGGTCAAGAACGCGCGCAGCGCGGAGAACCAGTTCAAATCCCAGTACGGGATGGAATACGGCATCACCGGCACCACCGCGATCTACGCGGATGTCTCCAGTGCGCTGCTGGGCAAGATCGTGCCCTATATGGCGATCGTGGCCGCGGCGGCATTCATCCTGCTGATGCTGGTGTTCCGCTCGATTCTGGTGCCGTTGACCGCCGCCCTGGGCTTCCTGTTGTCGATGGCCGCCACCTTCGGCGCGACGGTGCTGATCTTCCAGGAGGGCAAGCTCGGGCTGGTCAAGGAGACCCATCCGCTGGTGAGCTTCCTGCCGATCATCCTGATCGGGCTGGTCTTCGGCCTGGCCATGGACTACCAGGTGTTCCTGGTCTCACGGATGCGGGAGGAATACACCCACGGCAAGTCGCCGAAGGAGGCCGTCGTGGCGGGCTACCACCACGGCGCCCGCGTGGTGACCTCGGCCGCGGTCATCATGATCTCGGTCTTCGGCGGATTCGTCATGATGCCCGACGTGACGGCCAAGTCGATGGGCTTCGCGCTCGCCGCGGGCGTGCTGTTCGACGCCTTCCTGGTACGCATGGTGCTGATTCCGTCGCTGCTGGTGCTGCTGGGCCGCTCGGCCTGGTGGCTGCCCAGGTGGCTGGATCGGATCCTGCCCGATATCGACGTCGAGGGCACGAAGCTGCGGGCGTTGCAGGAGCGTGAGCGCGAGTCCGCGCGGGAGTCCGAACCCGTTCCGGTCGGCTGATCACGCGAGCGAACGCCGCGGCCCCGCACTCACGAATCGGGTGCGGGGCCGCGGCATTTCACGTCCGCGGATCGAAAAGACCTGGGCCTCGGTCGAATTCGAACCGGACCCCGGCCGTACGGTTCAGTCCAATTGCGGCGCGATCTCCGAGGCGACGAATTCGATGTGATCGAGATCGGACAGGTCCAGCACCTGCAGATACACCCGGCTGATGCCGGTCTGCTCGCGATAGCGGCCGATCTTGTCGACGATCTCCGCCGCCGACCCGGCCAGGCCGTTCTGTCGCATCTCGTCCAGTTCACGGCCGATCGCCGTTGCGCGACGGGTGATTTCGACATCGTCGCGGCCGGTGCACAGCACCTGCGCGGCCGAGCGGATGATCTCACCCGGATCCCGGCCGATCGCCCGCGCCGCCGCGTCCACCCGCTCACCCTGCGCCTTGGCCGTCGCGGCGTCGACGAACGGCAGGTTCACCTCCTGAGCGAAGCGAGCGACCAGCTCCGGCGTGCGCTTCTTGCCGGAACCGCCGATGATCACCGGCGGACGCGGGCGCTGCGTCGTCTTGGGCAGCGCCGGGGCGTTCTCCAGCCGGTAGTGCTTGCCAGCGTAGTCGAAGCTCTCGCCTTCGGGCGTCTCCCACAGGCCGGTGATGACCTCGAGCTGTTCGGCGAACCGGTCGAAGCGTTCCTTCACCTCGTACAGCTCGATGCCGTAGGCGGTGTGCTCATCGGCGAACCAGCCCGAGCCGAGGCCGAATTCGACCCGGCCGCCGGACATCTGGTCCACCTGCGCCACCGAGATCGCCAGCACCGACGGGTGCCGGAAGGTCGCGGCGGTGACCAGCGTGCCGAGCCGGATGCGCGAGGTCTCGCGGGCCAGACCGGCCAGGGTGATCCACGCGTCGGTGGGGCCGGGCAGCCCGGACACCTCACCCATCTTCAGAAAGTGATCGGACCGGAAGAACGCGTCGAATCCGGCATCCTCGGTGGTCTTGGCGACCTTCAGGAGATCGTCGTAGGTTGCGCCTTGCTGGGGTTCAGTAAAGATCCGTAGGTCCACGGGCTTCCACCGTACGCCCACGGCGGCCCGACCCAGCGGACCGATCCTGTCCGCTTGTGCCTCTAGCGTGGCGGAAGCCGGGGGATTCACCCCCGGCAGCGACCGAAGGACATGCGCATGAACCTCGTATCGATCCGTCTCATCACCGATGACGTCCGTCGTCTGGCCGAGTTCTACCGGCTCGTCACCGGATTCGAAAGCACTTGGTACACAGAAGATTTCGCCGAAATCGTCACTCCGGCCGGAACGCTCGCCATCGGAAGTACCCGCACGGTGGCGCTTTTCGCCGCGGGCAGCGCACGCCCGGCCGACAACCACACGGCGATCATCGAATTCCTGGTACCCGACGTCGACGCCGAGTATTCCCGATTGCGCTCCGAGACAATTGATTTCGTCAATGAGCCGACGACCATGCCGTGGGGGAATCGGGCCCTGCTGCTGCGCGATCCGGACGGCAACCTGGTCAATCTCTTCACACCGGTCACCGAGGCGGCCCGGGACAAGTTCGCCGCCCGCTGAGAGCCCGAGAACAACGGACCAACTCCCTCCCCTTTCAACATATATCGCACACCGGGGCTTGCGGCAAGGCCCGGTGGATGCCGCACAATGGGCGGCCGAAGCCAGAACCTGCGGAAATCCGGAATTCACGAGGCGCGCGCGACTCGCACCGGAGCGGGCGACTGGATGGTGGAGGACTGGGCGAATGGGTGGTTCATGTTCGATGTGATCATTGCCGGGTGCGGGCCGACCGGCGCGATGCTGGCCGCCGAATTGCGGCTGCACGATGTGCGCGTTCTGGTGGTGGAGGCCGAGCCCGAACCCGTGCCGTTCGTGCGCGCGCTCGGTCTGCATATTCGCAGTATCGAGGTGATGGCCATGCGCGGGCTGCTGGACCGTTTCCTCGAACGCGGAAAGCAGCATCCGGTCGGCGGATTCTTCGCCGCCATCACCAGACCCTCGCCCGAGGGGCTCGATTCCGCGCACGCCTATGTGCTCGGCATCCCGCAGCCGGTCATCGATCAACTGCTCGTGGACCATGCGGTCGAGCTGGGTGCGCAGGTCCGGCGCGGCTGTGCGGTGGCCGGTTTCGAGCAGGACGACGACGGCGTGACCGTCGAACTGGCCGACGGCCGGCGGTTGCGGTCGCGGTACCTGGTCGGCTGTGACGGCGGGCGCAGCACGGTGCGCAAACTGCTCGGCGTCGGGTTCCCGGGGGAACCGTCGAGGACCGAGACGCTGCTGGGCGAGATGGAAGTGGGTGTGCCGCAGGATGAGGTCATCGCCAAGGTGACCGAGGTGCGCGAGATCAACAAGCGATTCGGCATCGGGCCGTTCGGGGAGGGTATCTATCGCGTCGTCGTGCCCGCCGAGGGAGTGAGCGAGGACCGCGCGCAGCCGCCTACGCTCGATGATTTCAAGCGGCAACTGAAGGCCATCGCCGGAACCGA
>CBJNFW010000004.1:0-83150 GCA_966435935.1 uncultured Nocardia sp.
CCCTTCCCACCACGCCAACCCCCCCTTTCCCCCCCTCTCCCCGCGACCGGGCCGGTGCTCGTCGAGGAAGGCGCGCAGCCGGGCCCGGAACTGCTCGTCGGTCTCGGTGGTGTCGGTATTCATCTCGTCGTCCCCACTCAGCGCGGGGCCATGCGGATGGCTCCGTCGAGACGGATCGTCTGGCCGTTGAGGTAGGGGTTCTCCAGCATCTCGACCGCGAGACGGCCGAAGTCGTCGGGCTCACCCAGGCGCTTGGGGTGCGGGACGGTGGCCGCGAGGCTCTCGCGGATGTCCGAACGCAGGCGGCCGAGCATGGGGGTGTCCATGATGCCCGGGGCGATGGTGTTCACCCGGATGTTCCAGCTGGCCAGGTCGCGCGCGGCCACCAGGGTCATCCCGTGCACACCAGCCTTGGCGGCGGTGTAGGAGGTCTGCCCGATCTGACCGTCGAACGCGGCCACCGACGCCGTCAGCACCATCGCGCCACGGTCGCCGTCGACGACCTCGTTGGCGGCCAGCGCCGCCGCGCCCAGGCGCAGCACGTTGTAGGTGCCGACCAGGTTGACGCGGATGACCTCGGCAAAGGTGTCCAGCTCGCCGGGCTTGCGATCCCGGTCGATGATGCGGGTGCGGTCGCCGCCGCGGCCCGCGCAGTGCACCACGAAACGCAGCGGCCCGTGCTCCGCGGCGAGGTCGAGCGCGGCCTGCACACCCTGCTCGTCCGTGACGTCCGCGCGCGCGAACCGTGCCACCGAGCCCAACTCGGCGACCGCCTTCTCGCCCTGCTCCTGCGAGATGTCGGCCAGGACGACCCGGCCGCCACGCTCGATGATCCGGCGTGCAGTGGCCAGGCCCAGGCCGGACGCACCGCCGGTGATCAGTGCCGACGAACCGTCGATTTGCATGCGAACTCCTTATAGTCCGAGGGATTTGCTGACGATGGTCTTGAGAACCTCGCTGGTACCGCCGTAGATGCGGGTCACCCGGGCGTCGGCGTACAGCCGCGCGATCGGCGATTCGAGGATGTAGCCGTAGCCGCCGTGCAACTGCAGGCACCGGTCGATCACCCGGCCCTGCACTTCGGTGCAGAACAGTTTGGTCTTGGCGGCGTCGGCCGGGTCCAGCTCACCGGCGATCAGCGCCGCGATGGCCGAGTCCAGAAGGGCTTGTGCGGCTTCGAGTTCCGTTGACACTGCAGCGAGTTCGAACTTGGTGTTCTGGAAGGACGCGACGGGTTTGCCGAAGGCGATCCGGTCCCGCACGTACGTCAAGGTGAGTTCGATCGCCGCGCGAGTCTGCGCCACCGCGCCGACGGCGATGGCCAGTCGTTCCTGAGCGAGATTGCGGCCGAGGTAGGAGAACGCCGCGCCCTCCTCGCCGAGCCGGTTCTCCACCGGCACGCGAACCTGATCGAAGGACAGCTCGACGGTGTCCTGGGTCGGCAGGCCGATCTTCTCGAGCTTGCGACCCACGGTGAAGCCGGGCATCCCCTTCTCCACCACCATCAGGGTCATGCCCGCGCGGCGGTTGTCCGGGTCGTGTGAGGTCCGGGCGGCGACGATGATCAGATCGGCGTGGTAGCCGCCGGTGATGAATGTCTTCGCGCCGTTGAGGATGTAATGGTCGTCTTCGCGCACCGCTTTGGTGGCGATGCCGGCCAGATCCGAGCCCGTGCCCGGCTCGCTCATCGCGATGGCCGTGTACAACTCCCCCGACGCGATTCCCGGCAACCACCGCTTGCGCTGGGCCTCGTCGGCCAGCCCGAGGAAATAGGGGACCACGACGTCCAGATGGGTGCGCAGGCCGCCGAGGGTCACCCCGGCCCGTGCGGTCTCCTCCTGGATGACGACGTTGTAGCGGTAGTCCCGCTGCCCGCCGCCGCCGTACTCTTCCGGCACCGAGGTGCCGATGATGCCGAGTTCGCCCATGGCGGTGAACAACTCGCGTGGAACCAGGCCCACCTTGCGCCATTCCTCGTACTCCGGTACGACCCGGCGCGTCAGGAAGTCGCGGACCAGACTCCGGAAGTCGTCGTGGTCCTGGGTGAACAACGTGCGACGCATCGATTCTCCTCCCGGCAGGACGCGTGTCACCGGATCGAGCGTCGCGCCGAGATGCGGGACCGCCGTCACCCTACCTTAATTGAGTATACGCTTTTATCGATATTGGATGCTAACTTATGAAGACCCCCCTGCAAAGAGTGACCTGATCATACCGATCAGGAATCTCAATATCACTAGCCGACCGGATCGGCATAAAGGAGGAACAGTGTCCGACGAGGTGCTGCTGGAGCGGCGCGGCCCGGTCATGGTCATCACGATCAACCGCCCCGAGGTCAAGAACGCGCTGAACGGCGCCGTCGGCGCCCAGGTCGCCGCCGCGGTGGACGAACTCGACGAGTCCTCCGAACTGTGGGTCGGCGTGCTGACCGGCGCGGGCGGAACGTTCAGTGCGGGAATGGATCTGAAGGCGTGGCTGCGCGGCGAGAGCCCGGCCATCCCGGGCCGCGGGCTGTGCGGGATCGCCGAGACGCCGCCGCGCAAGCCGCTCATCGGCGCGGTCGAGGGCTGGGCCCTGGCCGGCGGCTTCGAGCTGCTGCTGGCTTGCGATCTCGTGGTGGCCTCGCGCACCGCGCGATTCGGCGTCCCCGAGGTGAAACGTTCGCTGGTCGCCCGTGGTGGCGCCGCGCTGCAACTCCCCCGCCGCGTCCCGTTCGCCATCGCCATGGAACTGCTGCTGACCGGTGAGCCCATCACCGCGGAGCGCGCCGCCGAGGTCGGCCTGATCAACCGGCTCACCGACGAGGGCGGCGCCCTCGCCGGTGCGTTGGAACTGGCCCAGCTCGTCGGCGCCAACGGTCCGCTGGCCGTCGCGGCGACCAAGCAGATCGCGCGTTCGACCGCCGACTGGACGCTCGCGGAGGGCTGGGCGCAATCGGCCGAGATCGCCGCGCCGGTGTTCGCCTCCGAGGATGCCAAAGAAGGCGCGACGGCGTTCGCCGAGAAGCGCGCACCGGTCTGGCGGGGTCGCTGATGTCCGGGCGAACGGGAGCGCGATCATGACCACGGGTCCCCTCGCGGGATGCCGGATCGTCGAACTCGGCGGTATCGGTCCCGGACCGTTCGCCGGAATGCTGCTCGCGGATCTCGGCGCGGAGGTCGTGCGCGTCGACCGCCCCGAGCGAATGAGCGAGGCGGACGCGGGCGGCCCGGCCGATGTGGTCAATCGCGGAAAGCGTTCGATCGTCGTCGATCTCAAACATCCCGACGGCGCGGCGACCGTGCTGGGGCTGGTCGATCGCGCCGACGTGCTGATCGAGGGTTTCCGGCCGGGTGTCACCGAACGCCTCGGCATCGGCCCGCACGAATGCCTCGCCCGTAATCCCCGGCTGGTCTACGGCCGGATGACGGGCTGGGGTCAAGACGGGCCGCTGGCGATGGCCGCCGGGCACGATATCGGCTACATCGCGCTGACCGGAGCGCTCGGCGCGATCGGCGATGCCGGTGGGCCGCCGCAGATTCCGCTGAATCTGCTCGGCGACTTCGGCGGCGGCTCCTGCTATCTGGTGATCGGCATCCTCGCGGCACTGCACGCCGCGCAGCGCACCGGTCAGGGTCAGGTGGTGGACGCGGCCATCGTGGACGGCACCACCCATCTGCTGGCGAGCCCGCTTGCCAAACTGGCCCGCGGTGCGTGGACCGACGAACGCGGCGTCAATCAGCTCGACGGCGGATGGCCGTTCTACGCCGTCTACGCGACCAGCGACGGCCGGTACATGGCCGTGGGCGCGCTCGAGGCCAAGTTCTACCGGCAGCTCATCCAACTGCTCGACCTCGACGTCGACCCCGAACGCCAGCACGACCGCTCGACCTGGCCGAAGCTGAGATCCCAACTGGCACAACGGTTCGCCGAGCGGACCCGGGATGAATGGGCCGAACTGTTCGAGGGCACCGACGCCTGCGTCGCGCCGGTCCTCGGGCTCACCGAGGCCGCCCGGCACCCCCATCTGGCCGCCCGCGGCAGTCTGTTGACCCGAGACGGCGTCGTCCAGCCCAACGCCGCGCCCCGGTTCTCGGCTACGCCCGCGACCCCGGGCGCCACGGCGGCGCAGGTCGGTGCGGATACCGCGCAGGTCTTGCGAGACTGGGAAATCGAGAACGCGGACACACTGATCGCCGGCGGAGCAGCGATCCCCGCCCAGGCCCCCAACCGCGAGATGTATTCGCAAGCGAGAGGACAGATTTCATGAGAGAAGCCGTCATAGTCGAGGCCGTGCGCACGCCGATCGGCAAGCGCAACGGCACGCTGGGCCCGGTGCACGCCGCCGATCTGTCGGCCGAGGTGCTCGTCGCCCTCGCCGAACGCACCGGCATCGATCCGGGCACCGTCGACGACGTGATCTGGGGATGCGTCACCCAGATCGGTGATCAGTCCAGCAATATCGGACGTTTCGCGGTGCTCGCGGCGGGGTGGCCCGAACATGTTCCCGGCGTCACGATCAACCGGGCCTGCGGGTCGAGCCAGCAAGCGATCGACCAGGCCGCGCACGCGGTCATGGCCGGACAGCTCGACCTGGTCGTCGCGGGCGGCGTGGAGACGATGACCCGCGTCCCGCTCGGCTCGCACCGCACCACCGGCCAGCCCTACGGCCCGAAGGCGCTGGCGCGCTACGGCAACGTCGAGTTCAGCCAGGGCATCGGCGCGGAACTGATCTCCGAGCGCTGGGGTTTCAGCCGCACCCAGCTCGATGAGTTCTCCTCCCGGTCTCATGCCAAGGCCGCCGCCGCGATCGATGCGGGCGTCTTCGACGATCACGTCGTCCCGGTGGATGTCGAGGGTACGAAGTTCACCGTCGACGAGGGTCTGCGCCGCGGCACGTCCGTGGAGACACTCGCCAAGCTGAAGCCGTCGTTCAAGCCCGACGGTCTCATCCATGCCGGTAACTCCTCGCAGATCGCGGACGGCGCTGCCGCGCTGCTGATCACCACGCCCGAACGCGCCGCGCAGCTCGGCCTGACGCCGATCGCGCGATACCACAGTGGCGCGGTCAGCGGCGCCGACCCGGTCATGATGCTCACCGGACCGATCCCCGCCACCGAGAAGGTGCTGCGGCGGGCCGGGCTGAGCATCGACGATATCGGCGTTTTCGAGGTCAACGAGGCGTTCGCGCCGGTTCCCCTGGCCTGGCTGGCGGAAACCGGGGCCGATCCGGAGCGAGTCAACCCGCTCGGCGGCGCGATCGGCGTCGGCCATCCACTCGGCGCGTCGGGTGCCATCCTGATGACCCGGTTGCTGGCGCAGATGCGTCGGCAGGGCCTGCGCTACGGCCTGCAGACGATGTGCGAGGGCGGCGGCACCGCCAACGCGACCATCCTCGAATTGCTGTCCTGAACAACCGGTTTCGCGCGAGGAATGGGCCCACATGTCGACCGCCATCGAGTTCGACCCCGCTGACCCCGGCCCCGAGTCCGGGGTCGAATCCGGCCTGCCCGTAGGCAAACTCGCCGCGCAGGTCGCGCGGCAACTCGAGGAGACGGTCATCCGCCGCGGCTGGCCGGTGGGTGAGCTGCTCGGCTCGGAGGTGGGCCTGCGCGAGCGGTTCGGAGTGAGCCGGGCGGTGCTGCGCGAGGCGGTGCGGCTGGTCGAACATCACCAGGTCGCGCGGATGCGGCGCGGCCCGAACGGTGGCCTGTTCGTGTGCGCACCCGATGCCGGGCCGGCCACCCGGGCCATCGTGATCTACCTGGAGTACGTCGGCACCGGCGTGGACGATCTGCTGGAGGCGCGGCTGCTGCTCGAACCGCTCGCGGCCCGCCTCGCCGCCGATCGCATCAGCGAGGACGGAATCACCACGCTGCGTGCGCATCTGGACATCGAGCAGAGCCTGCTGGCCGAACCCGCCATCCTGGACGACCCGCTGCATACGCTGCTCGGGCAGATGTCCGGTAATCCGGCATTGCATCTGTTCATCGATGTGCTCACCCGCCTCACCGGACGATACGCACACACCTCCCGGCGCATTTCGCGGACCGAGATGCTGGCCGCGAAACGCGACTCGCACCGGGACCACCGCGCCGTGGTCGAGTCGGTGATCGCGGGCGAGGGCGCCCGCGCCGAGACGCTGCTGGGCAGACACCTTGCGGGAGTGTCGGATTGGATCGACAAGCATCGCGTCCGCCGGGGGACGCGGATCGCGGGAGCGGTGATCGAACCCGAGATCGTCGAGGGTCCGCGCGCCAAACTGGCCGAGGTCGTCGCCGCCCGCATCCACGACGACATCGCCGCGCGCGGTTGGCAACTCGGCATGGTGCTCGGGTCCGAAGCGGATCTGCTGTCCCGCTACGAGATCAGCCGCGCGGTCCTGCGCGAGGCGATCCGCATCCTGGAATACCACTCCGTGGCCCGGATGCGCCGAGGTCCGGGCGGCGGGCTGATCATCTGCTCGCCCGAACCCCAGGCGAGCATCGATACGATGGCCCTGTTCCTGGAGTACCAGGGCGTGAGCGCCGACGATCTGCGTCTGGTGCGCAATGCGATCGAGCTGGGCGTCGTCGCGCGGGTGACCGAACGTTGCGCCGCGCAGGACAACGACACCGCGGACCGGCTCACCGCGGCGGTCCGCTGGCCGGTCGAGGGGCCGACCGGCAATCCGCGCAAGGCCGATCTGTTCCACGCCGAATTGGCCGCGGCCGCAGGCAATCCCGTGCTCTCGCTGTTCGGGTCGATCATCACCGAACTGTTCCGGCGGCACGCGGCCGCTCACGATCAGATGCTGCCGGGCGACAGCGCCGCCGAGGAGGTGCGGCAGGTGCACCAGCACATCCTGGACGCGATCCGGGCCGGTGATGCGGGACTGGCACGTCACCGGATGCGGCGTCATCTCGATGCGCTGAGCCACTGGTGGCATTGATTCAGTTGACTCAACCGCATCTCACTCAGCGGAAATTTCCGAAACTATCGCCGAATACTCTCCCACTGAACCGTATTGAGAATACTGAACATGGGCGATGTCACTAGGCTCACAAGGCAGCATTCGGATCGGAAGGAGCCTGCCATGGGGCGAGTTCAGGACAAGGTCGTGTTCATCACCGGCGCGGCGCGAGGACAGGGTCGCGCCCACGCGATTCGCCTCGCGGAAGAGGGTGCGGACATCATCGCCGTGGACATCTGCGCGGATATCGACACCAATCCCTATCCCCTGGCCCGGCGCGAGGATCTGGACGAGACCGTCCGCCTGGTCGAGAAGGCGGGCCGCCGCGCGGTGGCCCGGATCGTCGATGTTCGCGATCCCGCCGCGCTGAAGTCCGCGGTGGACGACGGCGTCACCACCCTCGGCCGATTGGACGCGGTCGTGGCGCAGGCATCCATCGCGCCACTCGGAATCGACCGGGGCACACAGGCATTCATCGATGTGGTCACTGTCGGCTTCAACGGCGTCGTGCACGCCGTGCAGGCCGCCCTCCCACATCTCACCGAGGGCGGTTCGATCATCGCGACCGGCTCGATCGCGGCACTGGCCACCGCCACCACCGACAACCCCGCACTCGGTCCGGGCGGCCTGGGCTACTCCTTCGCCAAGCGGACCGTCGCCTCGTTCGTCCACGATCTCGGGACGGTGCTGATGCCGCACAAGATCCGGGTCAACGCCATCCACCCCGCCAACGTCAACACCGACATGTTGCACAACGAGGCCATGTACCGGGCGTTCCGCCCCGACCTCGAGCATCCGGCGCGCGAGGACGCCATGCCGAGCTTTCCGGCGACGACCGGCATGGGCAATCCGTACGTCGAACCGGAGGATATCGCCGATATGGTGCTGTTCCTGGTATCCGACGAGTCCAAGTGGGTGACGGGTATGCAGATGCGCGTCGATTCGGGCGGCTACCTGAAGAAGCGCCCGCAGCAGCCGGTCTTCTGAACCCCCACGCAACGTCGAACGCCCTGTCCCGCCGTGGATCATACTGCGGGACAGGGCGTTCTGATTCCAGCGCGGTCTTCGATCCGGCTCGTCGCCGCTCCAGCCGCACGTCCGTGATCGGCCCGGGCAATCCGGGTGTCGCCTCTCACCGGTCCGCCCCCAGAGTCCGAACTGATTGGGCAACAGCGCAATTGTGAACTTCGGGGACTTTCGGTGGCGGCGTGCTCGGCCCTGATCTGCGCGGTCAGGACCGATCACGACGAATGCGAACTCACTCCGGGGTGCGCTCGCGCAGATAAACAGCGAGATCCGGAATCCTCCGACGGTCCACGATTTCGATGCGCACGCCGTCCGGCGAGACGTGGAAGGCGAAGATCGACGGGGCGACGCCGTCGATGACCGCGCACACCTCCCGCTCGAATCCCGCCTCCTGCAACAGTTTCGAGGTCGCGGCCAGATCGTCACAGAAGTAACCGAGGTGATGGGTCGCCAGCCGCGGCGTCGCCTCCCACAACGTCCCGGGAACCTCCTGCACGAGTTCGATGCGCGGGGCGTCCAGCGAATAGACGTACCGCATCTCGAGCGTGCGCTCCTCCTCGCCGATGCGCACCGGTACCTCGTTGACGAGCGTCTTCGTCCAGCGGTATCCGGCGAGCTCGCTCATCCGGACCTTCGCGGCCTCCAGGTCCGGCACAACGATGCCGGTGTGATAGAAATCCGCCGTCTTCAGTGGGTTCGCCGACATTGTCACCATTCCAATCGCAATGAGGTGAGGCCGTACATGTTGCCGGTCTCCTGCAGGTCCTGTCCGGGGGCGAGCCGGTAATCGGGAATTCGCTTGTGCCACTCCTGAACCGCGACGTTGAGTTCCAACCGGGCCAGGTGCGAGCCCAGGCACCGATGCGGCCCCGAACCGAACGCGACGTGATCGGTGCTCGTGCGACGCAGATCCACCTCGAGTGGATTGGGGTACCGCTCCGGGTCGCGGTTGGTCACCGACAGCGGCAGCATCACCATCTCGCCCGATTTGATCGGGCATCCGCCGACTTCGGTGTCGCGCACGGCTTTCCGGGCCGGGATGACCGGCGAGTACACCCGCAGGACCTCCTCCACTGCGGTGCCGATCAGCGACGGATCCGCGACGATCTGCCGGCGTTGCTCCGGATGCGTGGCGAAGTGGTAGAACGTCCAGCCCAGGGTGATCGGGACCGTGTCGAATCCCGCCTGGAACAGCAGCAGGCACAGCGCGTGCAGATCTCGATGGCTGATCTGTTCCCCGTCTATCGACCAGGTCATGGCGCGGGAGATCAGATCGTCGCGCGGGTGCTCGCGCCGCGCCGCGATCTGCTCCTCGAAGTACGCCGACACCGCTGTGATGGCGCGCATCTGCCTGCTGCCCTCGGGATCCTGCTCGTAGGTCAGGTGCAGAATCTCGTGCACCCAGCCCAGGAACGTGTCCAGATCCTCCTCGGGCAGGCCCAGCAGGCGCATGATGACCTTGGTCGGGAACCGCCGGGTGAATTCGTCGAGCACGTCGACCGACCCGCGACCCGACAGCTCATCGATCAGCTCGGCCGCCAGTTGCCGGACCTCCGCCTCGCTGTTCGCGGCCGCCTTCGGCGAGAAGTCCGCGCCCAGCAGCCGCCGCCACTTGGTGTGCACCGGCGGATCCAGCATCTCCGGAATCCACA
The DNA here is from genome assembly GCA_966435935.1 of uncultured Nocardia sp. Taxonomy (GTDB): domain Bacteria; phylum Actinomycetota; class Actinomycetes; order Mycobacteriales; family Mycobacteriaceae; genus Nocardia. The sequence continues at coordinate 9,610 of CBJNFW010000004.1, forward strand.
GGAATTCCGGATCCGGGTTGAGCGCGGTCACCGAGGTGTTGGAGAAGGTGCGCCAGTCCTGCAGGGCCTGCTGGATCGCCGGACCGTCGGTGACGACCCAGAATCCGCCCGCGACGGTGCTACGAAACCCGTTGTGGCTCGCGGCCATTCGGTCCCAGTGCCGCTGATGACTCAAGGCCGGGCCGGGCGTGCGATTGTCGAAGTCGTAGGCGGGCACTCCCTCGTAGGTGCTGTCGCTGTCGACCGGTGTGCTCATTTCTCACCTCTCGGCTGGTAGACGGGTTCGGATGGTTGCTACGTGATCGCGCCGTCGATCTTGAGAGCGATGAGTTCGTCATCGCTCAACCCGGTCTCGCGCAACACCTCGTCGGTATGTTCGGCGAACTGCGGCGCGCGGGTCAGGGTCGCCGGCGTCTGGTCGAATTGCACCGGGTTGCAGACCAGTTCGCGCGCAACCCCGTCGGCGTCGACGATTCCGGCGATCAGCCCGTTGGCCCGCAGCGACGGGTCCTGACCGACCTCCCAGGAGTTCTGCACCGCGGCCCACTGCCCCTCGCCGCGGCTCAGGATCTCGGTCCACTCCGCGAACGGCCGGGCAGCGACGATCTCCGCGACGATCTCCGCGGCGGCGGGCGCGTTGGCCATCACCTTCTCGGTGGTGTCGAAGCGCTCGTCCACGACCAGATCCGCACGGCCGACGAGTTCGCAGAACTCGGGCCAGTAGCGTCCCGGCTGCAACATGGACAGCTCGATCCACCGGCCGTCCGAGGTCTGATACGCCCCGATCAGCGGGTTGGTCGCCGAACCGTAGCGACGCGGCGGGTTCGGCGGCAGTGGGCCGCCGTTCATCAGGGCGAGGTTCACGGTGAACTGGGTAGCCCAGGCGCCGACGCCGAGCAGCGAGACATCGACCACCGACGGTTCACCCGTCGTCGCGCGCTTGTACAGCGCAGCGGAGATACCACCCGCGATCGTCAAACCGCCGAGCGAATCACCGTACGCGCCCGCGGGCATCCGGACCATCCGATCGGCACCCTCGGGCGTCACCCCGGCGGCGCTGCCGCCGCGCGCCCAGAACGCGGTGCTGTCGTATCCGCCCTTGCCGGCCTCCTCGCCGCGCTGGCCGAATCCGCTGCCGCGCACGTAGATGATGTTCGGGTTGATCGCGCGCACATCCTCGAGTTCGATGCGCAGCTTTTTCCGGGCCTCCGGCAGGAAGTTGGTCAGGAACACGTCGCTGCTGCGCACCAGGTCCTCGAAAACCTTTCGTGCGGAAGGCTTCTCCAGCGCGATGCCGACGCTGCGCTTACCCCGGTTGGGCCCCTCCATGATCGGGAAGAAGGAGGATCCCTCACTGGTCGCCGCGTAGCCGAGCACTCGGCTCAAGCCGCGCTGACCGTCACCGCGTTCGGCGTGTTCGACCTTGATGACATCCGCACCCCAGTCCGCGAGCACCGCGCCCGCCGCCGGGACGAAGGTGAACTGCGCGACCTCGAGCACGCGCACGCCTTCCATCGGTCTCTGCATCGGGGGAACTCCTTCGCCGGTCGATCCGCTGAATCCTGAACAGGACACGCAATTATTCACCTGCCATGAACCGCGCGCGGATTTTCCGCCCATCCAATGGGATATCCCAGAAGACCGCATGCGGTGCGGTTCCGACGACGAGGACAGGACTTGTTAAAGAGTATACTTTTTGGTAACGATTGGCCGGACTGCTGAACCCCTCGGAGGACCGATGCTGGATTATTCGATCGAACCGGAGTTCCAGGCCAAACTGGACTGGGCCGCCGAGTTCGTCCGGACCGAGGTCGAACCCCTCGACCTGCTGTTCCCACACGGCGGTGACCCGTACGACACTCGCAACGAGAAGGCGCGTGCCATCCTGAAACCGTTGCAGGAGCAGGTGCGAGAGCAGGGCCTGTGGGCCTGCCACCTCGGCCCGGAACTGGGCGGACCCGGATACGGTCAGGTGAAACTCGCCTACCTCAACGAGATTCTGGGCCGTTCCTACTGGGCGCCAACGGTTTTCGGAACCGCCGCACCCGATACCGGCAATGCGGAGATCCTCGCGATGTTCGGCACCCAGGAGCAGAAGACCCGCTATCTGCAGCCGCTGCTGGACGGCGAGATCGTCTCGACCTTCTCGATGACCGAACCGCAGGGCGGCGCGGACCCGAAAGAATTCGTCTGCCGCGCTTGGCGGGACGGCGACGAATGGGTCATCGACGGGGAGAAGTGGTTCTCCTCCAACGCCCGCTACGCCGCGTTCCTGCTGGTCATGGCCGTTACCGATCCCGAGGCCGCACCGCACCGGCGGATGTCGATCTTCATCGTCCCGTCCGAGACGGCCGGCATCGAGATCAAGCGCAACGTCGGCACCATGGACGAGCGCGACGAACTGGAAGAGGGCATCCACGCCTACATCCGATACCACGAGGTCCGGGTGCCCCTGGACGCGATGCTCGGCGGGCCGGGTGATGGATTCAAGGTAGCGCAGGCGCGGCTGGGCGGCGGACGCATCCATCACGCCATGCGCACGGTCGGCAAATGCACCCGCGCCTTCGACATGATGTGTGAACGCGCGCTCTCCCGCCACACCCAGGGCACCGTGCTGGCCGAGAAGCAGGCGGTGCAGCAATTCATCGCGGACTCCTGGATCGAATTGCAGCAGTTCCGGTTGCTGGTGTTGAACGCGGCCTGGGTCATCGACACCCAGCCGCACGGCGCCGCCCGCACGCAGATCGCCATGGCCAAGGTCGCCACGGCCAAGGTGCTGCACGACATCCTGCAGCGCGCGGTGCACGTGCACGGTTCGCTCGGCACGACCAACGAACTGCCGCTGGCGAAGTGGTGGATGGCCGCGCCGAACCTCGCCCTCGCCGACGGCCCGACGGAGGTGCATCGCACGACGGTCGCCAAGCAGCTGCTGAAGAAATACAAGCCCGCCGAGGGACTGTTCCCCAGCGAGCACATCCCGCCGAAGCTCGAGGCGGCGCGCAAGCGCTACGCGCACATCATCAATGACGACAGCCTCTCTGGCGGGGTGAACGCGTGACGGACATGTTCGACCTGTCCGGCAAGGTCGCCCTCGTCACCGGCGGCAGCCGGGGCCTGGGGTGGCAGATGGTCCGCGCGTTCGCCGAGGCGGGCGCCGACGTGGTGATCGCCAGCCGCAAGTTCGGCGCCTGCGAGGTCGCGGCGAAGGAGATCCGGGAGCTGGGCAGGCGCGCCCTCCCGGTGGCCGCGCACGTCGGCCACTGGGAAGAGATGGACGGCCTCGTCGACGCCGCCTACAACGAGTTCGGCAAGGTTGACATCCTGGTCAACAACGCCGGCATGTCACCGGTGGCGCCCTCGTCGGAAGAGACCACCGAGGACCTGTTCGACAAGGTGCTCAGCGTCAACTTCAAGGGCCCGTTCCGCCTGGGCTCCCTGATCGGCCGCCGAATGGCCGACGGCGAGGGAGGCTCGATCATCAACATCTCGTCCTCCGGCGCCCTGTTCCCGCAACCCAGATTCGGCCCCTACGCCGGAGCCAAGGCCGCACTCAACGCCCTGACAACGGTTTTCGCCATGGAGTACGGCCCCAAGGTACGGGTCAACACCATCTCCGCGGGCCCCTTCCTGACCGACATCTCCAAGGCATGGGCCCCTGAGAAGCGGGAGATCACCCGCAGTGCGCTGGGACGCCCAGGCGATCCTGCCGAAATAGTCAGCACCGCACTGTATTTGGCCAGCTCGGCATCCAGCTACACCACCGGATCGCTGATCCGGGTGGACGGCGGCCTGTACTAGTCCAGTCGCCCCGGACTGGGACCGGTTCCGAGTCCGGGGCACCGGCGAAATTCCACCGCCTTCCCGATCGGTGTAGGTCGATCTACGCCCGAATTCCGATCGGGCGCAAGCTTTTTCCGGTCACATGTCGATATTCCGGCCCCGGCGACACTACCTCCACCACATCCGAGGTCATCAGCTTGCGCCGGTAGACCACAGCCGTCGGACGTGTTGCGCACCAGCATCATTCGCGGTGTTCGACGCACCTCCAACCACCTGGATACGCCTCTCGGCGGCTTTTATTCGATAGCTATAAGATAGCTGCTTCTACTTTCGGCCCCTGCCACACGTAGAGACCGGCTGTTTCGCTAACCGCACGGACTCCGTGCATCAGGCTCCAAGGTCAGGGTGTAGTCAGCTACACCATCGGTTCGGGACTGTGCTCTCTCGTTGCCGGGCCCTCCCACAAGGAATCGTATTCATCAGCACTTCAACGCTACGAATCCGAAGGAGAACCCCGATGAAGGTACCCGCCAGCGTTCTGGTTGCCGGCGCCTCGACCGCCGGACTGTCCACCGCGGAAGCGCTGCGGCGCAATGGATATAAGGGTTCCATCACTCTGCTGGGCGCCGAGCCCGAGATGCCCTACGACCGCCCGCCGCTGTCCAAGCAGGTACTGGCCGGCGCGTGGGAGCCCGAGCGCGCTCGGCTGCGCCCGGAGGATCACCTGTCGGGGCTGAATGTCGATTTCATCCTCGATGATCCCGCGGTGAGCCTGGACGCCGAGCGCCACATCGTGCACACCGCGTTCGGCGCGTCGGTGCACGCCGATGCCATCGTGATCGCCACCGGCGTGCGCGCTCGCGCCCTGTTCGGGGCCGATGCGAGTGCGGGTGTCCACGTGCTGCGCACCCTGTCCGATTCCCTCGCACTGCGTGCGGATCTGCTGACCTCGAAGCGGCTGGTGGTCGTCGGCGAGGGCGTGCTGGGATCCGAGATAGGCGCCACCGCACGACAGGCGGGCCTGGACGTGACCATCGTCGGCCCGCTGGCCGCGCCGATGGCCGGCCAGCTCGGCCCGCGGATCGCGACCATCCTCGGCGAATTGCATACCGAGAACGGCGTCGCACTGCGGCTGGGAACCGGCGTCGCCGACCTGAAGTACCAGGACGGCCGCGTGGCCGGAGTGGTCCTGAACACCGGCGAGGAACTGCCCGCCGACGTGGTCGTGGTCGCCGTGGGCGCGACGCCCGCCACCGAATGGCTCGACGGCAGCGGCCTGACCTTGGACAACGGGGTCGTGTGCGACTCCTTCTGCCAGGCCGCCCCCGGCATCTACGCCGTCGGCGATGTCGCCCGCGGGCACCACGATCACGTGGGCGCGCTGGTTCGGATGGAGAATCGCACCAACGCCACCGAGCAGGCGGCCGCCGTCGCGGCCAACATCCTGGGCGCCGAGAAGCCCTACACCCCGATCTCCTACTTCTGGACCGACCAGTTCGACGCCAAGATCCAGGTCCACGGCACCCTGCCGGCGGACGCCGAGGTCGAATTCGTCGACGGTTCCCCGGACGAGCGCAAGTTCGTCGCCCGCTACATCCGCGATGGCCGGATCACCGGCGTCGTCGGCTGGAACATGCCCAAGCAGACCCGGATGCGCCGCCAGGAAGTCGTGGACGCGCAGACCGCCCTCACAGCCCGCTGATATCAGCCAATCACTCTGGAGAATTGCCATGAAAGTATTCATCGATCAGGACAAATGCGTCGCCTGCGGCACCTGTGTCGGCGCCGCGCCCGAGGTGTTCGACCAGCGCGACGAAGACGGCGTCGTCATCCTGCTGGACGCGAATCCGCCCGCGGACCAGGACGACAACGTCCGCGAGGCCGCCGCTGTCTGCCCCGCACTAGCCATCACCTTCCAGGGATAACCAGCTCGCGAAAGGCATGATCATGTCTGATTCCCCGATCTACCTCCCCGAATTCCCCGTGGTACGAACCGGCGGCGGCTGCCCCTTCGACCCGCCCGAGCAGCTGCGCGATCGGGCCGCGCAAGAGGGACCGATCTCCCGGGTGCAGATCTGGGACGACAGCGTCCACTGGCTGGTCACCGGCCACGCCGAACAGCGCGCGGTGCTGTCCGACCCGAACATCAGCGCCGATGAGACCCGTCCCGGTTATCCGCATCAGAACGCCGGAATGGCCGGAACGCTCGACCATCGGCCCCCGACCATCTTCAACAGCGACGCGCCCGAGCACACCCGGTTCCGCCGGATGATGACCTTCCCGTTCACGGTCAAGAAGGTCGAGGCGATGCGCGCGGTGATACAGAAGATCGCCGACGACCTGATCGACAAGATGCTGGCCGGGCCGAAGCCGGTCGATCTGGTCACCGCGCTGGCGCTGGGCCATGGCCGTCAATTCCAAGGCCACACCCGAGGAGAACGGCGCCTCCAGCGAGGCGATCCTGGAGTACCTGGCCGGCTTGATCACCGCCGGCATGGACTCTCCCGGGGCGGGCTGGATTTCGGATCTGGCCGAACGGGTGAAGGCCGGCGAGGTCACCGTCCACGAGGCCGCGCAGATGGGTGTCGTACTGCTCATCGCCGGATTCGAGACCAGCGCGAACATGATCGCCCTCGGCACCCTGGCGCTGCTGGAGCACCCGGACCAGCTGGCGATATTCCGCGACAGCGAGGACCCGAAGGAGATCGCGAACGGCGTCGAGGAGATGCTGCGCTATCTGTCCATCGCCCAGCACGGCCTGCGCCGCATCGCCACCGAGGACGTCGAGATCGGCGGTCAGCTGGTCAAGGCCGGAGAGGGATTCGTCGTTCCCCTGCCGATCGCCAACTGGGACCCGTCGGTGTTCCCGGAGCCCGAGAAGCTGGACCTGCACCGTTCGGCCCGCGCCCACCACGCGTTCGGGTTCGGTATCCACCAGTGTGTGGGCCAACAGCTGGCCCGCGTCGAGCTGCAAGTGGTGTACGGCACGCTTTATCGACGCATCCCGACCCTTGAACTGGCCACCAAGATCGATGATATCGAGTTCAAAGACGCGGCCTTCGCCTACGGCGTAAACGCGCTGCCGGTTACCTGGTAAGTCCCCCCCCCGCGGAAACGCACTTCTTGTTCTCGTACTCATGGAGGAGCCATCATCATGGCAAATGAACTGGCCCGCAAAGTCGCCATCGTCACCGGTGGCGCGCAGGGAATCGGCCTCGCGACGGTCGACACGTTCGTGGCCGAGGGCGCCATGGTCGTCATCGCCGACATCAACGCGGAGGTCGGCGCCGCCGCGGCCGCGAAGTACGGCCCCGAGGTCGAGTTCAAGCAGACCGACGTCGCGGACGCGGACCAGGTCGCCGCGCTGGTCGACTTCACCGTGGAGAGGTTCGGCGGCCTGCACATCATGGTCAACAACGCCGGTATTCCGACCCCCATGTACGGCAGCATCCTGGACGACCCGCTGGACAAGTTCGACCGCGTGATGGCGGTCGACCTGCTCGGTGTCATGCTCGGCACCAAGTACGCCGCCAAGTACATGGCGGCCAACGGCGGCGGATCGATCATCAACACCACCTCGATCGGCGGCATCATCGCTGGCCGCAGCCAGGCGACCTACCGTGCCGCGAAGGCCGGCGTCATCCACTTCACCAAGTGTGCCGCGATCGACCTGGGCGAGCACCTGGTCCGCGTCAACAGCATCGCGCCCGGCGGCATCCCGACCGACATCCTGGGCAGCACCATGACCGACCTGGCCGACGCCGAGGCGGCCACGCTGCAGATGCGTCAGGTCATCCGGTCCATCCGGCCGCTGACCCGCGACGGCAACGCCAACGACATCGCTCAGGCCACGGTGTTCCTCGCCAGCGACAAGTCCGCCTACGTCTCGGGCATGGTGCTGCCGGTCGACGGCGCCATCATCGCCGGTAACGCGGGGAACAACTTCTCCGAGATCAAGGACGCGCAGGAGGAGACGGCGGGCGTGTAGGGTCCGCGACTCCGCGAAATCGAAAGCGGCTGCCGCCGAGCGGATCTCGCGCATCCGGGCGCGAAGGCGTTCACACCGCCGCGCGTGCGCCTTGAACCCAGCTGTCGAGCAGGTGGACCGCGACACCGAACAATGCGGGCACGTCCTGTGTCGCCGGGTCGACCTCGAGCAGGGCCTGTATGACGCCCGTGATCGACGCGCCCACCAGGGTGACGACGAAGTCGTCGGCCTCCAGGCCGAGTTCCTTGGCCAGCTTCACCTTCATCGCGTCATAGGTCTGCGTGCCGACATCGCTGGAAACGTTGGCCAGCTGCGGGTTTTTCAGGAACATCGCCCGCCGCAGGGCCAGCGATTCGGACTCCTCGAACAGCTCGTGCTCGACGAAGCGGATGAGCAGCTCGATCACGGTCTCACCGTCACCGGACTTGTCGAGCATCGCCTCGAGCCGACGTGCCGACGCGTCACCGGAGGCCAGCGCCAGATCGAGTTTGGTCGGAAAGTAGATGGCCACGGTCCGCGGGGAGACCTCGGCCGCGGCGGCGATGTCGGCGACGGTCGTCGCGTCGTAGCCGTGCTCGGCGAACAGCCTCATCGCAGCGCGTTCGATGGTGGCGCGACGGCGCGCACGGGTCCGCTCCCGGAGGCTCTTCTCAACCATGGCCGAAGTCTAATGGAACCGCATATTGCAGTCGACGGCAAATTTACAGTAGGCTGCAATGTGCGTGGGGTCACAGGATCCGGCACCCGTCACATGCAATCAAAGGGGCTGTACATGGCCAAGGAATTCATCGTCTCCGGCGACAGTCACGTCGTCGAGCCGCTCGATCTGTTCACCGAACGTCTCCCGAAGAACATCCGCGATCGGGCGTTGACGCAGACCGAATACGAGCTGGACGAGCCGCTCGTACCGGGCGGTCACACGATCTTCCGCACGGTGCACGCGCCGGGCTACGAGGGCTGGACCGTGTCCCGCTACCGCCAGCACACCGGCTCCATCCCGGATTGGCAGCCGGACAAGATCATTCGGGACCTGGACCGCGACGGCGTCGACGCCACGGTGCTGTTCTCCAACTTCGCGCTGTTCGTCACCTACACCGACGACCACGAGGTCGCGATGGCGCACACCAAGGTCTACAACGACTGGGTCGCCGAGACCTACCTGCCGTACAGCAACCGCCTGGTCCCGCTGGCCTCGATCCCCACCACGGACATCGGCGACGCGGTCAAGGAGATCGAGCGCGCGGCCAACATGGGCCTGAAGGGTCTGTTCCTGCCCGAGCACCCGCAGCCGCTGCCGTACTGGCACGACGCGTACGAGCCGGTGTGGGCCGCCGCCGAGGCCGCCGGCCTGCCGATCTTCTTCCACCTCGCCGCAGGCGGCGCGAACACCAAGACCGGTAACTCGATCACCGGCGACAACGTCAAGGGCATCCTCACCGCCATGGCGATGGGCAAGCACGCGGAGCTGACCAACGAGCTCCTCGCCATGCGCACCGGCGGTGGCGGCAACTCCAGCGGTTCGGTGCCGATGCGCATCATCTCCGAACTCGTGGGATCCGGCGCCTGTGAGCGGCACCCGAACCTGCTGTTCAACATGATCGAGTACAACGCCGGCTGGCTCGCCCACTTCATGTCGATGATGGACAAGGGCTGGCGCACCGGCACGGGCCAGGACGCCAACTGGTGGATGGGTTTCACCGAGAACGGCAAGCCGATGACGGTGACCGATGCCGACGGCAACGAAGAAGAGCTGTTCGGCCAGCTGTTCAAGATCAACGACCGGTGGCCGCACCCGCTCAAGCCCAGCGAGTACGTCCAGCGCAACATCCGCGTGCAGTTCGCCGACGACCGGATGGCCGTGCAGGCCCGGCACATCACCGGCGTCGACACGATCTACTGGGGTAGCGACTACCCGCACGCCGAGGGCACGTTCCTGGGCAGCCAGGCCGTGATCGAAGAGCAGATGTTCGACGTGCCGGCCGAGGACCGCGCGAAGATGCTCGGCAAGACACTGGCCGACATCGTCGGCATCGACTCCTCCAAGAAGCACGCGCCCGACACTCACCCGGACGCGCTTCCGATCCTCGTCCACTGAGTCTCGCGGTGGGGTGCGCGACGCAACAGTCCGGCGTCTCGCACCCGGCCAGGGCGAGGTAGGGGGCAGATGTACTGCACCCCCGGCGGTCTCACCGCCGGGGGTGCATTCGGTTTACTCGGCTTCGGTTTACTTGGCGTTGACCGTCACGCCCGGGATCTGCGTCCCACAGACCGGCGAGCCGTTCGGGTCCGGCACGAAGGTGGTGCCGCGCAGGATGGTTATGAAGGTGCAATCGCCGGGGCCACCAACGGAATACGCGTGTGGATCCTCGAAATCGGTTGGCTGGGTGAACAATCCACCGGCCGTCCAGGTCTTGTCCGGGCGCAGGGCGCTGATGAACTGTTTCTGGGTCGCGGTGCATCCGGCCCTCTCCAGGCCGTGCAGCAGCAGATCCGCGCTCAACCAGCCGACAGCCTGGGAAAACGACGGGATACCGTTGGGGGCGCCCGCGTACTTCTGCAGGGCATCCGCCCACGCCTTGGTCGCGGGGGTGTTCAGTTCGACCGGTGCGTAGGAGGTCATGAATCCGACGCCCTGGGCGGGACCGATCGAGGGCGGGGAGTCGAGCAGTTCGGACCCGTAACCCGTTGCCAAGAGCACGGACTCGAGCTGGACCCCGGCCTGGTGCAGACCGGTCACCAAGGCGAAGGCGGTGTCGGGATTGATCGGCGCGTACAGCACATCGGCGCCGGAGTCCTTGATGCCCAGGACCGTCGCGCCGACATCGGTGGTGCCCAGTTGCAGACGCTCGTTGACATAGCCGCGCGCCAGCCCGGCATGTTCGGCCGATACCGCCGCCCCCTCGGCGGCCTTGGAGGAACTGGGCACGTTGTAGCCCACGACCGCGACCTTGGTGCCGCCGAGCTTCTTCCAGTAATCGCCCAAAGTCGTTGCCGCGCTGTTCCAATCGTCATTCGACATGGCCGGGAACAAGTTCTCGAACTTCGGATTCGCCCACTGTGCGCCCGCGTCGAATGCGCCACCGATGAAGGGGGTGGTCCGGGCCTGCGTCCCCGCGTACTGGCCCGCACCGAAGAAGAAGCTACTCGCGGGCAGGACCGCGTACACCTTCTCCTGCTGTACGAGTCGCTGGGTCGCGGTCAGCGCACCCTGGGGTGTGGATTGATCGTCGGCCATGACGACGTCGACCTGCCGGGCGGCGCATTTCCCGCCCGCGGCCTTGTACGCGGCCAGGCGCGCCTTCACCCCGCTCTCGGTCTGTGCCCAGTGCGCGACCGAGCTGCCGCTGAGAGAGGTGAGCACGCCGATCTTCAGCGGCCCGTTGGGGTCGTTCGCCCCGGCCCCGCCGCCACAGGCGGACACGAGCAGCGCCACAGAACACAGTCCCGCGGCGATCGCACCGAATCTGCGCATCTGATTTCCTCCGTTCTTCGCCCGGCGACAGTGCCGGACGGCCTATCTCGACATCTTTCGGGGGCGCGAAGCGGACTAGGCGCCGCGCAACAGCAGCGCGGCCCCGGGGGCACCGCCTCCGCTGGTCACCACCGCGACCCGCGCATCACGCACCTGGCGGTCTCCCGCCGTGCCGCGCAACTGCAGGATCGCCTCCCGGACATGGCCGAAGCCGTGCAACCGGCCGGCCGAGAGCTGACCGCCGTGCGGATTCAGAGGAAGACGTCCGTCGAGCGCGATCGTCCGCCCTTTGTCGACGAAATCGGTCGCGCCGCCCGGCTCACAGAATCCCAATCCCTCCAGCCAGGACACGGCGTTGAAAGTGAACCCATCGTAGAGCAGAGCAAGGTCGACATCGTCGTGTTTCAACGATGTTCTGGTCCACAGATGCCGGGCCGGGCCCTGCGACTGCGGCTCGTGCGCGAAAGTGTCCTGATCCCAGCTCAATCGCTCGAGGATCTGGGTGCCGACCGCATCGACCAGAACGGCCGGATGCGGACGGTCCGCGATGGTGTCGACGGCCGAGACGATCACCGCGACCGCGCCGTCCATCGGAACGTCGCAGTCGTACAGCCCGAACGGCGTGGACACCATCCGCGCGTCGAAATAGTCGTCGAGCGTGAGCGGATCCCGGTACACCGCTTCGGGATTGCGCACCGCGCCGGCCCGGCTGGTGACCGCGATCGCGCCCAGCAGCGAACGATCCGCGCCGTAACGATGGAAATAATGCGAGGCCTGCATCGCGATCCAGTTCGCCGCGGACATCGCGCCGAACGGCGCGCGCTCGGCCATCATCCCGGCGGCCCGGCCCGGCTCCGAGGCCAATTTCCCCGACCGCACCAGCGCCGAATGCGTCGACTCCCAGGAAGTGTGGAAGCACAGCACGTGACGGCACAGCCCGGAGGCCACCGCCAGCATCGCGGCGATGATCGCCCCGGCCTGTCCCGGAGTGTCGCCGACGGCGTTGATCCAGGTGGGATGCAGTTGCAGCGCCTCGGTCAGGGGCACGATCCCGCCCTCGGACATACCGGGCGGACCACTGCGACCCGGATACGTCGACAGGCCGTCGACATCGTCCATGCTCAGTCCGGCGTCCTGGACGGCCGCCCGGCACGCCTCGACGGTCAGTTCCACCGGATCCACCATCAGGCGGCGTCCCACCCGAGACTGACCGACACCGGTCAGCGCAACCTTGTCCTCGAATTTCGACGTCGAGGCCATCGGCCGCACGGCACCCTCGAGGGAACGCGGCTCCGGCAGAGAAGCCTTCTCGCCCAAGCAATCCGGGTCGGGTTCGAACAGCGGCAGGTAGATCTGCTCGGTGTCCGGACCCGTTCGTTCGAACAGCACGCGCACCGGCATCCCGACGTACACGTCACCGGGCTCGCAGTTGACGATGTTCGTGGTCAGGCGCGCGCCGTCGTCTTCCTCGAGCGCGACGATCGCGACCACGTAAGGCGGCGGGAAGGCGGGCAGCCACTGCTGGTGATTGACGGTGAAGCCCAGCACCACACCGCGTCCGGACACCGCGTCCGCGCTCACCTCGGCGCTGTGGCACACCCGGCACAGCGGAAGCGGCGGATGGGTGTAGGCCCCGCACTCGTGGCAGTGCCGGATACGCAGCACACCGTCCGCACCGGAGGCCCAGAATTCCTCGGTGGCCATCGTGGGCTGCGGGACCGGGCGGACGATCGGTGGATTGTTCTCGGTCATGGCCGTATCTCCCTGCGCCCTAGGACCGCTCGGCGTTCAACGCGGCGACGATGTCGCGGCGCACCAACTTTCCCGTGACGGTGCGCGGGAGTTCCGGCCAGAAACTGATCCGCTCGGGAGTCTTGGAGCCGCGCAAGGCTTTTCGCACATCGGCGCGAAGGCCGTCGGCATCCGGTTCGGCGCCCTCCCGGGCCACCACGACCGCCTCGATCCGCTGGCCCCACTCCTCGTCCGACACCCCGACCACGACCGCGTCGAGCACGTCCGGATGCCGCAGCAGCACATCCTCGATCTCGGCGGGCGCGATGTTCTCCGCGCCGCGGATGATCGTGTCGTCGGCGCGGCCCTCGATGAACAGGTAACCATCGGTGTCCAGATGCCCCTGATCGCGGGTGTCGAACCAGCCCTGCTCGTCGGTGGAGCTACCCTGTCCGGCGTATTCACCCGAAACCTGTTCGCCCCGGACCCAGATCCGCCCCGACCTGCCCGGCTCGACGATCGCGCCGGACTCGTCCCGGATCTCCAGTTCGATTCCGGGCACCGTGCGTCCGGCCGAGCCGAGGCGCGCGCGCACACCCGGGTCCTCGCTCGTGATCGCCTCGCGGTGATCGTCGGGACCGAGTACCGCGATGGTCGAGGAGGTCTCGGTCAGGCCGTAGGCGTTGACGAAGTCGACATGCGGCCATTCCCGCAGCGCGGTCTCGATCACCCGGCTCGGCATGCTCGCGCCGCCGTAGGCCAGGGTGCGCAGCGACGGCGCGGACCGAGGCAGATCGGGGGCATCCATGATCCGGGCGAGCATCGTCGGCACGACCATGGCGTTGGTGACGCCCTCCGAACGCACCAGATCCAACCAGCTCGCGGGGGTGAACTGCTCGAGGGTGAGTACGCGACGTCCGGCGAACAGGTTCGTCAGCACATTGGACACCGCGGCGATGTGATAGGGCGGCACGCTCATCAGGGCGGCCTCGTCCGGTTCGGCTCCGGCGAATTCCACCGTGCCCAGGACGTACGACACCAGATTGTGGTGCCGCAGCACCACGCCCTTGGGGGCCGAGGTGGTGCCGCTGGTGTAGATGAGCACGGCCGGGGCGTCGGTCTCCACCGGCTCCTCGCCGGTATCTCCCGCGGCCGCGGTCTGCTCGAGCCATTCCGCCGTGCTGCGCGTGCTCAGGCCGGCCTTGTGCAGCGCGTCGGCCTGTTCGGGATCACAGATGCCCAGTGCGCGTGGATGATTCGCCAGCAGTGCGGCGAGTTGATCGGCGCCCAGACGGTAATTGACCGGGACCAGTGGAACCCCGGCGCGCGCCGCGGCGAACAGGGCGACCTGGAAGGCCGGACCGTTGACGGCGAGGTAGACGACCGAATCGGCATCACTGTCCCGAATCAGGCGGGCCCCGCCGGCGGCCAGTTCGCGTAGCCGCACCGGCGTCAGGCCGTCCACGCTGCGGCCCACCACCGGCCGGTCGCCGAATCCGTCGGCGGCCATGTCCAGCAACATAGAGACATTCACCCCGAGAAGAGTATACGACTTTCGACTCCCCGGACATGATCTTTCATTCTGCGGGACGCCCCGGTCATGGCCGCCTACCATGCCGGTATCACCTTCCATCGAGGTCGCCGAGCGTTGCCGAACCACCCCTGGTCGTCTTAATTTATTACACTGAATGAGTCTGCCGACGAGAGAGTTCGCCAATGAACCCGACAACCGTGCTGTTCGACGTGGCCGAGCACATCGCCACGATCACGCTGAACCGGCCCGAAGCGATGAACAGCTTCAACCAGACGATGCTCGAGGAGTTCACGCAGATCTGGCAGCGGGTGCGCGAGGACGACGACATCCACGTCGTGGTGCTGCGCGCCGCGGGTGATCGCGCGTTCAGCACCGGCATGGACGTCAAACAAGGCTTCGACCGGGAGCAGAACGTCTGGTCGCAGACCGATCCCGGAGAACGCCTGTCCCCCAAACTCAATCAGGTCTGGAAGCCGGTGATCTGCGCGGTCCAGGGCATGGCCGCGGGCGGCGCGTTCTACTGGCTGAACGAGGCCGACATCATCATCTGCTCCGAGGACGCGACCTTCTTCGACCCGCACGTGAGCTACGGCCTGACCGCGGCCCTCGAACCGATCGGCCTGGCGCGGCGCATCCCACTGGGTGAGACATTGCGCATCGCGCTGCTGGGCCTGGACGAACGGGTGTCGGCCGAGCGGGCGATGCAGATCGGCATGGTCAGCGAAGTGCTTCCGCGCGAACAACTCTGGCAGCGAGCGCACGAGCTGGCGCAGATCATCGCGGCCAAACCGGCTGCCGCCATTCAGGGTACGGTCCGGGCGATCTGGGAATCGTTGGACTCCACCCGCACTCACGCGCTGCGCACCGGGCTGTCGTACTGTCAGATCGGCAATCCGATCGGCAAGGCCGAGGTGGATCGCGCCACCGTCACCCGGCCGAAGTGGACGCTGCGATGAAATTCGGCATGTCCTGGGCGGGACGCGAGGTCGCCCGCGAGGCGGAGCAGGCCGGTATCGAAGCCTTCGTCACTGGTGATTTCGTCGATCACGACGCCTATCTGAATCTGGCCGAGATGGTCGCGAGCACCGAGCGGGCCATGGTCGGGCCGGCCATCGCCTATGCCTTCGCCCGCACTCCCTACGCCCACGCCACCGCGATGCGTCAGCTGCACGCGCAGGCCCCCGGCCGCCTGTTCCTCGGGCTGGGCAGTGCGGCCTTCCGGATCAACCGGGACTGGTTCGGCGTGCCCGCCGACAAGCCGATGGCCCGCATCGCCGAGACCGCGCAGGCCGTGCGCGCCTGGTTGCACGCGGAGAACGGGCAGAAGATCCAGTACTCCGGTAAGTACTACGAGATCGACGCCGATGTGCGCGCGCCGGTGCTGGGACGCCTGGACATTCCGATCCTGCTGGCCGGATTCAATGCGGGTATGGCCGCCACCGCGGCCCGGGTCGGCGACGGCATCATCGGCCACGGCCTGTTCACCGGATCCTGGTGGAACGAGGTGGTGCGGCCCGCGACCGCGCGCGGTGCGCACGAGGGCGGGAACGATCGCGTTCCGCTGGAGCACGGCTGGATCATCACCGCGGTGAACGACGCGGAACCCGAGCGCGCGATCCTGGACGCGCGGCGCATGATCGCGTTCTATCTGACGGTCAAGACCTACGATCCATTCGTCGAACATCACGGCTGGCAGGGACCGGTCGAGCGGCTGCGCACGGCGTTCCGGGCCGGTGATATGACGGCCATGGCCGAAGCTGTCACCGATGAGATGCTCGGTGAGATCGCGATCTGCGGTACCACCGCCGATGCCCGCGCCGCGCTCGCTCGGCGCGCCGACGGCCTGCCGCGCGACATCGGATACCTCGCTCCCCCTTCGTATCTCGTCAGCGGCAAGCGCCGCGCCGCGTACGCTCGCGCCAGTCTCGCATTGATCGAGGATCACCCGAGGTCGTAAGTCCCGCCGGGTGTGGCCTTCGCGCGGCGAGCACGGGCCACACCCGCGAGTACCGCATCTCGAACGCCGACGGCACCATCGAGATCGGTTCGATCCCGTGGTGCCCGGACATGATTCGTCTGTGCGGTCCCGGCGGGCGCAGGAGAATCAGCCCGTCACGAGACCGCGCCGCGGCCTGCTGCTCAGCGGTGGACCCAGCCGGCGTCGTGCCAGTAGGTCTCCAGGTTGGCCATCGGCTCGGGCCAGGTCTCGATGTAGGTGACGCCCTCGGGTCCGGCGGTCATCAGGTAGGGGGTTCCGGTGGTGCTGATCCAGAATTCGCCGGGACCGATGGTGCGGCTGCCCTCCTCGCCGTCCTTGCCCCACGCGACGTGGAACTGTCCCTGGAACACGACGATCAGCTCGTCGACATTGTGATGATGCCGCGGCACGGCGAAGTTGGGGACGCAACGCAGTCCGTTGAAGTTGAACGCCGGGTCGACATTGGTGTTCAGCTTCATATTGCCGCCGAAAGTCTTGGCGAAATCGACGGGCGCGTCGGCGAGTTGCCCGCCCTCGGCCCAGAAGTACGTGGGCATGACATCGAGTGGCATGTCCATCCACCCGTCTTCGGACAGCAGGGTGAAGTATTCGATTCCCAAAGCGGTAGCCATAGTCAGACTCTCCCGAATCGCTGGGTGTTGTGTCATCAGAGGATCTCACTGGACGGCAATGTGGCCCGGACCACAAGATGCCGCGCCAAATGTCCCAGCGAACGGAAATGTCCAGGTAGCTCGACAACCGCCCGGACGTACGGTCGGCGATGTGACACTCGTTTTCGGCGATCTCGTAGCGGATTCGGATTGGGTCCCGATGGACCTGGACCAGCAGAACAATCCGACAT
Source organism: uncultured Nocardia sp. (assembly GCA_966435935.1). Lineage (GTDB taxonomy): Bacteria > Actinomycetota > Actinomycetes > Mycobacteriales > Mycobacteriaceae > Nocardia. The sequence continues at coordinate 26,955 of CBJNFW010000004.1, forward strand.
ACAAGTGGAAAGACGGCGGACTGCTGGCCGACGCACCGGTCGACTTCGCGGCGACGTTCGACGGCGGAATGTGGGTGACCACCAAGCCGATCGACGTTCCGCGATTCAACCGCAACCCCCTGCGGGTGCGCCCGCACTTCACCGTGCCCCGGCATCACCACAACATCGATGAGATATTGATGGTCTTCGCCGGCGAGTACAACATCGAATTCGGCTATCCGGACAACGTCCAGACCGTCACGGTCAAGCCGGGCGAAATATTCCTGAGCCGTGCGGGCACCCCCTACACGATGACGGCCGGCCCCGAGGGCGTGACCTACATCGAAACCTGGCCGGTCCCGGTATCCCAACTGGAAACCATCTGGCACGACTTCGGCTGGGTCCACAAGTAAACCCCCGAACCACCCCCGGCACCGCCACCAACCCCCGCTGAACAGCCCCTCAGCCCGTGGCGAACCGCTCAGCCCCTTCCCTCGAAAGACCAAGCAGGAGGGCCGGTCCCCCGGCCCTCCTTTTCGCAACGGCTCATGAGAACGGCCCCGTGGCAATGGGATTGCCACGGGGCCGAATTCGATGTGTTGCTCAGCCGATGTCGCGGGCGGGGCGGGCAGCTACATACAGTCCGGCCCGGTAGCCAATCGTAACGCTGGCACCGATGCCCGCTCCGCCGCCGGGGTAGGTCGCCCCGAGGACTGCGGCCGAGGTGTTGCCGGCCGCGTAGAGGCCGTCGATGATCGGGACCTTGTTGCCCAGCACCCGGGCGTCGGCATCGATGCGGCAGCCGCCGTTGGTGCCGAGGGTTCCCGGCCACTGCTGGATCGCACCGTACGGCGGACCGAGAATCGGCTGGTGGTCAACGGTTTCGGGTCCGGTGAGGACGTGGGTCTGCAACGGGTCGCCCCAGTCCGGATCCTGACCCTTCTCGGCGAATTCGTTGTACCGCTGGACCGTGGCCTCGAGCGAGTCGGCGTCGACGCCGATCTTCTCGGCCAGTTCGCGGATCGATCCGGCCGTGGCCACCCAGTCCGGCGGCGCCTGGCCGTCGGCCCCGGTCAGATTCATCTCGATCCCGGGCTTGGAACCCATGACACCCTCTTCGAAATGCCGCTTGCCGAAGATCGCCCAGGCCGGTGGCTTGTTGGCGAAACCCGGATAACGCTGATCGTAGAAGCCGAAGGGATGCGAGAAATCGTTGTAGGTGTACCCGCCGTGCATGAACCGGACGCCCAGCTTGTTCACCAGGATCGAACCCGCGCCCAGGCCCATCATCATCTGCGGCAACGGATTTCCGTCACGACCCAGTTCCCACGGATCGTAGATGACGCCGTAGCTGAAGAAGGTCGTCATCGAACCGAGCTTGGCCCCGGCCTCCATCGCCATCAGATGCCCGTCGCCGGTGTTGGACCACGGCGTCATCGGCTTCACTTCGTATCCGATGTAGGTCTTGACCATCTCCGGATTCCATTCGAAACCTCCGCAGGCCAGCACGACGCCCTTGCGCGCACCGATCCGGCGCAGGCCCTGCTCGCCCTCGACGACGACGCCGATCACCGCGTGATCCGCATCGGTCACCAATTCGACTGCGGGCGTGCTGATCCGCACTTCCACGTCGAGGTCCAGCAGTGCCTTGAACAGCGGCGCGATCAGGCCACCGCCCTTGGCGCGCCAGCCTTCCCGCTGACGCTGGGCCAGCTCCTCGGGCCCGACCTCGCCGCGGCGCTGTTCGGGAAAGCTGACCTCACACGGCGGCACCCACGGCCCCTTGTTGATCAGCTCGGCCAGTTCGCCCAGTTCCGCGCCGGCCGGATACGGCTTGACCGCGACACTGCGCGGGAACGGCCGCACCCCGGGAATCCGATCGCCGATGACCGAGTAATAGTCGTCCAGCTGGATGTGGGGCTCGGACCGATACCCGGTGTGCGCCTCGAGGTATTCGTGTGCCTCGGGCGCGGTGTCGACGTAGACCTCGACCAGCGACGGATCCGACTCCCGCCCATCGGACAACCGACGGACGTACGCGATGGCGTCCTCACGCGAATCCCGGTCCGCGACAAAGCGATTGTTCGGAATCCACATGTCGCCGCCGGACACCGCGGTGGTGCCGCCGATGTACCGGTCCTTCTCCACGACCAGAACGCTCGCGCCGCCGTGCCGGGCCAGCAGCGCGGAGGTCAACGCCCCACCGCCACTGCCGACCACGACGACGTCGAACACTTCGTCCCAGGCGTTGTGCTGTTGTGCAGGCATCTCGACCTCCCTCAGGGCGCCCAGATGAAGCGGTCGGCGACCCGGTGGTGGTTGTAGATGGTCATCTCCTGCGCCTCGCTCAGGCGATGTCCGTCGAAGCTGGGTGAATGCATGCCGACGGTCACCTCCTTGGCGTTCGCCATGTCCTGGTTGAAGACCTGGCCCAGGTCGCCGTCCCGGTAGTCATCGAAGAACTGCGGGGTGTGCTCGTGCTTCTTGTCGTAGTCCGCGACCGCGACCTGATCCAGCGCGAAGACCTCGAACAGGCAGCTGTCGGGGTCGTCACCGTTGGGCCGGGCGCGGTACATGAAGGACGACCCCTGGTTGGGCAGGAGAATGGTGTTGGGGAAGACGTTCCACGCCGTGCCTGCCTCAGCCCACTGCTGCGGGCTGATGTCGTTCCACTCGAAGCCCTCGGAAACCACCAGATCCTGGTAGATCTGCATGAACAGATCGCCGGGCGTCGAACCCTCCGGCAGTTCGGTGGTCTTGAGCTTCTCCGCGGCCCGCCAGCTGCGCTCGTTCTCGAGGCCCTTCATGTCCTCGTAGATGTACTGCACGCTCAGCGCGAACGCCTCCCGCGGGTCGACCACCCCTTCGGTGTGACGCGCGTTCGGGTCCTTCGCGGCATTGTCCTCGGTGGTGGCGCTCTTCTTCTGCCCAAGACTCGAGTAGTGCGCGTGCCGCTCGTAGGTGGTCGTCGGCGACCAGACCCGCTCCTCGAGTTCCTTCATCGACAACAGTTTGTCGTTCGACTTGTCGAGGCGGAACAGCTGCGGGTGCGTGCCCGCGACGTGATAGGCCTCCAGGAAGCCGTCCAGCGCCGTCTTCCAGTTGCAGGGCACGATGATGCCCTTCTGCCACCGGATACGCATGTTCTCGTAGTGGAAGGGCTCGAAGATCCGCGGGATCGGGTCGAGGTACTCGAGCAGCGGCACGGCGTTCGGGTCCATGTTGATGAACACGAATCCGCCCCAGGTCTCGGTGCGCACCTTGACCAGGCCCAGGTCGTCGTCCGAGCGCGGGACGAACTCCTCGCGGTCCAGCACCAGCCGGATGGAACCGTCGAGGTTCCAGCGCCACCCGTGGAACGGGCAGATGATCGAGCCGACGCGGCCGCGGTCCTTCGCCAGCCGGGTGCCACGGTGCCGGCACGCGTTGAAATACGCCTGCACCGAAGTCTTCGACTCGCGCACGATCAGGATGGAATGCTTGCCGATCTCGTATTCCACATACGAGCCGACGCCGCCCAGTTCCTCGAGCCGGCACGCCATCAGCCAGGTGCGGGTGAACAGTTTGTCGAGTTCCAGCTGCAGGAACTCCGGATCGAGATAGCGCGCCTTGGGCACGAACGCTCGGTCCAGCCGGTATTTCTCCGGAACCTGTTCGGGGGCAACATCTCCCGCGAACCAGGGTGTTGTCCCGGTCAGCTTTCCGGCCTTCCCGGGTTCGAGCACCACGGACATTCGAATCAACTCCTCAACGAGTAATACGCGGACTGTGGGCTGTCAGCCCGCGTCGGGACCGGCGACCTCGACGCCGTCGGCGCGACGCACCACGTGAATGCAATTGCCGGGGCAGCCGTCCGCGGCGTCGACCACGTCCAGGCGCAGGCTGTCCGGCACATCGGCCTGTGCGCCTTCGGATTTGAGCAGATCCGCATCGGCCGACTGCTTGACGTAGGCCAACCCGTCGTCACCGAACTGGAATACGTCCGGTGCGTACTGGGTGCACAGACCATCGCCGGTGCAGAGTTTCTGGTCGATCCAAACTCTTACTTCGTCGCTCATGAATTCATGCCTTTCCAGATGACGAGACGCCGCGAGGACTCGGCAGCTCTGGGCCGGCTGTAGCGGGCCGCCGGTCACTCGGCGCCCGGAATCACAGCGGGGATCCACCGTGATCGGGGTCTCACACGACTCTCCGCTACCGGTGGCCGCGCATCCCTGTCCCCTCCCGCAGGACGGGAACACATCCGACGCCGCGAACCCTGCGATCCGGCCGTCCCATCGAGCGGAAAGCCGCCAGGCCCCCGATCGGGCCGGTCATAGGCTGCGCCACGCCGCAGTACTGTCCCTTCACCTATTTCAGGAGGTCGCATCCGTGGCCATCACCATGTCCACCGACATTCTCATCGTCGGCGCCGGGCCGGTCGGTCTCTACGGGGCCTACTGTGCGGGATTTCGCGGACTGCGCACCGTGCTCGTCGACGCGCTACCCGAATGCGGCGGCCAGATCACCGCACTGTATCCGGAGAAGCAGATCCGCGATATCGCGGCGGTTCCCGGTTCGCGCGGCCGAGAGATCGTGAATGCGCTCAAGGCTCAAGCGGATTCGTTCGACACCGAGTATGTGCTCGGCCGGGAGGCGGTCGGCCTGACCTTCGCCTCCGACGGCCGTCCGCAGGTCACCCTGTCGGACGACACCGTGATCGACGCGGGCGCGGTCGTGGTGACCGCCGGCATCGGCACGTTCACTCCGCGCGCACTCCCCGCCGGAGAGGAATTCCTCGGTCGCGGACTGAGCTATTTCGTTCCGGCACTGGATGGTTACGCCGATAGCGATGTACTCGTCGTCGGCGGTGGCGACAGCGCTGTCGACTGGACGCTCGCGCTGGCCCCCATCGCCCGCTCGGTGACCCTCGTGCACCGGCGCGGCCAGTTCCGGGCGCACGCGGCGAGCGTGCGCGAGATGTACGACTGTGGTGCCGAGATCATTACCGACGCCCAGGTCATCGCCCTGCTCGGAGACGATCGGGTACGCGAGGCGCACGTCCGAGTCGACGGCGAGGACCAGCCGCGGATCCACAAGGTCGACGCGGTCGTCGCCGCACTCGGCTTCATCAGCAACCTCGGCCCGCTGACCGAATGGGGAATGCAGCTGGACCGCAGGACGATCGCGGTCGACACCCGCATGCGCACAACCCTCGAGCGCGTCTACGCGGCCGGCGACGTGACGTCGTACCCCGGCAAGGTCAAGCTGATGTCGGTCGGCTTCGGGGAGGTCGCGACAGCGGTCAACAATGCCGCGGTAGCCCTGGATCCCGAGCTTTCACTCTTCCCGGGCCATTCGACCGACCACACCGGATGATCAGGCAATAGTCCGATGCTATCCATCTCACAGAGGCAATATTAGACCGACCGTTCGGCCTGTGAAACTGCTAGCGTGACAACCGTCAGCAGCGACCGGCACCTCCGGCGCACTCTCACATGAAAGGCAATCTCCATGAACGTGTTCGACATCGCCGGCACCGGTAGCTCGCAGCTCAGCGGACTGTCCACCGGCCCTCTGGCGACCATCCTCAGCGCGCTGTTCACCGGGTCATCGGGCGGCGGCTCCTTCTGAGGCTGCAGATCCACCACGGACGACAAGCGCCCGGCTGCTCCTGACAGCCGGGCGCTTGCTCGTTTCACGGTACCGGAGGATGCCACTCGCGGTGTGAGTGATAGCCCTGTCGGGCACCAAAATTCGGCATAATCCCGCCGGGGCGGGCAACCTGCCGGGTCGGGCGTCGGGGTGCGCCCCGGTCGCTGCGCAATCGGCCCGGGGCAGTCACGGGGCCGGACACAACACGACGAGCCGCGAAACCACGCGCGTTTCTCGGCGGTGGCAGATTTTTTGCCGATCAGTCGCGGCCGGCGTTCGAGGCGATCTCGAGCTGAGTGAATCCGTCCGCGCTGGCCGCGTCGAGCTCCATCACCTCGACGAAATGGCCTAGTTCGGCGCGCAGATCGAGGTATCCGAAGCGGATTCCGCCGCTGCGACCGTATTGGGCCCAGGTTTTGCCGGCGGCGGCGACGGCTGCGTCGGCCTCGTCGAAGTCGTCTATCACGAAACCCAGGTGGTGCAGGGTGGCCGGGACGTCCGCGCGGACCGCACCGCGATACAGGTCGACCGCGCCGCCGACCGGGCGGATGATCTCCACGTTCGTGGGTCCGGCGTTGACCAGGGCGACGTCGATCGTCCACTCCTGCGCCGGTTTTCCATCCACCACGACGAAAGATCCCCCGGGCTCACCACCGGCGGACGGCGGCAGACCGCCGCCCAGCTCGGACCGGTAGTGCTTGACACACGACACCGTGCCCAAGGTGGATTCGAGATATGCCGCGGCAGCGTCGATATCGTCGGTGACGTAGCCGAGTTGCAGGAAATTGCGCAACAAATCGCTGAGTGTTCGCATCGAACATCCTTTCCGTCCGGGTGGCGACGCGGCCGATCGCCCTCGTCCGCCGGAGAACCCGGTGCCCGCCAACCATCCGTCGACCGGACCTCCGCGTCCACCGGCCATCCCGTTCTGCGGAAAGCGCGGTGGCCGCGCGTTTGCCGCGATGGGATCATTCGCCCCTATCAGCGGCCCGACCCGGAGGACAGCATCCGTGACCACGCTCTCGAAGCAGGAATCCGTTGCCAACAAGCTGAATACGATGCGCAAGTCGATCGGACAGCTCGAATCGCTGGGGCCGGTGAACGGCGCACGCCTGCAAGGTATTCCGCAGATCGGGTTGGTCGCCGAACGAATCCTCACGCTGCTGCACGACCTGGCGTTCGAGATCAACACGCAGACCGCCGCCGCATTCCTGGACGGCTCGCCGCGCACCGCCACGGACGCGTTCCGCGCGGCGGCCAGGGCCGGGGTGATCGACGCCCAACTCGCCACCCGGTTCACCTCGCTCGACGAACCACATCACATCGAATTCCAGCTGCGCCTGGACATCGACCCCGCCGACGCAGCGAAGATCGCGTGCGACGGAATGTCCGCGTACGGCCAGTACACCGCACAGGTCTCCTGCTGGATCGCCACTCGCCGTGATATCGATCCGTGGATCGCACCGGCCGGAATGTGACCAGTGCCGGCATGCCGGCAATCCCGCTCTGGAGACGCGTCCGAGAACCCATCGACTGAAACGCTTTTCCGCAGTGAGCCAGTCGCGCCCGGACACGACACACAGCAGACGTGAATCGCACAGGGAAACGGGGACCGACCGCCGAACGCGCGGCCGGTCCCCTGCCCGGTCAGTGTGCGACCACGGGAGCCGTCCCCTCGACCTCACCCGCATCGGACACTGCGATCTGCTGGATCCGGCGCGGCAACGCCAATGCCAGCACCGCCCCGATCAACCCGGCCACCGCACCGATCAGGAAGGCAACCTGGAATCCCTTCTCCGTGTACAGGATCGCACCGTGCGAACCACCCGGCAGCTGGGCGATGAAGGAGTTGTTCAGCACCGCGAACGCGATCACCGGCAGGGCCGCGGACATCACGCTCTGCGCGACGTTGACGACGCTCGCGGTACTGGCCTGCAACTGTGGCGGCACGGCCTCGATCAGCAGGTTGGGTGTGGCTCCGTAGGCGAATCCGGTGCCCGTGCCGGCCATCGCGCTGAAGACCAGCAGCAGCACTCGATCATGGTGTTCGAACGCGACCAGGGCGTAGGCAGCGGCCAGCAGCAACGCTCCGAGCAACAGCAGCGGCCGCGGGCGAACCCTGCGGCCCATCAGCATGCCGACGACCGCGCCACCGACCACCACCATCAACCCGAACGGCGTCTGATAGAGGGCGTATCCCTTTGCGCTGACACCGAATCCGTAGCCGAGACCGAGCGCGCCGGGTGTCATGATCATCATCGGCAGCAGCACAGCCAACGTCGTCGCGCATCCGTAGCAGCACGCCGAGGACAGGGTGATCAACAGGATCGGCCGCCGGCGCAGCACCCGCAGTTCCAGCAGCGGCTCGCGAATCACTCCCGCCGACACGACCCAGGCGATGATCAGCACGAGACCCCCGAACAGGTACACCAGGGTCGAGGTCGTGGACCAGCCCCAGCTCGGTCCGAGGCTCAATGCGATGAATACGCCGCCGATCCCGGCACCGAGCAGAACCGCGCCGAGCACGTCGATCCGGGAGCGCACCCGCACACTCGACTCCTCGGTGCTGACCGCGATCATCGTGCCGAACAGCACCGATCCGGCGACGAGAACCCAGAAAATGCCTCGGAATCCGGAGTTATCGATCAACCATCCGGCGAAGAAGGGCGCCGGGATCGCGATCAGGCCCAGCCCGCTGGTGGCAATGCTGACCGCAAGGCCGACCGTCTTGGGCGGGAACACATCCCGGATCAGCGAGTACCCCAGGAACACACATGGGGCGATGAGGCCCGCGAGCGCCCGGCCCACCAGCATCATCGCGAAATTGACGGCGATGGCGGACAGCAGCGACCCGACCGCGGACACCGCGATGCAGCCGAGCATGACCTTGCGCTTGCCGTACAGATCGCCGAGTTTGCCCAGCAGTGGACTGGATACCGCGCCCACCAGCAGGAATACGGTCAGTAGCCAGGCACCCTGCGCGGTGTGGAAGTGCGCGGAGATCGACGGTAGCGACATCGAGATCATCAGATAGCTGAGGGTGAGCATCTCGAGCAACAGCACGATGGATGCGAGAGAGAAGATCAGCCGCGGCGTCCAGGAATGTTCCGCGGGCGACGACGTGCCGGAGGGCGTATCAGGGCTCATGATCGAGTCTTTCGGGACAGAGCACGCCGGACCTCGCGGGATGCGCCGGGCAGTCGCGCCGTGCCTAGGAGAGGAACCGCATCACCGCCACCCGGCGAGGTGAATGCGTAACGGGAATAACAAGCTATCTGTGTCCTACACCACAAACCGCCATCCCATTCAGCGGAAATTCAGGGCGTTCACGGCGACGAGCGAGTATTCAGGATACTTAAAGTGGGACCGCCGGGCGTACGGCACCACGACACGCTCGGCATCAGGAGGGCATATGACCGCGGCCTACTCGTTCTCTGCACAGCTCTACATCGACGGACGCCGCACCGACGGCGAGTCGGAGACTCGCCTGGTCGTCAGCAATCCCGCCACCGAGGAGACGATCGCCGAGGTACCGCAATCCAGCCCGGCCGACGTCCGGCGCGCGATCACGGCCGCCCGCAAAGCATTCGACGACGGTCCCTGGCCCCGGATGCGGCCCGCCGAACGCGCCGCGGTTCTGTTGCGCATGGCCGACGAGATCGAACGCCGGCTCCCGGAATTGATCGATCTGAACATCGCCGAGGCGGGCTCGGTGCGCGGCCTGGCCGAGACGCTGCAGACTCGGGTTCCCTTGGCGCACTTGCGAGATATGGCCGATCGGGTCATGCCGACATTCGGTTGGGAACGTCCGATGGATCCCACCATCACCCCCGGCGCCGGCATCGGGCAGGGCGTGCTGCGGCGCGAACCGTACGGCGTCTGCGCGCTGATCGCGGCCTACAATTTCCCGTTCTTCCTGAGCATGATGAAGGTGATCCCGGCGCTCGCGGCCGGATGCACAGCGGTACTCAAGCCCGCCCCGGCCACTCCGCTGGAGTCCCTGCTGCTCGCCGATTTCGCCGAGGCCGCGGATCTGCCGCCGGGCGTGCTCAACATCGTCACCGGTGACGTCGAAGCGGGCCGTGAACTCACCACGAACCCGATGGTCGACCTCGTCAGCTTCACCGGATCCGACACGGTCGGCCGGATGGTCTACAGTCAGGCCGCAGATTCCATCAAGAAGGTCGTGCTCGAACTCGGCGGCAAATCGGTGAACATCGTGCGCGCCGATGCCGATCTGGACGGCGCGGTGCGCGCCGCGTTCATGGGGATGACCGCACACGCCGGACAGGGCTGTTCGCTGTTGACCCGCACGATCGTGCACGAATCCCGGCACGACGAATTCGTCGAGCGGCTCCGGGACGCGCTGGGCCGGGTCCGGGTCGGCGATCCGGCGCACGAGGACACCACCATGGGCCCGCTCATCACCGAGGCACAGCGGAACAAGGTGGAGGCGCTGATCCGGCGCGGCGAAGCCGAAGGAGCCGAAATCGTCTGCGGCGGAGGCCGTCCCGCGGGGCTGGACCGGGGCTGGTTCGTGGAACCGACCCTCTTCACCGGCGTCGACAATGCGATGGCCATCGCCCAGGAGGAGTTCTTCGGCCCCGTCGGCGTGGTGATCGGATACCGGACCGACCAGGAGGCCGTGCGGATCGCCAACGACAGTCCCTACGGGCTGGCGGGCGCGGTCTGGAGCGCCGATACCACGACGGCCTATTCGATGGCGTGCGAGATCCGCACCGGCGCCGTCTCGATCAACAGCAGCAGCGGCGGGGTGAATCCGCGCATCGCGTTCGGCGGGTACAAACAGAGCGGATTGGGCAGGGAGTGGGGCGAATTCGGGCTCGACGAATTCCTGCAGACCAAGAGCATCAGCTGGGCCGCTCGCTGAGTTGGATCGTTAGGAGCCACCGTTGCTGTCCTATATCCTGGCCGGGCTCGCCCTCGGCTCGATCTACGCCATCGCCGCTGCGTCACTGGTAGTCACCTACGTATCGGCGGGCGTATTCAATTTCGCGTTCGGCGCGCTCGCCTATGCGGTGGCGCGCTTCTACTACTTCCTGCACGTCCAACACGGCTGGGCGATCCTGCCCGCCGCGGTGATCGCGATCGGCGTGTTCGGTCCGGTACTGGGCGCGGCGCTCTACGCACTGTTGTTCCGCCACTTGCGATTGCGATCGTCGCTGGTCAAGATCGTCGCGACGATCGGGTTGTCGGTGGGGCTACCGCCGCTGGTCGACCTGATCTTCGGACAGCTGTCGAATGCGACCGCTCCGGGTCTGGCGCCGCAACCGGTGCGTACCTTCCCGGTGCTGGGCGGCGTGGTGAACCTCGATCAGCTGATCACCTATCTCGCACTGATCCTCGTCCTGGTCCTCGGGACGATCGTGCTGCGGTACACCGACATCGGGTTACGGGTGCGCGCCCTGGTCGATTCCGAGGCGCTGACCGCCATGTCGGGCGTCAGCCCGAGACGGGTATCGCTCGGCGTGTGGGCGGGCAGCACTCTGCTGGCCGGACTGGCAGGCGTACTGGTCGCCCCGAGCTCGGGGCTCACGGTGGACGGGATGACCTCGCTGATGGCGGCCGCTTTCGCCGCGGTGGTGGCCGCACGTCTTCGCAACCTTCCGGCGGCCGTCGCGACCGCGGTGGTCATGGGCATCGCGACCACGGTCGTGCAGCGTTTCGTCGACCCGCAGAGCGCACTGTCCGCACAACTCGTGCCGAGCATTCCGTTCCTGTTCATGCTCGTGGCCCTGCTCTACTACGCGGCGCGCGGCCGAGCGGGCGATACCGCGACCGGCGGAGGTCTGGACCGCGCCGTGCACATCGCCGCGACGGGACCACCGGGTCCGGCTACGTTGCGCGGCAACCGAACCCGATGGCCGTCCGTGCTCGGCGCGGTGGTGACGCTGATCGTCGTGGCCGCGCTGCCGTTGGTGCTCGAACCGTTCTGGGGCGGGGTGGTCGCCGGTGGAATCGCATTGGCGATCGCGCTGCTGTCGTACACGATGGTCACCGGCGAAGGCGGCATGATCTGGCTGTGCCAGACTACATTCGCCGGTCTGGGCGCGGTGCTGGCGGCCGAACTGGCCACCGAGGCCGGGTGGTCACCGCTGCTGGCCGTGCTGGTGGCAGCGATCATCGTGACGCCGGTGGGCGTCGTGATCGGCATTCTGACCATCCGCCCGGGCAACCTCTACGTCGCCCTGGTGACTCTCACTTTCGGCCTGCTCGTACAGAACCTCGTGTTCCGGCGGGACCACATCTACAACTCCGGCCAGGGCGTTATCCTGCTGCGGCCCGAGTGGGCAACGGACGACCGGGTTTTCGCGCTGTTCGCCCTCGCTGTATTCCTCGTCCTCGGCGCGATCGTGCTGAATCTGCGACGCTCCACCGCGGGCTTGGCGGTCACCGCGGTGCGGGCGAGCGAAAGCGGCGCGCGCACCATGGGGTTGAGCATCGTCCCGGTGAAGGTTCTGGTCTCGGCGCTGGCGACATTCATCGCGGCGATCGGCGGCGGCTTGCTGGCGCTCAACTATCAAGCCGCACTGCCGGATTCGTTCAATCCGTTCACCGGTCTGGTGTGGCTGGCGGTGCTGGTCACCATCGGCTCGCGCTCGATTACCGGAGCCCTGGTCGCGGGCGTGGCATACGGCTTGCTGCCCAGCGTATTCCAGACCTACCTGCCCTCGACCTGGGCGCAGGTTCCGGTCATCCTGTTCGGCCTCGGCGCGGTCATGCTCGCCCGCAACCCCGACGGACTCGCAGCCATGCACGCACGGCAGTTGCGGGCGGTGCGCGCCCGGTTCGGCCGACGCGAGGCCGCCCCGGTCCCGGCCCCGGGCACGGGCACGGGGACGGGCACGGGCACACCGGCGATGGAAGGAGAGCACGTATGACGACGACAGCACCGCCTCGCCTCGAAGCTCGCGGCGTCACTGTGCGATTCGGCGGCCTGGTTGCACTGAACGACATCGATCTGGCGGTTCCAGCGGCGGGCATCGTCGGACTGGTCGGGCCCAACGGTGCGGGTAAGAGCACGCTGTTCGCGGTGTTGTCCGGATTGCTTCGGCCGAATTCGGGCGCGGTGTTCCTGGACGGGCAGGAGGTGACCCGGACGAGTCCGCAGCGTCGGGCCCGGCGCGGCCTGGCTCGCACACTCCCACACCCGGAACTGTTCTCCGGCTTGACGAGCCGCGAGCACGTGGTGCTCGCCGACCGGCTGCGGCACGCACGCGGCCGGATCTGGACCGATCTGCTGACCGCAGGCGGGTTCCGCTCCCCAGCCGCTGCGGAGAATCGGCGGGTCGAGGAGATCCTCGAGTTGTTGCACCTGAACGACCAGGCACATCAGCCCGTCGCGGGATTGCCGCTGGGCACCGCCAGACTGCTCGAGGTCGGCCGGGCGCTGGCCCTGGGGCCGACCGTTCTGCTGCTCGACGAACCGTCCTCCGGGCTCGACACTCGCGAAACCGAGGAACTGGCAATGGTTTTCACCGACATCGCGCGCGAGCACGGGGTATCGCTGCTGTTGGTCGAGCACGATGTGGAACTCGTTCTGGGACTGAGCGATACGGTGCACGTCATCGATTTCGGCGTCGAGATCAGTGTGGGCGACCCGGCGCACATCCGCGCGGATCCCGCCGTGCGCGCCGCCTATCTCGGCACGGAGCCCGAGGCCGATCAGGAGAGGACCATCTCATGACCAGCACACCCGATCTGCTGAAAGTCCGCGAACTCAGCGTGCAGTACGGTTCCGCGGTGGCGCTACGGAACGTATCCTTCGAGCTGCCGCCGAACAGCGCGCTGGCAGTGCTGGGCCCGAACGGAGCCGGCAAGAGCACGCTGGCGCGCACGTTGTCCGGGCTGGTGCCACCGGCCGGCGGCAGTATCGAACTCGACGGGCGCGAGATCGCCGGGCGCACACCGGAGTACATTCGCCGGACGGGATTGGTGCATCTGCCCGAGGGGCGAGGCGTGTTCGCGGGCTTGACCGTCCTGGAGAATCTGCGTATGGCGACCATGGGCGACCGCCGCCGACGCGCTGAGGCGTTGGAGCGTGCGCTGGAGATCTTTCCGGTGCTGGGTGAGCGGTCCGGGCAGGCGGCGGGCACGTTGTCCGGCGGCGAACAACAAATGCTCTCGCTCGCCAGGGCGCTGATGGTCGATTCGCGGCTGGTGATCGCCGACGAGATGTCCCTGGGCTTGGCGCCCAAGATGGTGGACGTCGTGTTCGAGAGTTTGCAGCGGGCCCGCGAGGCGGGCGTCGCGGTGCTGATGATCGAGCAATTCGCTACGCGTGCACTGAATTTTGCCGATCGATGCCTGATCCTGCAGCGCGGACAGGTCGCCTGGGCAGGCCCTGCCGCCGAGGCGGGCAGCGAACTACTGCACCGCTATCTCGGCGACACCACCGCGGCGTGACCCGCCGCCGATTTCCGCACACCACAAGCGCATCCGGAGGACGCCCGTGACCACACCGCCGCACCTGCTCGTCGAACGCACCGACACCGTCGCACGACTGACGTTCAACCGGGCCGATAGCCTCAACGCGCTCACCGCCGAACTGCTGAACGAAACCGCCTCGACCATAGAAGGTTTCGGGTCCGATCCGGATCTCCGCGTCATCGTGCTGACCGGTGCGGGACGCGCGTTCAGCTCGGGCGCGGACCTGTCCAGATCCGCCGTCGCCGGCCCACAGGGCGTCACCATCGACGCGGCCAACCGCCTGATCCGCGCACTACGCGCGGCGCCTCAGCCGGTGATCGCGGCGATCAACGGCCCCGCCGTCGGAGTGGGATGCTCCATCGCACTAGCTGCCGACCTGACCGTCGCCCGCGAATCCGCTTATTTCCTACTGGCTTTCACCCGCGTCGGCCTGATGCCCGACGGCGGCGCCACAGCCCTGCTACCCGCCCTCATCGGACCCGCCCGCGCCGCGCGTATGGCCATGCTCGCCGAACGCATCCCGGCGACACAAGCCGCCGAATGGGGCCTGGTCTCCCACGTCGTGCCGGATGCCGACTTCGACACCGAAACAGACTCGCTCACAACACGATTGGCAGCAGGCCCGGCGGCGGCCTACACCCACGTCAAAACCGCCTTCAACAGGACGGCCCTGACTCATCTCGAGTCGGCCCTGCAATTCGAACGCGAAGCTCAAGCCGAGTTGTTCGAGACCGCCGACGTCCGCGAGGGCATCGCCGCCTTCGCCGCAAAACGCCCCCCGCGGTTCCGCGGCCGCTGACGATCGCACTGTGACGGCCCGCCGTCGGCTACACCCGGACAAGCGCCTTCGATAACACCGCCCGCACACCCCTCGAACTCGACCACGGCTCGAACGCGTCGGCCGTGGCGAGTTGCCGGAGGCCGCAGGACGTCCGCGGGGGCATCGCCGCCTTCGCGGTCGAACAGCCCCCGCGGTTCCTCCGCGTCAGCTGTTCACGCCGTCAGGACCATCGCCGACGCCATGCCACCGCCCGCACACATCGCCGCCACGGCCGTGCCACCGCCGCGACGGCGCAGCTCGTGCGCGAGCGTGGCGATCATGCGGGTGCCGGTGGTCGCGACCGGGTGCCCGAGACTGCATCCGCTGCCGAAGGGATTCACCCGTTCCGGGTCCAGCCCCAGCTCGCGCACCGCGGCCACGGTCACCGACGCGAACGCCTCGTTGATTTCGAACAGGTCGACCTGGGCGAGATCGAGCCCGGCGCGGCCGAGGGCCTTGCGGATCGCGGCGACCGGGGCCAGTCCGGTGCGCACCGGGTCCACGCCGACGCTCGCCCACGCGCGCACGGTGGCCAGCGGGGTCAGTCCGTATTCCTCGGCGACCGCACTGCCGGCGACGGTCACCGCGGCGGCGGCGTCGTTCACTCCGCTGGAGTTGCCCGCGGTGATCGAGAACCCTTCGATCTCGGGATGCAGCACCTTCAGCGACGCCATCTTCTCCGCACTGGTGTCGCGCCGCGGATGTTCGTCGGTGTCGAATACCTTTGCCCCGCCGTCGATCTCGACGGGCACTATCTCCTCCGCGAATTGCCCGGCGTCGATGGCGCGCACAGCGCGCTGATGCGATCGCACCGCCCAGGCGTCCATCTCCGCACGGGAGATGCCCGCCAGCCGCGCGGTATTCCAGCCGACAAGTATCGACATGTCGTTGTGCGGCGCGTCGGGCGTCGACATGTGCGAAGGCGAAGACCAGGGATCCTGCCACTCCTGCGTGCCGGGAATCCGCCATCGCGACACCGGGGCGGTCGAGGACGAATGCGTCCCTCCCGCGATCACCGCGCGGTCCATCCCGGCGCGGACGCTCGCGGCGGCGGTAGCAACGCTGGCCAGCCCGGACGCGCAGTGCCGGTTGTGTGCGAGCCCGGGCACGTCGGTCAGGCCGGCCTCGAGCGCCGCGTATCGAGCGATGACCCCGCCACCGGCCAGGGTTTCACCCAGGATGACATCGTCGATGGTCTCCACCGGAAGCCCGCTACGCCGGGCAGCCTCGCCGACGACGAGGGTGGCCAGGTCGAAGGCGCTGGTGTCGCGCAGGGTCCCCTTGCGCGCGGTACCGATCGGGGTGCGGCAGGCGGAGAGGATCACGGCATCAGTCATGAATTCGTTATACTCTTATATTGTCCAGAGCGACAGTGTGGATCACATCGGACGGTCCCGATCGCACGGAACGCCAACTGGCAGATGGACATTGAGCAGCTTCTTCGCCCTCAATCCAGCAGATCGTCCGCCGACACCCATACTTGACAGCTATAACCAACAGCGCATCCTCAAATAGGCAGGGCCGGAACCCCGCGACCGATTTGGATATCCGTTCGGCAGACAGGACGATGAGCGCATGGACAGTGAGATCGCGGAGGCGGTGCGTAACCTGCGGCCCACGTTGGTCGAACGGTCCGCCAAGGTCGATGCGGACGGCGCGATCCCGGACGAGAGCATCGCCGCGCTGGTCGAGTCCGGTTTGTTCCGGATGCTGCGGCCGCGGTGGTCGGGCGGTCTGGAATCGGACCCGGTGGACTTCTACGACGCCGTGCGCACGGTGTCGGCCGCCTGCGGTTCCACCGGCTGGCTGGCCAGCACCCTGGGCGTGAGCCCCTGGCACGTCGCACTGTTCGACGAGCGGGCCCAGCGGGAGATCTGGGCCGCGAACCCGGACGCGCTGATCTGCTCGGCCTACGCCCCGGTCGGACGATTCGTCGCGGTCGAGGGCGGATTCGAGCTGACCGGGCAATGGCGTATCGCCACCGCCAGCGCACACGCCTCCTGGGGATTGATGGGCGGAGCCTTGGTCGCCGACAATGGTCAGCCGATGGATCTGGCCACCGCACTGGTCCCACTGTCGGAATGTCGCGTGACCGGCACCTGGGACGCGGTGGGCCTGCGCGGCACCGGCAGCCGAGGCCTGCACGCGGACCGAGTCTTCGTGCCGAGCTATCGCACTCTGCGCAATTACGATGTCGTCTTGCGGCACGCACCGGGGCAGAAACTCAATACCGGGCCGCTCTACCGCATGCCGTACGGGGCGATGTACAGCACGTCCGTGAGCGCCCCGATCATCGGGATGGCGGAGGGTTGCCTGGACGCATTCGTCGCGCGGGTGCGCGGCGACAGTCGTCTCAGCTTCGGCAGCGGCGGCCCCGAAACCGCACAGCAGGTCGCGGTTGGGCGCGCCGCCTCGGAGATCGACGCCGCCATCCTGCAGATGCACCGAAACCTGCGTGAGCTGCACGACTGCGCCCGCCGCCGGGTCGAGATCCCGATGCAGCTGCGGCTGCGCACCCGCCGCGATCAGGCGGTCGGCACCGAACGCGCGGTGAACTCGGTGGACTCGATCTTCGCCGCCGCGGGCGGGATGGGGCTGCGCCGGGGGAACCCGATCGAACGGACCTGGCGCGACGCCCACACCGGCCGTATCCACCTGTCCAACGACGTCACGGCGGCACTGGAGCTGTACGGCCAAGGGGCACTGGGTCTTCCGGTCGACGACATGCTGGTCTGACCGAAAGACCCGCGCGGCCTAGAACCACTCGCCGCGCTCCCCCATGGCGACCAGGCGTCCCAGCGCCGCGTTCGACGAGACGCCGCGCGCCGCGCCCACCGGAAGTACCGACTCGTGCCGCAGCCGATGCTGCTGCCGCGAACCGGCGCTCATCTTCTCCGAAATAGCGTGCACCGTATTGACCATCAGCGGCGCGAGCCGCTCCAGCGGCGCTTGTGCGTCACCGACCAGGGAGACTCCGGCAATCGGCCCGTCCGGCCCGCGCACCGCCATGCCCGCGCAGGCGATGTTCGGGAAGCACTCCCCGCGTTCGAAGGCGAGACCGTGCCGATTGCGAATCCGGTTGAGCTCCATATGAAGCACGCCCAGCGCATCGATACTGCGCGTCGTGCGTTTGTGCAGTCCGTGCTGCAATCGCGAATCGACCTGTTCGGCCGGCAGCCAGGCCAAAATCGCCTTGCCCGCCGCGGTACACCAGGCGGGCGCGCGACCCCCGACCACCGACGGCACGCCCGAGGCGGCCCGTCCGCCGAACTTGTCCACGTAGACCACATCGGTCCCGTCGAGCACGGCCAGATGGACCACCATATCCGTGCGCATCGCCAGGGCGTGCAGCAGCGGGAAGGCGACGGACCGCAGCGCGGTGTGGCCCTCCTCCCGGCCGCCGAGCCCCAGCGCCCGATCGCCCAGGCAGTAGACCCGGCCGTGACGACCCAGCCACGCGAGTTTCACCAGTCGTTCCAGGATTCGATGGCTCGTGGAACGCGGCAGTCCGGTGCGGCCCGCGATCTCCTCGAGCGTGAGGCGTGTGTGGACGTCGCCGAACGACTCCATGATCAGGGTCATACGATCGACGACCGAGGGTGGCAGCGTGCCGCGATCCCGCACAGCGGTATCGACATTGAGTACCGAGGTCATGCCACGGCCTCCTAACTTCGGAGACTGTCGCCTCCGAATTCCGGAGACTGAAACTTTACGAGTGATTCTAGCCACAGCCTAGCCAGGCGCAATGCCCTGGGCCAATATTTGTTATACCGATTTTCGCTGTGCCAGCAGATCGTGGGCATATCTACGCAACCTGACCGGCTATAGGTACACTCTTCTATGCCCGAATAATCGGCATCTCGACTTGACAAGAACAGTGGGACCTGATTCCGGAACCATGACAGATTCGCTTCTCTTCCATGACCATTGGTCACGAACCGTCGCCGCCCACGGGGCCGCACCGTTCCTGCTCTTCCACGACCCCACCGGCACGACGCGGTACACCTACGCGGAGTTCGACGACATCGTTGCCCGCACTGCCGGCACCCTGCGCGCGGGCGGAGTGCGGCAGGGCTCGGCCGTCCACGTCGCGTTGCGCAACTGCCCCGCGTTCGTGGCGATATGGCTCGCCGTCGCCCGGCTCGGCGCGTGGCTCGTCCCCGTCGACCCGGCCTCGGCCCCGCGCGATATCGCCAACCAGACCCAGCGCACAAGGCCGGCGCTCGGTGTGTGCGCCGCCGCGCGGCGAGCGGAATATGTTGCCGGGGCAGGCGATTCGGTCCCGATCGTCATCGCCGCGGCGGAGAACGCCGACGATCTCGCTCCCGGCGGAGCGCTGGTGACCGGTGCGCCGGTCGCGGCGGCACCACAAGATCTCTCTCCCGATGCTCGTCTGGCGATCATGTTCACCTCGGGAACGACCTCGGAGCCCAAGGGCGTCGTACTCACCCAGGCGAACTACGCGACGGTGGCGCGAACCATGGCCGAGGCCGTCGGCCTGACAGCACAGCACCGCTGGCTGGTGACTTTGCCGCTCTTCCACGCCAACGCCCAGTACTACTGTTTCGCCCCGGCGATCACTGTCGGCGCGAGTATCGCACTGACACATACGTTCTCGGCGTCCGGCTGGGTACAGCAGGCACACGACCTGGAGGTGACCCACGCCAGCCTGTTCGCCGCGCCGATCAGGATGATCCTGGCCCGAACCCCCGAACAGGCGCCGCCGCTGCACCTCGAGCACGTGTGGTTCGCCCAGAGCCTCGGACTCGAACACTACGAACGTTTCGCCGACCTCATCGGACGTCGACCACGTCAGCTGTACGGCATGACCGAAACCGTCGCCGCTGTCACCGGCGACACCAGTGACCCGTTGCGGCACGACGTGATCGGATCGGCACTGGGCAATCGCCGCATCGCCGTGGTCGACCCGCAGACAGGTCATCCCCGCGCGCCCGGTGAGCCGGGCATGCTGGTGGTCCACGGCACGCGCGGCGCGGACCTGTTCGCCGGATATCTCGACGCGCCGGAGGTGAACGCCCGCAGCTTCACCGACCTGGCCGACGGGACCAGCTGGTTTCGCACCGGAGATCTGGTCGCGGCGGACCCCGCGACCGGAGCGCTGCGTTTCGTCGGCCGCGCCGACGACGTCATCAAGGTCGCGGGTGAGAACGTCAGCCTGACCGAGGTCGAAGCGGTGATCTGCCAGGCGCCCGGGGTGCTCGAGGCAGTCGTCCTCGCGCAGCCCGACCCGATCCGGGATCAGGTACCGGTCGCCTATGTGGTGGCCCGGGATGTGGCCGCCCCACCCGATGCCGCCCGGCTCACCGACTGGGCACAGAGCAACCTGCCGCCCGCCGCACGGCCGCGCGAATGGCACGTGGTGGACTCCATCCCCCGCACCAGCGTCGGGAAGATTCGCCGGTTCCAGGTCGCGGAGCGCAAATCCTGACCGGAGTCGTTGCGGCACAGAGCTTTCGCCCCGAAGCACGGGGACCGGCGACCACACCGTACGCGACGCATTGATTCGCACGAACAAAGGAGATCCGAGATGGCCACCGAGACGACCTATGACAGCTTCCGGATGGAAGCCGGCTCGATCGCCGAGACCGGGCCCCGCACCGAGGCCGAGCAGCGGATCCGCCGCGATCTGGCGGCGGCGTATCAGCTCTGCGCCAGATTCGGCTGGGACGACCTGATCTATACGCACATCTCCGCCCGAATCCCGGGCCCGGACCACCACTTCCTGGTCAATCCGCTCGGGCTGGCCTTCGACGAGATCACCGCATCCAACCTGATCAAGATCGACCTGGACGGAAACGTAGTCGGTGAGAACCCGCACGGGTACCAGCCCAACGCGGCCGGGTTCGTGATCCACGGTGGCATCCACTCGGTCCGCGAGGACGCCGGATGCATCATGCATCTGCACACCGCGGCGCAGATGGCGCTGTCCTGCCTCGAAGCGGGATTGCTGCCGTTGACCCAGCACGCCATGCGATTCCACGATCGCATCGGCTACCACGACTACGAGGGCATCGCGCTCACCACGGACGAGCGGCGACGGTTCATCGCCGATCTCGGCGACAACGCCGCACTCGTACTGCGCAATCACGGATCGCTGACGGTCGGGCGTGATGTGGCGCAGGCATTCGTCGAGATGTACTACCTGGAGAAGTCGGCGAAGACGCAGTTGCTCGCGCAGGCCACCGGCGGGCCGCTGCGACTCCCGCCGCGGGAGGTCGTCGAGTTGACCGCCCAGCAGTGGCAGGCATCGTTCTCGGCGGGTCTGGAGTGGCCGTCGCTGCTGCGCTCGCTGGACCGGGCCGGTTCGACCTATCGGGACTGATCCGGCCGGGGCGCGCACATCGTCCTAGAAACCAAGTCCGGCAAGCACTTTCTCGCTCTCGATCCACAACCGGGCCGCGGCGGCATCGTCCTGGGCGGCCGCACCCGGTATCTCCTCGGCCTCGTTGTGGAAGTAGCGCCCGCCCGCGCGGCCGCCCTCGTCCGCGGTGGCCAGCCATACCAGCGTGCGCGCCGGTTCGTCGGGCGAGACGGTGTCGGCCGCGGCCATGTGCGCCTGCATTCCCGCATTCCCGTGCGAGGCGAAATTGCTCGCGACGACGCCGGGATGCATTGCCTGCGCGATGATTTCGGGCCCCTCACGACGGGTCAGCTCGCGACTGAACAGGATATTGGCGAGTTTGGCGCGAGCGTAGGCCATGGTGGTGTCGAAGTCGTTCAGGCTCTGGAGATCGCCCCAGTCCAGTCCCGTGCTGATCCGATGCGCGCTGGAGGACACCGCGATCACCCGCGCCGGCCCGCGCGCCGCGCGCGCACGCAACAACGGCAGCAGCTCACGGGTCAACAGCACGGGGGCGAGATGGTTGGCCGCGAAGGTCGCCTCGGTTCCCTCCGCGGTGACGATCCGCCGGTCGCGCACGCCCCCGGCGTTGTTGATCAGCACGTCCACCCGCGGGGCGTGTTGGGCGATCTCCCCCGCCACCCGCCGCACCTCGGACATCAGCGTGAAGTCGCCGCGCAGCATAGTGAAGGTGCCGCCGGCGCGGGCGGCCGCGCCGAGTTGTTCGGCGGCCTCGGCGCAACGTCCCGGATCACGGCCGACGCCGATCACCTGCCAGCCGAGCCCGGTGAGCAGCCCGGCGGTGGACCTGCCGATCCCGGAGCTGGCACCGGTGACGACGGCGACGGGGCGATTCGAATCGATGGACAAGATGTTGTCTCCCAAATACTTTCAGCACGGCTCGGACATCGTGCACGGATACGTTTTAATGATACGCGTCAGTCGCTATTCATCCAGAGCCGTGCGCGCGGAATGATCAGTCGAAGGTGACGACCACCTTCTCCGCCGCGCCCGGGGTAAGGGTGAGTTCGAACGCGTGCTCGACGTCCGAGAACGGCACCCGGTGGCTGATCATTTTCGCGAAACGCTCAGCGTGCTCGGCGATCTCGGGCGTCACCTCGAAGATCTCGGTCGGATAGCCCTGCGAGGCGATGATGACCATCTCACTGCGCAACATCGCGCCGATGTCGATCGGCTCGGGCTGCTTGTGCATGGCCACCACGATGAGCTTGGCGCCCCACTTACCAGTGCGCAGCGCTGTGTTCACCACTACGGCCGCACCCGCGGCATCGATATAGACGTCGGTGTCGGGACGCGTCTGGCCGAGCGCGTTGCGACCCTGTCCGTGCAGTTCCAGCAGCCGCGCCGGAACATCCTCGGTCGAGGAGTCGATGACCGCGTCGGCCCCGACGGCCAGGGCTGTCTCGAGTCGCGAGGCGATCACATCGGCCACCACCACATGCGCAACCCCGCGCAGCTTCAGCCAGATCACCGCACCCAGACCGATCGGCCCGGCGCCGAACACGACCACCTTGTCGCCCGGACCGGCCCCGGATCGGTTCACGCAATGCCGCGACACCGCCATCGGCTCGTTCAGTGCCGCCACCTCGAAGGGCACCGAATCGGGCAGTACCGCAACACTTTTACCGACGACCGCGTTCTCGATCAACAGGTATTCACCCATCCCGCCGAGCGCGCCGCCGCAGCCGATGATGCCCGAGGGCGCGGCCTGTGGGTTGACCACCACGTGGTCCCCGGCCTTCAACTCGGTCACCTCTGCCCCGACCTCGACGATCTCACCGGCCGGTTCGTGACCCAGCGGCAGCGACCGCAACGCGCCACCGCCGAGTTCATTGCCGAGCGCGTCGATGGGCGTGCCGCCCATGTGCAGGAAGGTCACGTCGGTGCCGCAGATCCCGCAGGCCCTGATCTTCACCAGGGCGTCGTTCGGGCCGGGGACGGGACGTTCGACCTCGACAACCTGGATCGCGTCCACGTCGCCGGTCCGAACGAGTTTCATCGAGGACATCTGTGCCTGCTTTCTGACGGACGATGGTTTGACCGCTTCCCACAATTCACCCTCCGACGTGCGACGACGAGGAGGCGCAGTCCCGAACCGATGGTGTAGCGGCCTACACTATCGCCGGCTCACACCAGTGCGACCCCGCCATCGACCTGCAGCACCTGGCCGGTCACGAACGCGGCCTGCTCCGAGGCGAGATAGACTGCGGCAGCGCCGATCTCGTCGGAATACGCCTGCTGACGGGGCAGTGCCGTCGGCCGCCCGATCGTGTGCAGCTCTTCGGGCCGCTCGCGCAACGCCTTGCCGAATAATCCGGAGTCCGGGTTGTACCGGCTGCCCGCGCTGAACTCCTCCTGCGGGTCGCGGGGCCGAGTTCCGTAGGGGGCCACCGCGTTCACCGTGATGCCCGTCTTGCCCAGTTCCAGCGCCAGTACCCGGGTGAAGGAGTGCACCGCCCCCTTGGCCGCGGAGTAGACCGCCATCAACGGGTCGCCGATGATCGCCGACATGGACCCGATGTTGACGATGCGCCCGCTGCCCTGCTCGATCATGTGCGGGAGCATCGCATGCGTGCACAGCAGGGTACTGAGCACGGTGATATCGAGATCGGCGCGCCACTGCGCGGGTGTCGTGGAGACGAACGGCCCGAAATCGCCGTTGCCGCCGACATTGTTGACCAGCACGTCGACCCGCCCGAACCGGGCCAGGACCGCATCGGCCATCCCCCGCACCCGATCCTCGTCCGTGACGTCGGCGGCGTGCCACAGCACGTCCGCCGCACCCCGTTCGCGGGCCTGCTCGGCCACGCGCAGACCCGCCTGTTCGTCGCGGCCGACCACGACGACGCTCGCTCCCTCCTCGGCGAACGCGAGTGCGATCCCGCGCCCGATATTGGCCGTCGCCCCCGTGACGACCACGACCTTGCCCGCCAGTCCGGTATCCATCGAACATCCTCTCGCCCTGCGTATTTCGATACTGCGTACGCCGTTTCGATACGGCTACATCAACGAATACCCGCCGTCGACCGTGATCGTGGTACCGGTGACGTACGCCGAACCCGGCCCCGCCAGGAACAGGTAGACGCCCGGCAGATCGGCGGACCGGCCCCACCGGCCGAGCGCGGTGTGCCCGGCGATATCGCTCTCCCGTTCCGCGTCACGATGCCAGTGCGCACCCACACCGGTGTCGAACCAGCCGAGCGCGACGGCGTTGACGGTGATCGCTCGCGGCCCCAATTCCTGTGCGAGGGCCTGCACGAGCGCATGAGCGCCACTCTTGGACGCCGCGTACGCCGCCAGCCCACCACGCGGGCGAGTCCCGATCACCGAGCCGGTCACGATGATCCGCCCGCCCTCCTGCATCGCCGCGGCCGCAGCGCGCGCACCGAGGAAGGCCCCGGTCAGATTGACGTCGATGATATCTCGCCACACCTGCGGATCGGTCCGCTGGACCGACGAAACCTGTGGCGACACACCGGCATTGGCGATCCAGACATCGACGCCGCCGAAGCGCTCGGTCATGCGTTCGGTGACCGATTCGTTGAATCCGTCGGCACGCACGTCTCCCGGGCACACCAGCGGCTCACCGTTCAGCGAATCCGCCACCTCGCGCAATGCCTCGGCCGACCGCGCCACCAAACCCAGTCGCGCACCAGCGGCGTCGAATGCCGATGCCAGGATGCGTCCCAGTCCCCGGCCCGCGCCGGTGATCACCACGCGCCGACCGGCCAAGCCGGTATTTCCGATATCCATATCCACACTCCGCACACATTCGATCACTGGACCGGTCGGTACATCACTGCGAAGCTAGCACAGCCCGCCCATTGATTGTACCGACCGATTGTTCTAAAATTGAGTCCCGGTCAGAAATACGTGACCCGTTCGCGGCCGGATGGATTCGCCCGCAGCAGTGCGCGATCACCGCGCACACGCCCCGGCAACGGCGCCGGAGGACGGCCCCGACGATGTGGTGCTGGGGGCGGATCCGGGCCGCATGAGGACAACGCGAAGGAAGGCCAGATGAGGATCGGAGTCGTCACCGAATCGGTGGCCGAGGAAACACGGGTCGCCGCGACCCCCACCACGGTGGGACAGCTGGTGAAGCTGGGATACGACGTCGCGGTCGAATCCGGCGCGGGCGCGCGGTCGGGTTTCTCCGACGGGGCATACGCCGATCACGGCGCGGAGATCGTGCGCACCGACGCGGCCTGGGACTGCGACATCGTCCTGAAGGTCCTCGCCCCGGCCGAGCACGAGATCCCGCTGCTGCACCACCAGGCCGTGCTCGCCGGATTGCTCTCTCCCGCACAGCAACCCGAGTTGCTGGACACCCTGGCCGCGCGATGCGTGACCGCACTGGCCATGGATGCCGTCCCCCGCATCTCCCGGGCGCAATCGCTGGACGTGCTGTCCTCGATGGCGAATATCGCGGGCTACCGGGCCGTGGTCGAGGCCGCGCACGAGTTCGGCCGCTTCTTCACCGGCCAGGTCACCGCCGCAGGCAAGGTGCCGCCCGCGAAGGTCCTGGTCGCCGGTGCGGGTGTGGCCGGACTCGCCGCCATCGGGGCCGCGAGCCGGTTGGGCGCGATCGTCCGGGCCACCGACCCGCGCCCCGAGGTCGCCGAGCAGGTCGAGTCGGTCGGCGGCACCTTTCTTCCGGTCGAGATCGACGAGCGGATGGACTCCGCCGACGGCTACGCCAAGGCCACCAGCGAGGCCTACGACCGGCGGGCGGCGGAAATATATGCCGAGCAGCTGCGTGAGGTGGACATCGTCATCACCACGGCCCTCATCCCCGGACGCGCGGCGCCGCGGCTGATCACGGCCGCCGATGTCGCCGCGATGCGACCGGGCAGCATCATCGTGGACATGGCTGCGGCGCAGGGCGGTAACGTCGAAGGTTCGGTGGCCGGGGAGAAGATCACCACCCCTGGCGGCGTGACGATCATCGGCTATACCGACCTCGCCGGCCGACTGCCCGCACAGGCCTCTCAGCTGTACGGAACCAATCTGGTCAACCTGCTGAAACTACTGACCCCGGGCCAGGACGGCCACTGCAGACTCGACCTCGACGATCCGGTACAGCGCGGTATCACCGTCACCCATCACGGCGAAAAGCTCTGGCCGCCACCGCCGGTAAAGGTTTCGGCAGCTCCGCGAACCACGTCCGAGACGATCGCGGCGGACCCCGCGCAAGAGCGGACCCCGCGCTTCGGCACGCGGAGCAGATATGCCCTCGGCGTGCTCGGAGTGCTCGTACTGTTCGCCGCCGTCGCGACCGCACCCAGCCCACTTCCGCAGCACATCACCGTGCTCACCCTCGCGATCGTGATCGGCTACTACGTGATCGGCAAGGTGCATCACGCACTGCACACACCGCTCATGTCGGTCACCAACGCGATCAGCGGCATCGTCGTGGTCGGCGCGATGCTGCAACTGTCCGCCGACGATACGGCGGTACGGATCCTGGCCTTCGCCGCCGTACTCGTGACAACCATCAACGTCTTCGGCGGATTCGCCGTGACCCGACGCATGCTCGGCATGTTCTCGAAGGACTGATCGCCCCATGACCATATCCGGCGCGGCCACCGCCGCGTACATCATCGCCGCCCTGCTGTTCATCGCGAGTCTCGCAGGCCTGTCCAGGCACGAAACAGCGCGTCGCGGAACGAGTTTCGGCATCACGGGCATGACCGTCGCACTCGCGGCCACCCTCGTGCTGATCGTGCACGCCTCCGACCTGCTGGCCGTCGCGCTGTTCGTCGTCGCCGTGGCACTCGGCGCGCTCACCGGACTGACCCGGGCCGCGCGCGTAGAGATGACCGGCATGCCGCAGCTCATCGCGCTGCTGCACAGCTTCGTCGGACTCGGTGCGGTGCTGATCGGCTGGAACGGGTACCTCGGGCCCGGCCCGGTCGCGGACAACCTGGTCCGGATCCACGATGCGGAGGTGTTCATCGGCGTCTTCATCGGCGCGGTCACCGTGACCGGTTCGCTGGTGGCCTTCCTGAAACTCTCCGCGCGGATCGGATCCGCCCCACTGATGCTGCCGGGCAAGAACATCCTGAATCTCGGTGCGCTGGTGGTGTTCGCCGCGTTGACCGCGTGGTTCGTCGCCGCGCCGAATCTCGGGCTGCTGATCGCGGTGACCGTACTGGCCCTGGTATTGGGCTGGCATCTGGTCGCTTCCATCGGTGGCGGGGACATGCCCGTGGTCGTCTCGATGCTCAACAGTTATTCCGGTTGGGCCGCAGCGGCTTCGGGGTTCCTGTTGAACAATGATCTGCTCATCGTCACCGGTGCGCTGGTCGGCTCCTCGGGCGCGTACCTGTCCTACATCATGTGCACCGCGATGAACCGCTCGTTCCTGTCCGTGATCGCCGGAGGGTTCGGCATCGAAGCGAGCACCGGCGTCGATACCGAGTACGGCGAGTACCACGAGACCAGCGTCGCCGAGGCGGCCGAACTGCTGGACGGTGCGAGCTCGGTGGTCATCGTGCCCGGCTACGGCATGGCCGTGGCCCAAGCCCAGTACCCGGTCGCCGAACTCGTCCAGGTGTTGCGCGGGCGCGGGGTGTGGGTGCGATTCGGTATCCACCCGGTCGCCGGACGACTACCCGGCCATATGAACGTGCTACTGGCCGAAGCTAAAGTCCCCTACGACATCGTGCTGGAGATGGACGAGATCAACGACGACTTCCCCGGCACCACAGTCGTTCTCGTCATCGGCGCGAACGACACCGTGAACCCCGCCGCCCAGGAGCCGGGCAGCCCGATCGCCGGAATGCCGGTCCTGCGGGTCTGGGAGGCCGACAACGTCATCGTGTTCAAACGCTCCATGGCCGCCGGATACGCGGGCCTGCAGAACCCACTGTTCTTCCGCGACAACACCCGCATGCTCTTCGGCGACGCCAAGGAACGCGTCCAGGACATCGTTCGCGCACTCGACCGCGAATCCGTCCACTGAACCGAGCGCCCCACTCGCGCTGACTCGGGTGGGCTCGGGGCCCTTCGCTCCGAGCCCATCTGGACGCTCGCGCTGACGACCAGCCCGAGGTGACCGCATCGAATATGATGCGGCGCAGGCCAATCCCGTGATCATCGCATCAGCTCGAAGCCGACCGCGGACACGACGAAGCCCCGCCCGGATGAGGAGACGGGGCGGGGCTCGTCGCGCAACGACTGTGAGGTCAGCCGTTGGCGGGCGCCGGGGCCGGAGCGGGCGCACCGCCACCGGCCGCGGACTTGGCCTGCAGCGCGTTGAAGGTGGTCACACCCGCGTACACACCGGCCGGAACGGCAGCCGCCGCACCGCCCAGCACCGCGCCCAGACCGCCCATCGCGGCAGTGCCGAATATGCAGCCCGCCACAGCGGCCGGGATGCTCAGCGTTCCGGCAGTAGGAATCGCCATGAGCGAGCCACCGGTGACGGCGCCCAGCGGGCAGCCGATGGCCGAGCCGAGCACGGAGCCGGCGAGGACACCGGGACCCGTGGCGATACCCGCTGCCTGGTTGCCGGCCTCCCAGGCCGCATGCAGGTTGGAGTTGAAGTCGCCGCCCGCGGGCTGCGCGGGAGCCTGATCGACCGGCTGGGCAACCTCGACAGGGTTGACGGGCGCGGTGGCGACATCGTCGGTCGGTGCGGCCGCACTCGCGGTGCCGGCCGCGCTCACGACCGCCATGGCGGCCAGTGCGGCCAGGGCCGCGACCTGAGTCTTGTGGTTCATGAACAGCTCGTTTCTAGGATTGCGGGCTCTGCACCGGCTGGGCGATCAGACCATTGGAATGCAGCTCGGCTGCCGCCGCGGGCCAGGCCGCGGCCGCAGCCGGAAGGCCGGTCACGGCGCTGCCGATGGTGCCACCGACGAAGCCGATGGCGCCGGCGCCGATCACGCAGCCACCCAGGGCGCCCAGCGGGGTCAGTGCGCCCGCGGAGACCACGGCGCTGAGCGATCCACCGGTCACCGCGCCGATGCCACAGCCGAGGGCCGCACCGGCGACCGAACCGGCGACGCGGCCGGCGGTGCTGTCGTTGTCGTACGCACCGGCGACCATGTTGAACGCCTTGGTGTACTCCGCGGCCGGGTCCACCGGTGCGGCGGGCGCCGCGGGCTGTGCCGGAGCCGGCTGTGCGGCATCGGCGGATGCGGGGGTCGCGCCCACCGTGGCGGCGGCTACCGCCGCGGCGGCGACGGCCGTGGCGAGCACACCGGCTCGCGCGATACCGGCGCTCGGACGGGAACTGGATTCTCCGCGGTCCGCCGCGGACGTTTTGATGTGCATAAAGCCACCCCTCATCGGGTTTCGAAAGGATCGACCCGAAGTGTGACCACCCACACATTCGCTCACGGAGGGTTTCCCACTGACCGGAAAGTGCGGCGCGGAGGTGATCTCCTCCGAGAACCCGTCTCGCTCAGCGGCAATCGCGTGGCAATCGAGCGGTTCGGTGATCGCCGGTGTCCGCATATCGTCACGGCGAGAGCACGATTGCGCCGACGATCCGAGGTTACCGGGAATTCGGTCGGCGACCTGCGGCCCTCCTGGGAACGCTCCCCTCGTCCCATTGACCGGAAAGACGCCGATGACGCCCCCGTTTCGTTCCTAGTCTCGAGAGCAGCGGTGAGCGCGGCCGAACCGCGCTGTTCTCGCAGGAAAGGCCCTGGCGGTGTGGAGGTTCAAGCTCGGCATCCGTGCCCGCATCATGCTGATCGCGCTCGTCCCGAGCATCGCGCTCGCGGTCATCGGCGCGGGCACCGCACTGACGCTGATCGGCAAGGCCCAGCACGCCAAGCATTACGCACAATCCCTGGCCGGGAGCGCGGGTGCGAATACGGCGATCAACGCCGCGCTCGAACAGGAGCGCATGCTCTCGATCTGGAACCTGGCCGCTACCGAACCCGATCCGCAGGCACTCGCGGCAGCCCGCAACAGCGTCGACCAACTCATGCGTGGACTGTCGTCCACCCTCGAGGACGCCCGAAGCTCGACCGCGGGCATGAATTCCGAACTCGCCAACTTCTTCAGCGCGATGCGCGCACTGCCGCCCACCCGCACCTCGATCGACGCCCGGACGATCGGCGTGCAGCAGGCCTACGAGTTCTATTCGAATATGCTCGGCGGCACCGACCGTGACGCCGAACAGATCGTCGCGGCATTCGCGCCCGACGCGACGAGCGCGGCCCAACTGGAGGGGTCGCTGCGCCTGTATCGGACATTGGAGGCGATGTCCCGCAGCAGTGCTCTGCTCGCCGCGCCCGTCAACGGACGGGCCCTGCCGCCCAATCTGGCGAGCGAACTGCGCGATCTGGTCGGTTACTACCGCATGGAATTCGCGAAACTGGTCTCCAGCGGGGTCGTCGACGCCCAGCGGGCGGCGGCGATCACCAACGGCGCCGCCTGGCGGACCGTCACCGACACGGCCGATGCCGTTCTCACATCATCCACCGGAACCGCTGCGGCACAACGGTTGCCGGTCGGTCCGAGAGTCTGGCGCGATGCCGCGACCGAGGTAGCCAACCAGCTGCTCACCCTGTTCGACACCGAATTCCGCAGTGGCGAACAAGATATCGCGTCGAAGGCCGCGCACACCGAGCACACCGGATTCCTCGCGGGTGGTGCGCTGCTGGCTATCACACTGCTGGCCTTCCTGGTCTCCCTGGTCCTGGCGAGCCGGTTCAGCGGCCGGCTGCACAGATTGCGACGGGAGATACTGACGCTCGCGGACGAGAGCTTGCCCGAGGCCATGCGCGCCGTGCGCTCCGGCGAACCCGTGAGCGGCGAAAAACCGGATACCCGACTGGATTTCGGCTCGGATGAGATCGGCCAAGTGGCCGATGCGTTCAACCGCGCGCACACCACGGCGATCGAGGCCGCGATCACCGAGGCGCGCACTCGCGAGGGCGTACGCAGGGTGTTCCTCGCCATCGCGCGCCGCTTCCAACTGGTGATCCAGAAACAGCTCGGCGCGCTGGACGAGGCGGAGGCGCAGCAGGAGGATCCGGCGCTGCTACGGACGTTCTTCGAGATCGATCATCTGGCGACCCGCGCCCGCCGCAACGCCGAGAATATGATCATTCTCGCCGGAGCGCGTCCGGCCCGGCAGTGGCGCCGGCCCGTCGCGCTGCCGGATCTGTGCCGCAGCGCGGTCAGCGAGGCCGTCGATTACACGCGGGTGCACCTCGGCGCGATGCCGGAGGCGCGAGTGGTCGGCGGAGCCGTCGCCGATCTCGTCCATCTGCTGGCCGAACTGATCGACAACGCCGCCTTCTTCTCTCCCCCGCACATGCGGGTGGAGCTGACCGCGGGCCTGGCCGGCCAGGGCCTGGTGATCCAGGTCGAGGACCGAGGTGTCGGCATGACCGGCGAAGCGCTACAGACCTACAACCGAATGCTCTCGGAGCCACCGGATTTCGACCTCACCGACCTCGGGACGGATTCACGCCTCGGCCTGTTCGTGGTCGCCCGGCTCGCGGTACGCAACGGACTGTCGGTCCAACTACACGAGACCGACTACGGCGGCATCCGCGCACTCGTCCTGGTCCCGGCCGCATCGCTCGCTTCGGACGATCGGCACGATACCGGGACGCATCGCCCCCGGGGCGTCACCCAGATTACCTCGACCGATCGGTATACTAAACCGGGCGCGGTCCGATCATCGGGCGCGGTCCGATCGGAGGCACCAGGTGACCAGTGAAAGCACATCCGCCCCGGTGCGGATAGAACCCCATCCGGCCGAGCCGCGCCTGGGCATCCTGCACATCGACCGACCGCCGGTGAACGCCCTGGATCAGCGGATGTGGGATCTGCTCGAGGCGCACGCGCGATCGTTGCACGAGGACACCGGCTACCGCGCAATCGTGATCACCGGCGACGGGAAGCATTTCGCGGCCGGGGCGGATGTGAAGGAAATGGCCGATCTGAGCGCCGAGGCGTTCGATCAACGGAACCGAGTGTTGCAGAATGCCTTACATCTGCTGGCCACCGCGCCGCAGATCATCGTCGCCGCGATCCGCGGCTACGCGCTCGGCGGCGGATGCGAGCTCGCGCTCGCCGCGGATTTCCGCATCGCGGGCGAAAGCGCATCCCTCGGGCTACCTGAGATCACCCTCGGTATCATGCCGGGATCCGGTGGCACCCAACGTCTTTCCCGCACGGTCGGAGTGTCCCGCGCCAAGGATCTCATCCTGTCCGGCCGCTTCGTCGCCGCCCGAGAGGCACTGCAGATCGGCCTGGTGGATCAGGTGGTCCCCGACGCCGACGTCATCGATGTCGCGAGCGAGCGAGCACTCGTGTATGCGCGGGGCCCGATCGCGCTGCGCTACGCCAAACAGGCCATCGACGGCGGCATCGACCTCCCGATCGAGCAGGGCTTGGCCCTCGAGGCCGACCTGATCACCCGCTGCTTCGCCAGCGAGGACGGCCGGCACGGACTGCGCAGCTTCCTCACCGACGGCCCCCGCAGGGCGCGATTCAACGGCCGCTGACTCAGGCGGCCATATCCGCCACGATCTTGTCCACGGTCTCCGCGGCGCATCGGCGGTTGTCCCCGAGACCGCCCTTCGCGCCTCGCTTGGCCCAGCCGACCACGTACAGCCCGGCCAGTGGCGCGCCACTGTCGGGGCAGACCACCCGTCCGCCGCCGTTGGATACGACACCGTCCGGGCGCATCGGCACTCCGTCGAGCACCGCCGCGGTGAAACCCGTGGCGCACACCACCGAATCCGCGGCGAACACCCGGCCGGTCGCGGTGACCACCACTCGCACTCCGGAACCGGTGGGGCGGCACGCGACCACCTCGTTCCCGAAGGACAGGGTCACCGTGATCCGCGCACCGGCGGCGGAGTCATCAGCGACCCGGGCGGAAAGCAAGCGCCGCAACGGATCCGGAAGGAGTTCCGCGTCGCCGTCCACGACCGGCGCGGCGCCCAGTTCGGCGAGTTCGTGCATCGCCGATGCGGTGAACGAGGGCGACGTTGCCGCCCCCGACGACGGCAACGTCCGCGCCCTGCATCAGCCGAGCCGAAACTCCCTGCGCAGCGGCCTCGTTCGCCGCCGCCAGCACGTCCAGGGCCTGATGCGCCGCGGGCACCGGCGACTCGAACCCGCGCGGTATGGACGCACCGTGCGCAAGTATCACCGCATCAAAGCTTCGCCGCAGCTCGGCGATCGACACCCGCTCCCCCACCGAAACATCGCAGCGGACCTCGACTCGGCCGTCGCCGAACGGAATATCGAAGAGGCGCAGCATATTCCGCACACCCTCGTGATCCCGCGACACCACGGTACGCAACAGCCCGCCGACCTCGGCGCATCGCTCGAAGACGGTGATCCGCGCGGTACTCGATCGTTGCAACAACTCCCGGATCGTGTACATCGCGGCCGTTCCGGCACCGACGACAGCGATGCGCGGCGTCCTGGACGACCACCGGAAGGCTCGCGCGATATCGGGCCGGTCCGATCGCCGTCCGGTGCGGTACAGCATCGAATGACACGTCGCTGACCTCAGGATATCGACGTTCGGGGGCGGTCAGCAGCTCGAGCGGTTTGATCGCGTCGGCGGGGCATGCCTCGACACATGCCGAACAGTCGATGCAGCCGACCGGATCGATGTACAAATGCTCGACGGTCTCGAACTCGGGAGTGCCCGGCAGTGGCCGGATGCAATTCTGCGGACAAACCCGCACACAGGAAGCGTCCTTGCAGCAGTGACCGAGGATCACGTGGGCCATGTGCTCATCACCGCTCAGAGTAGGTTGGACTTCGAATAGATCCAGCGCGTCAGGGAATCGAGCAATCCCTCTTTGTCGAGAAAGACGATCAGAGGTTCTGCCGCTCCCGCAGCTTCTCCCGCGCGAATGCCATATGTCGCGATTCCTCGACGACATGCACTGATTAGGTGATCCTGACCTCTATCACACTGGAGATCGTCCCGCGGCTCTCATCCCATCGAACGGACACCGGGCATCCGCAGGTCCATGGGCCGGCGACTGCGGAGCCCGGTGCCCGGTGCCCGCCGCCACGCTCAGTGGTCGAGCCCCTTGTCCACAAGCACGCCGAGGATCGAACGCCCATGGGCCAGTTCGGCCTCGAACGCGGCCTGATCGACCGGCTCGGCGAGGATGCCGTTCAGGAACAGCTCACAGTAGAAGCCGGCGAGTTCGGCGACCGTCAGGCCCTTGCGGCGGTCGAGCCACTGATAGGTGTAGTTGTGCAGATTCAGGAAGGTGAGCATCGTCAGCTCGAGATCCCGGACACGCAGTGCGCCTTCACGTTCGCCGTCGGCGAGCACCGACAGAATCTGCGATTCGAAGCATCTGCGCTTTCCCCGGAACCGGACCCGGTGTTCACCTCGCAGCTGGTGATATTCGTGCAGGAACACCCGGACGTGGT
Organism: uncultured Nocardia sp.; assembly: GCA_966435935.1. GTDB lineage: Bacteria > Actinomycetota > Actinomycetes > Mycobacteriales > Mycobacteriaceae > Nocardia. Next base: position 61,610 of record CBJNFW010000004.1, read on the forward strand.
CCTGCCGGTGCACGATCTGGCGAAGCAACGATTCCGAGAGCAACCGGAGCCGGGCCTGAAAACCTATGTCCGCGTGCACGATCGCGGACGCCTCGGTGAGCAGGGGATCCATGACCAAGTCGTGGATCTCGGCGAGCAGCGCCTCCTTGGAGCCGATGTAGTAGTAGAGCGCGCCGCGGGCCAGCCCGGCGGCCTCGCCGATATCCGCGACTCCCGTACTCGCATAACCATTTCGGGAGAACAGTTCGACCGCGACGTTCACCACCTGTTCGCGCTTGCGGTAGTAGCGCGCGGTCTTACCCCGCTCGGTTCGCGTTGCCGTCATGATCCCGTTCCCCTCGCCATCCCTCATCGTCCCGTCCGGCGTGCGGCGATACCCGACGCACCCCGGACAGGCCCTCACCCGACCCTCGTACCAGCGTTCAGACCGTCGCCACCGGCGTGAGCGGGCTGCCCATCGTTCCGGGCAGCCGCAGCGGCGGCGCGGTGAGCAGGAACCGGTTACGGTTGTGCTCACGCAGCCATTTCGCCAGGTCCGAGGTCCACCACAGCTCGCCGAGCGGAACGCCCAGCTTGACCAGGCACAGGTGGTGGATCGGCAGCAGCGTGTGCGGCTCCTCGCTGGGCCCGGGCCAGCCTTCCACGGCGTAGTTGTCCGAGATCAGTGCCGAGATCTGCGATTCGTCGATCCACTGCAGCAGCGATTCGTCCTCGGCGTCCAGGTACGGGAACATCGCCTGGATCTCGGGTCCCGGGTTCTTCTCCCAGGCCATGATCTGGTCGCAGAAGCCGGTGTGGAAGATGAGCATGTCACCCGGCTCCACGACCACGTTCTGCTCGGCCATGAAGCCCTGCAGCATCTTCAGGTCGACCGGCTGCCAGTCCTTGCCGAGGCTCGAGACGTCGACCAGCACGCCGCGCCCCTGCACACCGTGCGCGGCCATATGCTCGAGGCCCAGGTTCTGGGCGTACGCGATGCTGCCGCTGCCGTCACCCTTGGCGTCCTCTTGCGGACCGACGATCTCCACACCGGCTCGGAATCCGTTGTAGTACACCGGTTCCGCGACACCGTCGGCGTCCGCGTCGAACAGCGCGCCCTGATGGGCCAGACCGTCCCACTGGGTCGAGTACTGGAGCCACAACGTCACCATGTCATCGCTCCACAGATCGATGAACGTCGGATCGATCTTGTCCTTGGCGATCACGTTGTAGAACGTGTCCTGGTTGTGCGCCAGATCTTCGGTGGGCCGCAGGATCGGCGGGTAGCGCCGCTGGTTCATGGCGCTGCCGCCCGGGTAGTCCAGCGGCAAGCTCAGACTGAAACTGATCCCGTGCTCGATCTCGCGAACGCCCTGCAGCACTTTTTCCGGGGTCAGCAGGTTGATCCGCCCCAGCTGATCATCCTCGCCCCAGTCACCCCAGGTCGAGCCCGGCGGCCGCCGCTTCCATCGCTTCGTCACGGATGGTCCTCCTTCTGTCAAAACAGTCCGCATCGACTGAGGTCCCCATGCTATTTTGCATTGTACCGATCGGTCAACGAAATGAACCAATCAGGAGTAATCGATGAGCGAACCAACGGCGGCGGAGGTCGCGGCCGGTGTACGTGCGACCATAGGCGCACATACCCAGGCGCAGGACGCGGGCTGGATCGAGATGGTGGTGGCGCAGTACACCGCCGACGCGGTGCTCGAGATGCCCGGCATTCCCCCATTCGAAGGACAGGCGGCGATCCGCGAGGCGTTCAAGGGCTTCGCCGAGCAGATCGTCTCGCCGACCCGCCACCTGCTGGCCAACACGCTCCTGACCTCGTGGAGCGCGGACGAGGCCACCGCCGAAAGTGACGCCGCCCTGTTCGTGCGCGGCGAGACCGGCTGGGGCGTCCAGCTCGTCGGCCACTACGTGGACACCCTGCGCCTGCAGGACGGCGTCTGGCGATTCCAGCACCGCAAGACCACCTTCGAAACATAAGATCCGTTCCGGGAGAATATCAATGAGCGAAATCACCCTCGCCGACGTCACCCACGGCGTCCAGACCGCGATCGCCACGTACACCCAGGCGCTGGACAACGGCCGCACCGACGAACTGGTCGCCACGTTCGGTCCCGACGCCACCACTGAGATCGACGGCGTGGGCACCTTCCAGGGCCACGACGCGCTCCGGGAGGTCTACGCCGGAATGGTCCCGACCGCACCGCAGCGGCACCTGGTCGGCAACACCGTGATCACATCCTGGACCGCGGACGAGGCGGAGGCCACCAGCAATCTGGTCTTCCTGCTGCGCGGCGAGAGCGGCTGGGCCGTACAGCTTCTCGGACGTTACGAGGATGTGCTGGTCCGCGACGGGGACACCTGGCTGTTCCGCAGCCGGAAGCTGTCCCTCACGATGTAAGCGTATCGACTCGATAGCCGGCCGGACCACCGCGCCCGGCGGTGGCCTCGGCGGAATCCGTTCCGGCGAGGCCACTTTCGAAATCCGGCACCACACACCTGTACGGCGGCCGCATGCGCCATTGATTGTATCGACCGGTTGTTCTAAAATTTAGCTGTTCAGCCGCCGCGATCCGACGACGGTCGTCGAGAAGGAGTGATCATGACACTACGAGGCAGGAATGCCGTCGTCACCGGCGGCGGCCGCGGTATCGGGGCCGCCATCGCGACCGTACTCGCGGAGAAGGGCGCCGCGGTCGCGGTGTGGGATCTGGATGCCGAGAGCGCGGAGAAGACCGTCGCGGCCATTCAGGCCGCGGGCGGGACGGCGGTCGCGGTGGTGGGCGATGCGGCCGATATCGACGCCGTCGCCGATGCCGCCTCGCTGACCCAGAGCGAACTCGGGCCCGTCACGATCCTGGTCAACAACGCGGGAATCAATGCGGCCGAACCGTTTCCGATCATGAGCGAGGACGCCTGGGACCGCATGATCCGGATCAATCTCAAGGGACCGTTCCTGGTCACCCGCGAGCTGGTGTCCGATATGCTCGCCGAGGGATGGGGCCGGATCATCAACATCTCCTCGTCCTCCGCGCAGACCGGCGCGCCCGGGATGGCCCACTACGCCGCCTCCAAGGGCGGGGTCATCGGCCTCACCAGGGCGCTGGCGATGGAATTCGCCACCAAGGGCATCACGGTCAACCATGTGCCCCCGGGTTTCATCGACACACCGTTGACGCGCGCCACGGTCAACGTCGGCGCGGTCGCGGCGTCGATGCCGATGCAGCGGGCCGGCAGTCCGGAGGACATCGCGTACGCGGTGGCCTATCTCGCCTCCGAGGAGGCCGGGTACGTCACCGGGACGACGTTGAGCGTGAACGGCGGGCGTTATCTGGTCTGAAGTTCCCGCAATGCCACAGTGCCGGGCGAGAGTTCGTTCTCGCCCCGCCCTTTCCCCCTTCGGCGAAGATCAGGGATGAAGTCCCACCCTGCCAAACAACCCGCCCCCCCGCATCGATGTGAATGCCGCGCGGGCATCGGCCAGCGGCAGAACCGAATGAATGGGCGGGTGAATATCGTTGTCCGCCACGAACTTCACCAATTGATCCAGATCATCGCGGGTGCCCATGGTGGTCCCGATGATTCGCAGCTTCGCCATGTAGACCCGTTCCAGATCCAGCGGCGGATTGCTGCCGGAGGTCATCCCGGCCACCACGATCGCGCCGCCCGGACGGACCGCCTTGAGCGAGTGCGCCCAGGTCGCCGCGCCCACCGTCTCGAGTACCGCATCGACGCGTTCGGGCAGCCGGACGCCCGGCTCGAATGCCTGGTCCGCACCCAATTCGACGGCCCGAGCCCGCTTTTCGGCACTGCGGCCGGTCACCCAGACCCGCACGCCCGCTGCCTTGCCCAGCATGATCGCCGCCGTCGCGACGCCGCCGCCGGAACCCTGCACCAGGACCGTACTGCCCGCGCTCGCACCGGCGAGCACGAACAGCATCCGGTATGCGGTCACCCAGGCCGTGGGCAGGCAGGCGGCCTGCTCGAAGCTCAGCGACTCCGGTTTGGCGACGAGATTACGTCGCGGAACCGCGACGCGTTCGGCGAAAGTGCCGTCCACCAGGTCCGACAGGATCGTCACGCCCGGATCGAGGATCTCCTCACCCGCCCAGTCCGGGTCGTTGATCAGCGCGTGGATGATCACCCCGCGACCTTCCGCGTCCACGCCCGCGGCATCGCAGCCCAGCACTCGCGGAAACGGTGCGGCCTTGGGCGTTCCGACGCCCCGCAACGACCAGATGTCGTGGTGATTGAGCGATGCCGCGCGCACCCGCACGACGGTCCAGCCCTCGGGCGCGACCGGGTCGGGATGCTCGCCCACGCGTAGGCACGACAGCGGATCCGCCGCGTCCACACCGGTTATCGTGGCCGCTAGCATCGCGCACCCAGTTCGGTCGGACGCACCTCGGTCACGAGGATCACCCGTTCGCCGACATCCATGAAATTCTCCTCGTCGACGCGCAGGACCGCGCCGCCCTCGCCTCGGTACCAGTCGGTCCAGACCCGCAGTCCGGCAAGGTCTTCGAACTCGAACTCGGTCACGCAGTCGTAGGCCGGATCGAGGCTCGAACGGCCGATGCGCACCGCATGGTCCTGTCGGTAGTTCTTGATCGCCGCCGCCACGTGCGCGGGAAGCAGGCGCGCGGCCAGCGGCGCGTGCTCGTACTCGTAGTATCGGCCGAATTCCTCGGCGCTGATATCCGGGCGGCGTTTGATCAGCACGATCATCTTGATCATGGTCAACTCCCTCACCGGAACGCCGGCACAACGTCGATTCCGCTGTGCCGGTTCCGGTTCCGCGCGCCTACTCTTCGATGCGGATGGCAAGCGCGGGGCATACCGCCGCCGCCTGCCGAACATCGTCGGCGAGTTCCGCGGGCGGGTTTTCGTTCAACAGCACCACGATGCCGTCTTCGTCGCGCTGGTCGAACACGTCGGCCGCGGCGGCGACGCACTGGCCGGCCGCAACGCACTTGTCTTCGTCGATAACGACTTTCATCTCATACTCCTGTCGGATTCAGCTGATCGGACTGGGGGCGAACAGCGCGTCGAGGATCTCCTGTCGGCGCAGCCGGGTCTGTTTGGGCATATTCCAGCCGAGGACACCGGTGACCAGGTCATCGGTGCGGTACACCGCGACGAAACGGCGCGCGGCCACCTCGCCCTCCACGACCTGCACCTCCGCATCGGGCCGCAGCACGCCGTGCACCTGGAGTTTCGCGTCGAACTGATCGGTCCAGAAGTACGGCACCGGGACGTACGGCTTGTCCGCACCGAGGATGTTCTCCGCGACGGCCACGGCCTGCTCGGTGGCATTGGTGCGGTTCTCCAACCGGATCAGCCCGAACTTCTCGTGCTCCCAGCGCGCGACGTCGCCGACCGCGTACACGCCGTCGGCGGCGCGGCAGCACGCGTCGCACACCACACCGTTGTCCAGCCGAATCCCACTGTCCTGCAACCATTGCGTGCTGGGTATCGCGCCGATCGCGACGACCACCAGATCGGCGGGCAGTTCCTCACCGGTCGCCAACCGCACGCCGGTGACCCGGCCCTGGTGTTCCAGGAGTCCGCTCACGCCCGTTCCCAGTCGCAGGCGCACACCCCGTTCGGTGTGCAGCTCGCCGAGCACGCCCGCGACGAGCGGGCCGACCTGCATCGCCATCGGCGCGGACAGTGGGCCTGCGATGGTGACATCGGCACCGAGAGTTCGTGCGGTAGCGGCGATCTCGGAACCCAGCACACCTTCGCCGACCACCACCAGACGGACGCCTTCACCGAGCGCGGCGCCCAGCGCAAGCGAGTCTTCCACGGTGCGCATCACATGCACACCGGCCAGATCCGGCTGTCCGGGCAAGGTACGGGGACGAACTCCGGTGGCGATCACGATCGCGTCCGCGCTCAGGCTGCGCCCGGAATGCGTACGCACCGTCCGGGATTCGACATCCAATGCCGTCGCCGGATCCCCGAGCAGGAATTCCGCCCCCAGGGACCGGATGTCCTCCGCGGACCGCAGCTGGGCCTTGTCCGGCTCCCAGGCGCCCGAGAGCACCTGCTTGGACAGCGGCGGGCGATCGTAAGGCATATGCCACTCGTCGCCCAGCACCGTGATCTCGCCTTGGTATCCCTTGCGCCGCAGCGATTCCACCGTGGACAGCCCGGCGGCCGACGCGCCGATTACCAGCACGTGCGCGCAGTCGGATTGACTCATGGACGACTCCTGTCTCGTTCTGCGGCGTGCGCCTCAGGCAATATTAGAACAATCGGTCGGTACAATCAACTGGATATGAGCGACGACCGTCCGAGCCGCCCGGCTCCGCTCAAACGTCGGTCTCGCGCAGATTGCGCTTGAGGACCTTCCCCGACGGCGTGCGCGGCAACGCATCGATATAGCTGACCTCGGCGGGCACCTTGTATTTCGCCAGACGTTCCCGGCAGAACTCCTGAAGTGCGCCCGCGTCGAGTGAACTTCCCGGACGCAGCACCACGAACGCCTTGGGCACCTCGCCCCAGCGCGGGTGCGACATACCGATCACGGCCGCCTCCAGCACGTCCGGATGCTCGTACAGCACCCGCTCCACCTCGGGAGTGGCGATGTTCTCACCGCCCGAGACGATCATGTCCTTCTTGCGGTCCTCGATGTAGAGGTAGCCGTCCTCGTCCAGCCGGCCGATATCTCCGGTGTGGAACCAGCCCTCGCGCAGAGCTTTTCGAGTGGCCTCCGGGTCGCGCCAGTATCCGGTCATCACCTTGGGGCCGCGCACGGCGACCTCGCCCAGCTCCCCGGCCGGAACCGGTTCGCCGTTGTCGTCGAGTACGGCGATGCGCACGTGGGCCACTGGGCGACCCACCGATCCCACCTTGGTGCGCATATGCGCCGGATCGTTCACGGTGTCGCCGGACACCGTCTCGGTCAGTCCGTACGCATCGGCGAACCATGCCTGCGGGAACGCCTGGCCGATGCGATCCAGCAGCGGAATCGGCATCTTCTCGCCACCGCCGGTGATGAACCGGATCGAGGAGGTGTCACGCTCGAGAATGCCGGGAAGTTGCAGCAGAGCATTCATCATCGAAGGGGCCAGCCAGATGTTGGTCGGCCGCAGCGTCTCGATCGCGGCCATCACCGCGGCGGCGTCGAAGCGGCGCACCAGGCTCATCCGCCCACCGGCGTGCAGGGTGGCCAGGGCCGGCAGATCCATCCCGCCGACGTGGTAGAGCGGACCACAAACCAGGGTGTTGTCGGCGTCGGTGAGGCCGAATTCGAGGATGTGCGCGAGGTTCTTCCAGATCAGGTTCGCGTGCGAGATCATCACGCCCTTGGGCCGCGAGGTGGTGCCCGAGGTGTACATCAGCCGTTGCAGCGCATCGGGTTCGACATCCACGACCGGAACGCTCGCACCGAGGTTCGGGGTCAGCAGGCTCTCGTATCCGACCCAGCCGCCGCCGGCCGCGTCGACGCTGAGCTTGTGCCGCAGCGCGGGGAGCTTCGGCGCCAGATCGTCCACGCTGCCGGTGAATTCGGCCTCGGTCAGGATCGCGACCGCCTCGGAGTGTTCCAGGATGAACTGCCACTCCGCCGGGGACAGTCGATAGTTCAGTGGCAGCACGGCCGCGCCGACGCGGTTGGCCGCGAGCATGATCTCGACGAACTCGATGCGGTTGTAGAGCAGTACCGCGATGATGTCGCCCGCGCCCAGGCCCAGCTGCCGCATGGCGACGGCCAGAGCCTGGACGCGGACGGACAGTTCCGCATGGGTGAGCTCACGATCGCCTTCGGACAGGGCGACCCTGTCGGCGTATCGGTGCGCGCTGCGATCCAGCACGGAGGCAAAGTTGAACATGCACGGCCTTGCTGTGAGGAGGAGAAACCTCGACGTTTTATGTACCGATTAACCTAATAAACTCTGGCGTAGCTCACAACCGGCAATCTCACCGCGCGGTCACGGCAGCGAGTAGCCGCCGTCGACCACCAGCGAATGCCCTGTGACCCAGGAGGATTCATCGCTGGCGAGATAGACGACCGCGCCGGTGAGATTCTCCGGCGAGCCCAGACCCAGGGGGTGTTTCGCCTCGATGGCCTGCATCGCCTCGGCCGGCAGCGTCTCGTGCAGGGCCGTCGGAAAGGTGCCGGGGCACACCGCGTTCACCCGGATGCCCTCCTTGGCGTATTCCAGCGCGGCCACCTTGGTCAGATGGATCACGCCCGCCTTGGACGCACAGTACGGCGCGGCATACGACCACGCGGTCAGGCCGCTGACCGAGGCGATGTTCACGATCGATACCGGCGAACGCTTGCGCAGGGCGCGGGCGACGGCCCGGATCGCGTGAAAGGTTCCGGTCAGGTTGACCGAGACGGTGCGCTCGAAATCCTCGGTGGACAGATTGTGGATGCGCGCATTCGGGGAAACGATGCCCGCAGTGTTCACCAGGGCATCGAGCGTGCCGTACCGCCCGACCGACGAGGCGACCAGCGCGTCGAACTCGTCGCCGTCGCTCACGTTCAGCCGTTCCACGGATACCGTCGTACCCCCGGCTCGGATCTCGTCCGCGAGCGCCGTCATCGCCCCGACGTTCAGGTCGGCGAGCACGAGGGCCGCAGCTCCTTCCGCGACGCAGCTGCGGGCCACGGCCGAACCGAGTGTCCCCCCGGCCCCGGTCACCAGAATCGTCTTACCCTCGAGTCTCGAACCCATGATCCGCCCTCTTTCGAATATCGGCGTAGAATGTCCAGGAAAGTTATTCCGAACACTCGGTATAAGAAACTATACGCCGCAATCCTGTCAAGACTTGCCGCGAATCCGCACCCGCTATGCGGCCCGCGCGGTGCGATATTCCGCCACGCCCGCTTCCACGGCCTCGAAATCGCAAGCGCCCTCGGCGAATCCGCCGAACAGCGTGGCGCAGTAGGTCGCGGACAGAAGCTCCGCATCCCACTTCAGCCCTGGCTTGACCCACTGATAGGTGTGGTTGTGCAGATTGAGAAATTGCAGCGTGGCCAGGGTCGGATCGGACCTGCGGATCGCCCCCTCGTCCATGGCGGCGGTCAGCAGCGCGCGCACCACAGCCTCGAACGCCTGCCGCCGCTGCAGCATACGTGTGCGGTTCTTGCCGGTCAGCTGGCGATAGTCATGCTCGTAGACCCAGATATGGTCCAGTCGCGCGAAGATCATGCTCAGCAGTTCACCGGACAGCAGGCGCAGTTTCACCAGCGCCGGAGCGTCGGACTCCAGAATCCGCGCCGCAGCATCGATGAGCGGGTTCAGCACCCGCTCCTGAATTTCGACGAGCAGATTCTCCTTGGAGCCGATGTAGTAGTACAGCGCGCCCTTCGCCAGCCCGACCTTCTCGCCGAGTTCCACAATTCCGGTGGCGGAATAGCCCTTCCGCGCGAAGAGCTCCGCGGCGGTATCGATGATCTCCTGCCGCTTGACCTCGTAGGCGGGGCCGTGTCCGGGTGGGCGGGGCATCGGATCCTCTCTGTCGCCAGGGTTCGCGTGGAAGGTTTGATTCTATACTGTACTGACCATTCAGTCGAACATATCATCGCTGGTCAGGACCGCATATCGTAGGACTCCCGGATCGCCGCCTCGATGCGCTCCTGATCCGGCAGCCAGAGTTGCTCCAGAACGGGCGTATACGGCGCGGGCGAGGTGCCCGCGGTCACCCGGATCACCGGCGCGTCCAGATGCCAGAACCCCTCCCGCACGGCCCGGGCCGCGATCTCGGCCCCGATCCCGAACTCCCCCACCGCCTGGTGCACGACCACCAGGCGGTTGGTCTTGCGCAACGAGGCCAGCACGGTGTCGAAATCCAGCGGGCTGATCGTGCGCAGGTCGATCACCTCGACCGACAGTCCTTGCGCGCCAAGGCGTTCGGCGACCGCCAGACAGTCGTGTACTTGCTTCGAATAGGGCACCACGGTCACATCGGTGCCGGGACGGCGCACGATCGCCTTGCCCAGCGGGACGATGTGATCGGCCGGCGGCTGCGGGCCCTTCATGCCGTAGAGCAGACGGTTCTCGATGAACACCACCGGATTCGGGTCCTGGATCGCCGCGCGCAGCAACCCGTAGGTGTCCGCGACCGTCGAGGGCATGACCACCGTGAGCCCCGGGATGTGCGCCAGCAGAGCCTCGAGGCTCTGCGAATGCTGACTTCCCGAGGACTTGCCCGCGGCGAACTGCGTGCGCACCACCAGCGGGACGCTCACCGCGCCGCCGGTCATGAACCGCATCTTCGCGGCCTGGTTCATCAGCTGATCCAGGCACACGCCGATGAAATCGAAGTACATCAGCTCGACCACCGGCTTGAATCCGGCCATGGCCGCGCCGACCGCGGTGCCCATGATGGCGCTCTCGGAGATCGGGGTGTCCCGCACGCGATCCGGAAACCGTTGTGCCAGACCACGAGTCAGGGCGAAAACGTTACCGCCCTTGCCGACGTCGATACCGGCCAGGAATACCGACGGATCGTCCTCGAGCTCCTTGGTCAGCGCATTGGTGACCGCGTGCATGACCTTCCAGGTTCCCGTCTCCGGCACCGCGGGTTCGGGCAGTTCCGGACGCGTCGAGGTGACGTAGTCCGCGACCGTCTCGGGAGCCGGATACGGTGCGGCCGTTGCCTTTTCGATCGCGTCGGCGATCTCGGCCTCGACCTGCGCCTCGATGGCGGTGAGCTGATCGGCCAGCCCCTGTGCGCGCATGGTCCCGCCCAGGATCAGCAGCGGATCGCGCTGCTTCCATTCGTCGAGTTCGGCGGTGTCCCGGTAGTTCTCGGGGTCGCCCTCGTAGTGTCCGTGCCAGCGATAGGTGCTCGCCTCGACCAGGATCGGGCCCGCGCCGGCGCGCACCCGCGCGACGATCGCGTTCTGCAACTCCGCCACCGCCAGCACGTCGTTGCCGTCCACCGCCTCGAACTCCACGCCGTAGCCGATCGCGCGCTCGCGCAGGGTCGCGCGATGCTGGTCCGCGGCCGGCGAGAACTCGGAGTAGCCGTTGTTCTCACACCAGAACACCACCGGCAGATTCCACACCGCGGCCAAATTGACGGCCTCATGGAAGACGCCCTGCGCGACCGCGCCGTCACCGAAGAAGGCGACCACCACTCCCCCGGCCCGGCGCAACTGCGCGGCGGTGCCCGCGCCGACCGCGATCGGCAGGCCCGCGCCCACGATGCCGTTGGCGCCGAAGATGCCCCGGCGAGGATCGGCGATATGCATGGAACCGCCACGGCCCTTGCATGTTCCGGTCTCCTTGCCCATCAGCTCGGCGAACATGCCCTCGACGTCCAGTCCCTTGGCGATGCAGTGCCCGTGACCGCGATGGGTCGAGGTGACCACGTCGCGGTCGTCCAGCGGCCAGCAGGCCCCGACGGCCGATGCCTCCTGCCCGATGGACAGGTGCAGGAATCCGGGGATCCGGCTGTCGGCGTACAGGCGCGCGGCCTGTTCCTCGAACCTCCGGATCCGGAACATCCGGCGGTACATCTCCGACAACGCCGCCGGGCTCGTCGTATCCGGTGGGGTCAACGCTGCTGCGGTCATAGCTCTTCTGCCAATCGGTCACGGAGTCGCGGGGCGCACCGCCGGTTGACGCGGCGCACCGACGGTCAATATTATACCGATTGTTCTAAAGAACAAAGGGCCACCGACGCGGCCACCGACAGGACGGACTCTCGACATGGATCTAGACCTACCCGCCGAGGCGCTCGAGCTACAGCGGCTCTGCCGTGATTTCGCCGCGGCCGAGATCGAGCCGCATGCCGAATCCTGGTCGGAGGCAGAGCGATTCCCCGCCGAGGTATTCCTGAAGATGGGCGAGTTGGATCTGACCGGACTGCTGATACCGCAGGAGCACGGCGGCACCGAGGCCGGATACATCTCCTACGTCGCCGCCATGGAGGCGATCGGCGCGGCCGATCAGTCCTTCGCCGCCTGCTGGAACGCGCACTCCACGATCGCCTCACTGCCCCTGGCCGTCTTCGGCACCGACGAACAGAAGCGCAAGTGGCTGACCCCGCTCGCGCAGGGCACTCATATCGGCGCGTTCGGATTGACCGAGCCCACCGCCGGATCCGACGCGAGCGGTATCCGCACCACCGCCCGGCGCGAGGGCGACGAGTGGGTGATCGACGGCACCAAGATGTTCATCACGAATGCGGGCACCGAAATCAGTCTCGGCGTGACGATTCTCGCTGTCACCGGCCGAAACGAGGACGGCGCCAAGCGATTCGGCACCTTCTTCATCCCGACGGGAACCCCCGGATACTCCGTGGGCGCGCCGCTGAAGAAGATCGGCTGGCATGCCATGGACAGCCGCGAACTGATTTTCCAGAACTGCCGCATTCCGGCCGAGAACCTGATCGGCGAGGAGGGCAACGGGTTGCGGCAATTCCTCGATGTCCTAGACGCCGGGCGCATCAGCGTTGCGGCACTGGCACTTTCACTCGCGCAGGAAGCGCTGCGCCTGGCGGCCGCGCATGCCGCCGCGCGCGAGCAGTTCGGCAAACCACTCTCGGCGTTCCAGGCGGTGCAGCACATGATCGCCGATACGGCCACCGAGGTCGAGGCCGCGCGCGCCCTGGTCTACCGGGCCGCCTGGCTGGCCGACAACGGCAGACCGTTCGGCCAGGCGGCGGCGATGGCCAAGCTGTACGCCTCCGAGGCGGCCAACCGAGCCGCCAGTGCGAGCGTGCAGATCCACGGCGGCTACGGCTACATCCGCGAGTCCAAGATCTCCCGCCTCTACGCCGACGCCAAGGTGCTCGAGATCGGCGAGGGCACCAACGAGATCCAGCGAAACGTCATCGCGCGCAACGTCCTTCGCACAGCCCCAGCTCGTGCGTAATCCGCCGCGCGCGAATCACCTCACCGCCCGGCGAGTTCCCGACCCGACATCGGTCCGGACCGGCAGGAATCGCTGTTCAGCACCCGGGACATCGCGGCACGCTTCCCCGCTTCCCGCTGACCGGCGGGCGGGGCGAACGGGCACGCTGCCGGACGGACTTCCGGAAATTTCGGCAACTCTGCAGCAATCATATTCTCGGGCATGGCATTTCCTCGTCGCGCTGGTCGAAGACATCGGGCGCGACCGCGACGCACTGACCACACGCGACGCTTGGGCATATACGGCAGATTCGGTTCCGCTCCGAGAAGGGTGATGCCTCCCCGATACCCCTTGCGCCGCAGGGCTTCCGCAGTGGATAGTCCTGTGGGCCGAAGCCCCGACGACCAGTACGCCGGCGGCTACGCTCACGATCGACTCCTGTTCTCGGGCAGTTCAGGCCGGGCGGCCCCGGCGCAGCCACAGCGCCGAGCCCGCGCCCAGCGCGACCGCGCCCATTCCCGCGCAGGTGACGAACTGCTGGATCCCGGCGGCGCCGACGGCCTCGGCGACCGGAGCGAACCCGACGGCCAAGGCGACCGCAGCGTTGAACAGGAACAGGAACCAGAGCGTGGATTTCTTGGCGAGGAGCGATTTCATGGCGGATCCTTCGTTATCGAGGGCGGTGAATGCCTGCCATGAATAGTTCTGTCTTCGGGCCTCCGCAACGAGGGAGCACAACCCCGAATCAATGGTGTAGCGGGCTACACCTGCACCCGGTACCGGACTTCACCGGCCTGCGGCGCGCGCTCGCATAGCCTGATTCCATGCGAAAGACAGTGCGACAGGCAGCGCGTGCAACCCTGCAGCTCGCCGATGCCGCCGCGCTGGCGATCGGCAATTATCTGTTCATCACCATCATGCTGCTCACAGTGGCGGGCGCAGTGGCGATCGTCGGCATCGGCATCTTGCCGGTGACGGCCACCCTGGTCCGGCGATTCGCCGGAGCAAAACGGCGGCAGGTCGTGGCGTGGACCGGAACCCCGGTTCCCGAGGCATATCAGCCGATCGAGGGCTCGCTGCGGGAGAGCCTGCACGCGGTCCGGCACGACCCCACCGCGTTCTCGGACCTGCGATGGATGGTGACGTACTACGTCTACGGACTGCTGGCCGTCGTGGTGATTCCGCTGTGGATCGCCGGGATCCCGGTCGACGGCGTGTGGTGTGGACTCCTGGGGCGCAATGCTGTTGTGCTGCCGTTGATCAGCCGTGCGGCCGATCTGGACGCCGAGTGGTCACGGCGGCTGCTCCAGCCCCCGCCCAAAGCGCTGCTGGCGGCGCGAGTGGCCGAACTGACCCAGACACGTGCGGGTGCGATCGCCGCGCACGAGGCGGAGCTGCGACGAATCGAGCGCGATCTGCACGACGGCACCCAGGCGCGGCTGGTCTCCCTCGGCATGCGCATCGGCCTGGCCAAACGCGCCCTCGAACAGGACCCCGCCACCACGCGAAACATGCTCGACCAGGCACAGCAACTGACCGAACAGGCGTTGGCGGAATTACGCCATATCGTGCGCGGTATACATCCGCCCATCCTCACCGACCGCGGACTGCCCGGCGCGGTCCGGGCGCTGGCCGCCGACAGCGGGCTGGAGGTCACCGTGGACTCCGATCGCGCACTGGATACCGCACGCGCACCCGCGGCGCTCGAGGCGGCCGCGTATTTCGTTGTCGCAGAGGCGTTGACAAACGCGGCCAAACACAGCGGAGCTCAGCATGCCGAGGTGAGCATCGCGCACGTGCCGCGCGGATTGCGGGTGTCGGTCCGCGATGACGGTATCGGCGGCGTGCAGGAGAAACCGCCGGATACCAGCAGTACGCCGGGCGGTTCCGGCCTGGCCGGGATGCGCCGCCGCATTGCCGCGCTGGACGGCACGTTTTCTTTGACCAGCCCCGCCGGGGGCCCGACCGTGATCGAAGTGGAGTTGCCGTGCGTGTGGTGATCGCCGAGGACAACGCGCTGCTGCGCGAGGGTGTGGTGTTGTTGCTGACCTCCGCTGGACACGAGGTGGCGGCCGTCGCGGGCACCGGTCCGGAAATCCTGCCCGCGCTGCGCGAACATCGGCCCGATATCGCGGTACTCGACGTGCGGATGCCGCCCGACTTCCGGGACGAAGGGCTGCGCGCCGCACTCGCCGCCCGCTCCGAACTGCCGGGCCTCCCGGTGCTCGTCCTGTCGCAGTACGTCGAACAGTCCTATGCCACAGAGCTTCTCGGCGGCGGCGCGGCCGGAATCGGCTATCTGCTCAAGGACCGGGTCGGCCGGGTCGACGAATTCCTGGACGCGCTCGAACGGGTCGCCGCCGGAGGCACCGCCCTGGATCCGGAGGTGGTGAGCCAACTGCTCACCCGCCGCAAGAACTCACCGCTGGACTCGCTGACGCCGCGCGAACGCGAGGTGCTCGAGCTGATGGCCGCCGGACACGACAACAGCACCATCGCGGCAACCCTGGTGGTTACCGAACGCGCGGTCAGCAAACACATCGGCAACGTCTTCCAGAAGCTGGGTCTGCCGCCGACCGACAGCGGACACCGCCGCGTGCTGGCGGTCCTGGCCTACCTCGAGAACGCCTGAATTCAGGTGGACGTCCGCTCGAGGAGAGCGAGAATCTCCTCGGTGCGGCCGGTTTCGCCGAGGGACGGGAAGACGAGGGTGACGCTGCGGTCGTGCGCCTCCTGGCTGAAATCCGTCATCGCGTCGGTGGCGAGGGTGACGTGGTAGCCGTGTTCGTAGGCCTGGCGTGCGGTGGATTCGACGCCGAAACTCGTCGCGACGCCGATCACGACGACCTGGGTGACTTCCTGGGCTCGCAGCAGGCTGTCGAGCTCGGGGTTCATGAACGCGCCCCAGGTCTGCTTGACCAGTTCGTGGTCGGAGTCCTGGCGGTTCAGCTCCGGGATCAGATCCGCGGCATCAGCCGGCGGGCGCGGCGCGTCGGGCCTGCTGAAGGACCGTTCGGTCCGGCCCGAAGCCATACCGGTGGCCCGAACCAGGACCACGGGCAGTTTTCGTGCCCGGAACGCCTCGGCCAGCCGGGCCGCGTTGCCCGCGACCTCGGCGATCGGATGGGCCAGCGGCAGCGCCGCGACACCCTTCTGCAGATCGATGACGATCAGGGCCGTATGCGGATCCAGTACGGTCAGCGACACGGCGACTTCCTTTGCGGGACTTGGGAAAAGACTGATCCGGCGGTCACTCTACGGCAATGGCCCGCTCGGGACAGGCCAGCGCGCCCTCCCGGGCCGCGGTGGCCAGCTCGGCGGGGACCTCACCGTCGTAGGCGACAGCGTAGCCGTCGTCGTCGAGTTCGAATACGTCCGGGGACGTCGCCCAGCAGCGCGCGTGGCCGGAGCATTTGGTGGTGTCGATGGTGATCTTCATGAGACAGCACCGTTCTCGGTAGTCGTGTGGTTTCGCAGGTGCATCGGCCCGGTGTAGGCCGCGGACAGCAGTGTCGACAGATCCGCGCCGGAATCGGCCAGCGCCTCGCGGACCGCGGCGACATCCTTGCGCAGGAAGGGCTCGACCGATGCGGTGAAAGGGGCAGAGCCACCGCGCGCGGTGATGTAGCGCCCGGCCGTACTTCCGGCGCTGGCGAGGGCGAGCGCGTCGAGCATCGCGGCTTCGGTGATGCCCTGTGCGCCGGCGATTTTCGTGGCGTTGAGCGTCAGCTGTGCGATCGCGGCGAACAACAGGTTGTTGATCAGTTTCACATGCAGGGCCGAGCACAGTGCGCCGGTTTCGATGATCGAACCGGCATAGCTGCCGATGACCTCGCGAGCGATCGACACGTGCGCGGGCACGCCGCCCAGGAAGACCACCAGTTCGCCCGCGCGCACCGCGTCGGCGGTGCCGCTGAACGGCGCGTCCACGATCGCGGGCACGCTGTCGCGGGCGAAGGCGCGCAGGCCGCGCAGTGTGGCCGGGGTGCCGGTGGTGTGCGAGAGCAGAACCGTCTGCGGCGCCATCGCGCCGACCACGGCGGGCAGGACGGCCGCGATCTGATCGTCATTGAACAGGCAGCTGATCACCACGTCCGCGTCCGCGATATCGCGGACGTTCGCGACGGATTCGGCTCCCGCGGTGACCAGCCGGTCGCGAACCTCCGGCCGGCGCGCATACAGACGCACCCGATGTCCGGCCGCCAACAGCCGCTCCACCATCGGCTCGCCGATCCGGCCCGCCCCCACGAATCCGATCGTCCGGCTCACGACGCCGCCTCACCGGCACGCGGCACCGGCACCCATCGGACGGGTCGCGCCCGTGATCGGCTCCGCTGGGCCCCACTCGCCGCCGCCGCCGCGTCGCCGCGCGACTCCGGTCTACGCCGGGCACGTTCTCGTTCACGCCGCTGCGCTCGATTCACAATTCCACCTCGCCATCGCTCGCCCCCCGCGGTGCGCGGGGCATGCTGTGTCCGTGCACTCACCGTGGCGGTGTCCGGTCCGCGTGCGGACGCTCCCGGAGTGGATGTCCGCGGGCCGGATTCACGCCGGAACATTCCATCTCTAGCACCGGCCGCGACGGCCATCGCTCGTCATCTCGCCCAGCGGGAAGTCCTGCGACATGGCACTTTTCGGGCCATCTGCGGGCGGTGGCAGATGTGGCGGGTTCCGGTCTCCGGGATGGGTGACCTCCTCGCGGCGGCGGTTTCTGTTAGCGCTGAGCACACCGCCGATGCCGTTGTGTCACGGCCGATATCGAATGCGAGGAGAACGCATATGAGCATCCCCGACGATTCCGTCGCGATCCTGTTCGCCAAGGAGGCCATCCGCGAGGTGCTGCACTCCTATTGCCGCGGGCTGGACCGGATGGACCGGCCGCTGGCCGAGCGCGTGTGGCATCCCGGCGCGACCGCCGACTACGGGCCCGGATTCCGCGGCACCGGAGCCGGGTTCCTGGACTTCGTCTGGGATTATCACGCCGGATTCCGCGGTCATTCCCATCGCGTGTGCAATGAGACGATCCGGGTCGATCTGCCGGGCAGGACCGCGGTCAGCGAGACCTACGTCTCGGTCTGGTTGCAAACCTCGCCTGCCGACGGGTACGTCACCGATCAATTCCACCGCGGCAGGTACGTGGACCGGTGGTCTTGTCGCGACGGCGTCTGGGCGATCGACCATCGGACCTATGTCGCGGATCTGTTCCGCGAGGTGCGCTCCCCCGTCGACGCGTGGGCGGCCGGGCCCGCCACCTGGGGTGCGCGGGATTCGTCCGATCCGTCCTATCTCGTGTTCGGCACGTCGGCGTGAGCGCCCGGGCGCGGGCCAACGCCCCTCTCAGCGGGGCAAACCCAGCCCGCGCTCGGCGACCTGGGTGCGCAGGATCTCGTTGGCTCCGCCCGCGATCGTGTAGGCCCGCGAGTACAGCTGCGCGTCCTGCCACCAGCCGCCGGCCACGGCCGCCGGATCGGCCTCGCTCAGCAGGCCCGCGGTGCCCTGCAGCCGGACGCCGAAGGCGACCAGATCGTGATTGAGTTCGCTGAAGAAGATCTTGCCCAGCGGCGCGTCGGCGGGCTGCTCGGTGTGATGCAGCATGCGGGACTGGGTGAGTCCGAGTATGGCGGCGTTCACGTGCACCCGGGTGGCGAGTTCCCCGATGGTCCGGCGGGTCGCGGAATCCTCCAGTGCCGCAACGCCGTTCACACTGGTTTGCGATGCCAGCCGAAGCAGATCGTCCAATGTGGTGAACAATTCCGCCCCGCGCGCGGCCACACCCGAACGCTCGTGGCCCAGGCTGCTCATCGCCGCCCGCCAGCCCTCGTTCACCCGGCCGATCACATTCGACACCGGAATACGAACCTCGTCCAGGAAGACCTCGTTGAAATCGGTGGTTCCGGTGATCTCGCGCAGCGGCCGAACGGTGACGCCGGGAGTGCGCATATCCAGGGCGAACGCGGTGATCCCGCGATGTTTGGGCGCGTCGGGATCGGTGCGCGCGAGCAGATAGCCCATATCGGCGTGCTGACCGTTGGTGGTCCACACCTTCTGCCCGTCGACGACGAATACCGCGTCCGCGCCCTCCCCCTCGAGGCGAGCTCGGGTGCGCAGCGCCGCCAGGTCCGAGCCCGCGCCCGGTTCGCTGAACAGCTGGCACCAGATGTCCCGGCAGTCGCGAATCCGGGGCAGCAGCCGTTCCCGCAGCTCGGCGCCACCGAAATCGATGACCGCGGCGGCGGCCAGCGGCGCGGCCCCGATCGGTGACCAGGTACGCGCGCGGGCGATCTCCTCGGCGACGACGAAGGATTCGAGCGGGTGGGCGTCGGGACGGCCGCCGAATTCCGCGGGCCAGTCGATGCCCAGCAGACCCGCCGCGTACAGCTTCGCGGTCCAATCCCGGATGGCCGGAACAAGTTCGGGATCGGGGGCGCGGACTCCGGCGTGCGCTTTGATGCCGGGGGCGTGCTCGGCGACAAATGCGCGCACCCGCTGCCGGAACGCCTCCAGCTCCGGCGTGGACTCCAACCGCATTACCTCACACTCCTCGTCTCGAGCCCACACAGCGCTCGCATTAAATGCACTCAATATTCATGTATTTCGGGACATACCCGGCGAATATCCCGGCGATCGGGATAAAAAGTTTGAAAGAGTATACTTTCAACCCGTGCCCGCTCGCCCGCGAACAACCGACCCGGTCCGCCGAAACAGTGGCCCGTAATCCCACTCGTTCACCGCTGGACCGCACGCCATGCCCGCATCGGTCGCACCGCTGACTACACTGAGGATCCGAAAACCCACCCCGAGGAGTGTCATGGCGACTGCCATCGAGACCGAGCCCGCCGACAGCGAGCCGCGTATCGAGACCGAACCCGGGGGCGGCAAGCTGGCCGCCCAGATCGCGCACCGCATCGAGGAGTCCGTCATCCGGCAGGGCTGGCCGGTCGGCGAGACGCTGGGTTCCGAAGTCGGACTGCGCGAGCAGTTCGGAGTGAGCCGATCGGTGCTGCGCGAGGCGGTGCGGCTGGTCGAACACCATCAGGTCGCCCGGATGCGGCGCGGGCCCAACGGTGGCCTGTTCATCTGCGCGCCCGACGCCGGCCCGGCGACCCGGGCCATCGTCATCTACCTGGAGTACGTCGGCACCAGCGTCGCGGATCTGCTCGAGGCCCGGCTCCTGCTCGAGCCCATCGCGGCGGGCCTGGCGGCGGACCGGATCACCGAGGACAGCATCGAATCGCTGCGCGCGATCCTGGCCGAGGAGGCCGGGCGCCGCGAGGATCCGGGGGTCTCCTCCGAGGATCCGTTGCATCTCATGCTGGGCACGCTGTCCGGAAACGCGGTGCTGCAGTTGTTCATCGACGTGCTCACCCGCCTGACCGCACGCTACGCGCACACCTCCCGCAGGCTCTCCAAGGCCGAGGTCGCCGAGTCCAAGACCGTGGCGCACGAGGCGCACCGAGCCGTCGCCGACGCGGTGATCGCGGGCGACGGCGCACGCGCCCAGACCGAGCTGACCGCACACCTGGAATCGGTGGCCGCCTGGATCGAGAAGCATCGCGTGCGGCGCACCTCCCGGATCAAGGGCGCGGTGGTCGAACCCGAGGTGGTGGAGGGGCCCGGGGCCAAACTCGCGGAGATCGTCGCGGGCCGCGTCCACGAGGACATCGCCGCGCGCGGCTGGCAGGTCGGCATGGTGCTGGGCTCCGAGTCCGATCTGCTGGCGCGCTACGGCGTGAGCCGCGCGGTGCTGCGCGAGGCGGTGCGGCTGCTGGAGTACCACTCGGTGGCCCGGATGCGCCGTGGACCGGGCGGCGGGCTGATCGTCGCGGAACCGGAACCGCAGGCCAGCGTGGACACGATGGCGCTGTATCTGGAGTACCGAGGCGTCACCGCCGCGGACCTGCAGACCGTGCGCAACGCCATCGAACTCGGCGTCGTCGCCCGGGTGACCGAGCGCCTGGCCGAGGGTGATCCCGAGGCGGCCGAACGGCTCGGCCAGGCGGTGCGCTGGCCCTCGGAGGGACCGCCGGACGATCCGCGCAAGGCCGACCGGTTCCACACCGAACTGGCCGCGCTGGCGGGCAATCCGGTCCTGTCGCTGTTCCTGGCGATCCTCACCGAGTTGTTCCGGCGGCACGCGGCCGGACACGAGCAACCGCTGCCCGGCGCGCAGGCCGCCGACGACGTCGAGCAGGCGCACAGCCGCATCCTGGAGGCGATCCTGCAGGGCGACACCGGGATGGCCCGGCATCGCATGCGTCGCCATCTCGACGCCCTCACGCCCTGGTGGCACTGAAACCCCTTGTGACACAGGCACTGCGCGGCGTCCTCAGACGCTGAACCGATCCAGCTCGTACGCCACCATGCCGTCCAGATCGGCGGCCGGGGGCGCGGGCAGTTCGACCGCGGCGTCCCGGCTCGGGAGCAGGACCACGGCCGTGCCCGGTGTGGTGATCTCGCCGCGCTGGTTCTCGCAGCGCACCTCGAGGTGAACCTCGTTGCGGCCGTCCACCTTCCGCTTGTCGACGACCTCGCCGCGCACCCAGGTCGTATCGCCCATGTAGTTGAACTTGCGGTGCTCACAACGCAGCTTCCACAGCCAGCCGCAGGAAGTAGTTCGCATGCCGCTCTTGCAAACTGGCGGCCTCACCGCTGGCCTGCAACTGCTCGGCGGCGTACTCGTGGATCGTTTCCAGCATGGTGAAACGCGGCTCACCGGCAACGCCCTGCCGCGG
>CBJNFW010000005.1:0-70255 GCA_966435935.1 uncultured Nocardia sp.
GGTTCTATCCGGACCCTGCGCGAAGCGCGCACACTCGGTCCACTCGCCGCGGATACCCGCGCATTCGGCGACGTTCCGCACAACTCCCGGGCGGCCGAGGAGCATCGAGGACGACCGGCAGCCATGCACGCACTTCCGACCCGAACCTCCCGAACCACAGCCGCCACCACAGGTTCTATCCGGACCCCGTGCGAAGCGCGCACACTCGGTCCACTCGCCGCGGATAACCGCGCATTCGGCGACGTTCCGCACAACTCACGGCCGCCGCGCACCGAAAGCGACCGGTAGCCATGCACGCACTCGCGATCCGGACTCGCGGGGCGACAGCCGCCTTGTGCGCAGGTTCTGTTCGGCCTGTGCGGGGGCGCGTGCACTCGGTACCGGGACTCGCCCGGACCGCGTCGAGGCTCGATTGATGCGGGTGCTCGCCTGTGCGCTGTCATCGCCCTCGATTCCTCGACCCAGGCACGCGTACTCCGACGGCCGGGTACCGAAGTTGTTCCGCAATCATCGCTGATGAGCGAGGCGAGAACCGCTATTGGGAGGTCAGCGCGGCCTGAACTCGATCGGCGGCGCCGATGGGGTCCTCGTGTTCCCAGACCCGGACCACGGTCCAGCCCGCGGCGGCGAGGCGGGCGTCGGTGTCGCGATCCCGGGCGACGTTCCCGGCCAGTTTCTCGGCCCACCACCGGGCGTTGTTCTTCGGGAAGGTGGCGTGTTCGGGGCAGCTGTGCCAGAAACAGCCGTCGACGTAGACCGCGACGCGATGGCGCGGGAAGACCAGATCGGCGCGCCGGCGCATTCCGGGCAGCGGCGCGCGGTCCACGAAATAGCGGCGGCCGCGGCGATGCAGCTCCTTGCGCAACGCGATCTCCGGCTTGGTGCCGACCCGGCGCTGCCGGGACATCCGGGCGCTGGTCGCCGCGTCGGTGCCGGGTCGTTCCGAACTCATGCGCACCTCCGCACGCTAGGCGGCTTCCTGCGGTGATCCGCCCATGCGTAGCAGATGGTTCTGCACATCGGCGAGGAAACCCGGCGGGAAGCGCAACGTCCCACGTCCGGCCCGGCGCAGGAATCCGGCGGTGGCGCGGGCGGACAGCAGCCGGGCGTCCTCGAGGAACCAGCGCAGATCCTCGTACGGTGCGTGGATGGGCCAGGTCGAGATCGGTACCCGGTACGACGTACCGGCCCGGCCCCAGGCCGCGGTCGGCCAGCGCTGCCCGGACAACACCCCGTCCTCGGGTATCGCCTCGCCCGACGGATCGGCCAGCCGTCCGCCCACCCAGGTCGCCATCCGCACACTCACCGCGTTGCCGACCAGTTTCCAGCGATGCCCCGCCCGAACCCCCGGCACGGTCAGCGCGGGCGCGGTCCAGTCCCGCGAAAACCCTTGCAGCCGTTCGGCATCGACGATTCCGGGCGTAACGATCTCGCCCGAGGGCAGCCGGACGGCCGGTGGGCTCGCGATCCCCAGCCCCGACCCGCCCTTGAGTGTCGGCACGGCGTTGACCGCCCACCCCAGCCCGCGCACACCTTCGGTCCAGTAGAAACCGCACGGATCGATCGCCGGATCTCCGATCTCGTGCGGCCCGGCATCGGTCCCGAACAGCACCGGCCGCGGGTCCTCGGTGCGCGAGGCGAGCATCAGCACTCGCAAGCGCCGCTGCGGCAGTCCGAACGCCCGCGCATCCACCACCCGATACGCCCACATGTAGCCGTATTCCTCGAGGGCGGAGGTGATGTGCCGCATCGCCTGTCCGCGCCCGAGTTGGAGCATGAACGGCACGTTCTCGATCAACAGCCACCGCGGACCGCGACGCCGCCGCACCAACCGGAACACCTCGTCCACCAGACCCGAACGCGCACCGGTGATACCGGCCGTCCGCCCCGCCTGCGACAGATCCTGACAGGGGAAGCCCGCCGCGACCAGCTCGGTCCCGGCCGGCAGCCCGCGCAACCGGGTGACGTCCTGATGCACCTCGACATCCGGAAAACGCGCCGAAAGCACGGCCCGCGCACCGGAATCGATCTCACACAGCAATTCCGTGCTCCACCCGTGCGCGGCGAGGCCGAGCTCGAGTCCGCCGATACCGGCGAACAGCCCCACCATCCTCGCGCCCGCCACACCTGCCCTTTCGCCGTGAACCCCGACCGGCATCGAGGCGCCTGGATGAGCAGATTACTCGAGCCCGATCAGGCGACCTCCGAGCAACTCGTGTCCGGCGCTCCCGTACGGGAACGACTCGCAACTCCCGCTTCCGAAGCAGGTCCACTTGCACAACATTCCGATTACATGAAACCCGTTGTTCCCCAACAGTTTTGCCCGAATCTATGACGTAGAGTGGCGACACCTCCGGCCGAGGGGCGGTGGACATGGTCCACACGCCGCGCCCAGGAAGGAGGTGGTGGGAATGGCGAAACACCGCCGGGCAAAGAGCAATGCCCCGGTCGACTACGGCATCATGTCGACAACAGCTGCCGTGATCGCCGGGGCGCTCGCACTGGTCCGCTGGTTGTGGACTAGGTAACCACCAGGTGGGGCGAGAGACACCGAATCACCCAACCACCACACCGGTCCTTTCGGCATCGCGCCCCGCCACGATGGCCGGACCTCACATCGATCTCGGTGCTTCACTACCGGAACACCACGCTCACCGGGACAAGCGCCGACTGCCCAGCGCTATCGAGACGAGGGTGCGGGTGTGATCCGCAGCGGAGCAAGCAAGGGATGAATTCCCTGGAAATGGTGGCGGTTTCGCCACGTCGACCGGCCTGCCGCGGCGAATCAGGTTACCGCCGCTGGTCCAAGCACCAACGCTCGACCAACTGGTAGCCCGCTCGGGAATTACCGACGACCACCAGCGGGTCGCCACTCGGCGAGCGCCGATCGGGGTCGTGGATCGGCCCGACCCGCAACGCTGTGATCCCCTGTTCGATGATCTGCCCGGACTACCCGAACGATGCCCGTCAGCCCCGAACATGCTCGGGCCCGAGGCCTTTCACGCGACGGTCGACGGTTCGTGTTTTCCGCGTTCACCGCGCACGACGGCCTGCCGTGCCGCGGCCAGATGTTCGACCGCCGCGCCGAGTTCGTCCGTCGGCAGCGAATAGGGCAGGCGCACATGGCGTTCGAATGCGCCGCCGATGCCGAAACGCGGCCCGGCGGCCAGGGTGATGCCGTAGTCCGGCGCGATCGCGGCCAAGCGCGAGCTGATCGGTTCGTCGAGAGCCACCCAGAACGACAAGCCGCCCGGCGGGATCGGCACCGACCAGTCCGGAAACTGTTGCGACAGTGCGGAATACAACGCATCACGCTGTACCCGAAGTCGTTCGATCCGGTCGGGTAGGTGGGTGTGCAGGCTGTCGAGCAGGATGCTCGCGGCCAGTTGTTCCAGGATCGGAGTGCCCAAATCGGAGCCGGGACGCAGTTGCGACAGGCGGTTCAGGATCGATGGTCTGGCCCGGATCCAGCCGATCCGCAAACCGCCCCAGATGCTCTTGGACGTCGACCCGATGCTGATCGCATCCGGATGATCGGCCGCGAACGCGGCCGGCCGCGGCAGGTCGATGCCCAGCTCGGCCATCGTCTCGTCGACCACCACCGGACAACCCGGCTCCAGGCCGCGCCGCACCTGCGCGGACATGCACTGCCCGGTCGGGTTGTGGAAGTCCGGAATGAGATAGGCCAGCGCCGCACCCCGTCCGGCGACACGGAGTTGTTCGACGTTCCATCCCTCCGGTTCGAGCGCGACCGGCACGAGTCGGGCGTGAACGTCGGTGAAGGCCCGGATCGCGTGCGGGTAGGTCGGATGATCGATCACGACCCGCTCGCCGGGGCGGACCAGGGTGCGGGCGATCAGGGCGAGCGCGTGCTGAGCGCCGTTGGTGACCATGATCTGGTCCGGCCGCGTCGGCAGCCCGCGCCCGGCGTACCACCGCGCGACAGACTCCCGGAGTTCGGCCACGCCGTCGCGCTCGTAGCCCCGGCGATCGAAATAGCGCGGCAGCCGCTCCAACGCGGTGCTGAAGGCGTGGTGCAGGATCGGGCCGGGTGCGGCCGGTGCGGCGAACGACAGGTCGATCGTCGGAGCCGAGGACGCGGCGCGCCGACGCGGCCCCGGGTCGTCGGGCAACCGGACGACCGCCCGCGACCGCGGCCGGGTGTCGATGAACTGCGCGTCGGCCAGCGTTCGATAGGCGGTGCCGACTGTCGTGCGGCTCACGCCGAGGGCGAGCGCCAGATCACGTTCGCTCGGCAACGCCGCGGCCAGCACCAGGCGTCCGTCCAGCACGAGCAGCCGCAGCCGGTCCGCAAGGCGCTGGTGCGCCGGGCCCGGCCCGGCATCCCACGAGCCGAGCATTCGCGCCACCGCCGACGAACTGATCTTCATCGAACCAGAATCGCAAATCTGGCTATCGAATCACATACCAGAATTTCGGAGGATGATCCGGTGACTCCACCGCATCCCCCGACCGCCGGGCACGGCGATCACTTCGTCCTCCGTCGCATGAACGCGGCCGAACAACTGCGCGCCGGACGCACGCCACGCAGGTTCGCACAACTGCTGTTCGGGCTGATCGGTTACGGCGCATCGGTGATGGTGCTGGTCACCTCCGGGCTGGGCGCCGCCAGCTGGAGTGTGCTCACCGAAGGCGTCTCCGGTTCCACCGGCATCTCGTTCGGCACCGCGACCAACCTCATCGCCGTTGTCGTACTCCTCGCCTGGCTCCCGATGCGCGAACTTCCCGGTCTCGGAACACTTCTCAACGTCGTCCTCATCGGCATCGCCGCCGACGCGACCGCACTCATCCTCCCGGAACCACCCGATATCGGCATCCGAGTTCTCTACCTGATCGCCGGGATCGTCGGGCTGGCATTCTTCGACGCCCTCTACCTCGGCGCGCAGTTCGGCTCCGGGCCCCGCGACGGACTCATGACCGGCCTGGTACGGCTCACCGGTAAGCCGATTGCCCTGGTACGCACGGTAATCGAAGTCACCGTGGCCGTTACCGGCTGGCTGCTCGGCGGCAGCATCGGCGTCGGCACCGTACTCATCGCCGTCGCCATGGGCCCGTTGGTCGGCTACTTTCTGCCGCGGGTCGTCGTCGAAATCGATTCCAGGACAACGTGATTGTCGGGCGATCTCGATTCGCGGCAGGTGGCCGTGATCGGGCGAGCAGGTGCGGCGAGCACACGAGGATTGCGGTCGGAGATCGGAAAGCCGCTCGCCACCAGAGGTATTGGTGTCCAGGCTCGGCCGGCCTCGGTACCGGCAAGGTGTCGAACAACCGCTCGACGCCGTGCCGAGCGATCGGATCTGCCACGAATCCCTCATCGGTGCGCGTCAGCCGCGGCGTGTCGGCGGCCGGATTCCGCGGCGTTTCGGCTCCTGGCGGGTAGCGGGAGCTGCGCACACGTCTGCGTCACGCCGATCGACACCTCGGCGAGCCCCGTCGACCGGGCTCCCGAGTGCGCCGATCGCAACTGTTTGCCGAGATGAAGCCAACTGATAATCTGAAATCGCGAGGCAGGACGCCCTTCGGCGTCACGACGGTGCGGTCCACGATGGCGCGGAAATTCGATGTCGACGGTTGCGACCAGAGGTTCCAGGTATCGGACACGAAGACCGGGCACGTGGCCGCTGCCCAGATTCTACTGAAATCACTTGCAGAACAGTCACACTCGTGGAAGGGGCGGCATGTACGATCCCGACGTCGCGAATCCGGGCCGAGCGCGTGCGGGTACCGCGTGATCACCCGGCTGGTCGTCTTCGGCGGCACCGGGGACCTCGCCGGCCGGTACCTGTTGCCGGGGGTTAGCGCACTGTTCGCGAACGGGCATCTGGACAGCCGTTTCGAAATGGTGTGCGCCGATCGGAAAGGCCGGAGCGAGGAGCAGTTTCAGCAGTGGGTCGCGACCCAGCTCGATCGCCATGCCGCCGACACACCGGCCACGGCGAGGAAGGCGACCGAGGCCGCGACCCGCTATCGACGGGCGGATGTCCAGAGTTCGGAGGATGTGGCGGGACTGATCCCCGGCGACGAACCCGTCGCGATCTACCTCGCGCTTCCCCCGGCGTTGTTTCCCACGGCGGTCACGACGCTGCACGAGGCCGGCCTGCCCGCGGGGAGCCGGATCGTGCTGGAGAAGCCGTTCGGTGAGCACCTGGCCGGTGCGCAGGAGTTGAACCGGCTGCTCGCGGATCTCGTGCCCGAACAAGCCGTGTTCCGAGTGGACCATTTCCTCGCCATGACGACCGTGCAGAACCTGCTCGGCAGCAGGCTGGCGAATCGGATACTCGAGTCGGTCTGGAACAGCGCGCACATCGCCGAGGTCGAGATCGTCTGGGAGGAAACCCTCACGCTCGAGGGCCGCGCCGGATATTACGACTATGTCGGCGCACTCGAGGACATGGTGCAGAACCACCTGCTGCAACTGCTGTGCCTGATCGCCATGGAACCGCCGATCACCCTGTCCGAGCGTGATCTTCGGGACCGGAAGGTGGATGTCCTGCGATCGATCCGCCCCCTGACCGACGCCGACATCCCGCGCCGCACCACCCGCGGCCGTTACCTGGCGGGCAGTATCGGCGAGCGCGACGTCCCGTCCTACGTCGAGGAGCACGGCGTCGACCCACAGCGGCGCACCGAAACGTTCGCCGAGGTCGAGCTGACGATCGACAGCTGGCGCTGGTCCGGAACGAATTTCGTGCTGCGCACCGGCAAAGCGCTGGGTTCGGATCGCAAGGAGGTCGCCGTCCACTTCCGACCGGTCCCGCACATGCCCTTCGGTCACCAGGGCACCGCCGCGCCCGATGTGCTGCGATTCGGGCTCGACCCCGAATGCCTGTCGCTCGAACTCACCGCGATCGGCCGCACCGTCAACACGCTGGAACCACTCGCCCTGACCGCGCAGATGCACCCGCCCGAACTTCCGGCCTACGGCAGGCTCCTGCTCGACGTGTTGCGCGGCGACCCGGCCCTGGCCATCCGCGCCGACGAGGCCGAACAGGCCTGGCGGGTGGTCACTCCGATCCTGTCGGCCTGGTCCCGCAACCTCGTGCCGCTCGACGAGTACCCGGCAGGGTCCTCGGGACCATCGCGCCCGACCCGCTGAACAGAGCGGGGGAAGCTGCGGCGACAGCTTCGCGCGCCGATTGATCTGCGATCACCCGGGTAGTGCGCGGGTGGATTCCGGCCCGGCGTGATCCGCATACGGGCGGACGCGACGAGCCGTTCCGGCAACATTTCGCCTCTCGGACAAGGAGATCTTTCGCCTCTCGGACAAGGAGATCGTCGTGACGAGCGAATCGCAGCGCGGCAAACGCCCCCTTGCCGCAGTGCTGACCGGCCCCTACGGACATCCGTTCCACCCGATCCTGGTGACTGTGCCGATCGGAGCCTGGATCGCGAGCCTGGTGTTCGACATCGGCTCCCACGTGGTCGACGACCCGGACTTCCTGGCCCGAGGAGCGTTGTGGCTGATCGCGATCGGGGTGATCGGCGCACTCGTCGCCGCGGCGGTCGGCGCGCTGGATCTGTTGACCATCCCCACCCGCACCACCGCGTTCCGGACCGGCCTGCTGCACATGGGCCTGAACCTGGCGGTTCTGGTGGCCTTCGTCGTCGGATTCTTCTGGCGGTACGACGGCGGCGGTCCGTACGGCGCCACGGCGGCCGGGCCACTGGTGCTGAGCATCATCGCACTGCTCGTACTGGGCGGCTCGGGATGGCTCGGCGGCAAACTCGCCTACCACTACGGTGTGCGAGTCGCCGACGAAGGCACCCAGGCCACCGGATTCGACCGCCCCTAGCCGACCACACCAGCCCCGGCCACCTGCCCTAGTTCTCGTCGAACTCGAAATGCAGCTTCTCGACGCAGCGGTCGTACTTGCGGCGCATTTCCGCCTCATCGGCCGCGCCGATGAAGATATCGGCCAGCTCGTAGCTGTAACTGTCCTGCGCCGGCAGATCCGACAGCCGGGTACCCGCACCGGCTGTCACGTCGATGATGACGCCGGGAATCTCACGCTGAATGGTCTCTATCTCCTCGGCGGTGGGCGCTCGCGTGACGACCGCGTCGGAGAAGCGGCGGTAATACCATTTGGCCGCGATTTCGTGCGGGCCCGCGCCGTGCGGGAATTCCGGATCCTGTCCCAGAGCCAGCCGGAGCATGCCGTGATGATTTGGCACGCCGTCCACGGCGGCGAACAGTTCGGCGTGCGACTGTGAGTGGCGTGGATTGATCTCCAGCACGGATACCCGTCCGGTGTCCGGATCGTAGAAGAATTCGACGCTGAACATCGAATTGTCCAGGCCGAGACCGCCGATGACGCGTTCGGAGATCTCCCGCATCCGGGCCACCACCTCGGCGGGCAGCTGTGACGGGTACTGGTGACGCAGGAAACACGGCGTGTCCGGGTAATTGATCGAGTCCAGGGCGCCGGTGACGGTCACTCGTCCCTGATACACGTACCCCTCGGTCGCCGCCTGCACGCCCGTGAGCGTCTCCTCGGCCAGGCATGCCTGGCCGCCGATATCGGCGATTTCCGGCGGCAGATCCACCTGGTCGAGCACGAATTCGAACGGTTTGCCGACCCGGCCCACACCCTCGCGGATCTGCTCGACCGCGTCGGCGAATTCGCGGTCGTCGTGCACGTGGAACGCCAATTCCGAGGAGAACGATTTGACGGGTTTCAACCACACCGGATAGTGCATGTCGTCCGGGAGCCGCGGTTCCGGCACATCCAGATCCACGATCCCGAATTTCGGCATGTCGTCCAGCACCTTGCTCTGTTCGAGCCGGCTCCAGTATTTGTGCTCGCATCTGACGACGCCCTCGAGATTCGGGCTGGGCAACCCGAGCGGGCGGCACAACATCGGCACCAGCGCCGACACCGGGAAGTCCCAATACCCGACGATCGCCCCGATTCGGCCGTCGAACTGCTCGAGTTCCCGCTGCGCCTTCTTCAGCAGGTCCTCGATCGGGATATCACCTTCCTGCGTCTCGGCGATGCCGAGCAGCGGACGGAACCGGAATCGGTCCGCCTCCGGAACCTGTTGCAACGTACGTAAATTGGGTTCGTCGAGCGCCACGACGAAGACATCGATCTCATTCATGTGGTTACCTTCCATTCCTGCCCGGGTGCGGGGCGAAGGATCAGCTGCACCAGCTCTCGCATGGCACGTCGGGCTTCGGGAATGTCCGCCAGCGGCCAGGCATGGAACATGCCCTCGTACTCGTGGTATTCGAGTTCGACCCCTTCGGCCGCGCAGCGTGCGCGGAACCTGCGGGCGTCGGCCAGCAACACGTCCCGGGTGCCGATGAACAGGCTCAGCGAACCGGGCGTGGCCGCGGGAGCGTTGAGCGGGCTGACCAGCGGGTCGGAGCGATCGAGCCGACTGGCGTAGAGCTTGCCCGCCTCCGCGAGTCCGGCGATGCCGAGATACGGGTCCCGCGGATCGAGTTCGGCGGCAAGCGGATCGGTCATCGTGATATCGAGCCACGGCGAGATCATCACGACCTCCTTCGGCCCCGCCGCACCGGCGCCGCCGATCCGGCGCGCCAGCAACAACGCGAGCGCGCCGCCGGCCGAATCACCCATGAGCACACGGTCTTCCGGCGCGGTGTCGGCGAACGCCTCGTCGTACGCGGCGGTGACCATGGCGATGGTGTCCTCGTAGTGGTGGTCCGGCGCCAGCGGATAGAGCGGGACCGTCACCGCGCATCCGGTCACATCGACCAAGCGCGACAGGAAATTCCAGTGATCGCGCTGAATCTGGTGCACGTAGGCGCCGCCGTGCAGATAGAACACCTGCCGGGTGTTGCC
Organism: uncultured Nocardia sp.; assembly: GCA_966435935.1. Classification (GTDB taxonomy): domain Bacteria; phylum Actinomycetota; class Actinomycetes; order Mycobacteriales; family Mycobacteriaceae; genus Nocardia. The sequence continues at coordinate 9,831 of CBJNFW010000005.1, forward strand.
GCGCTGCGCGCGCGGGGTGATCGTGAACACCGGACGCCCGTGTACCTGCGACCGCGTCACGCGGTGATGGCGTCGCAGTACCGCCGGGGGCCGATCCCGGGAAGGCCGCTGGCTCTTGGCGATGCTCTTGCGCAGCGCCCGCGGATCGGCGAACGTCTTCTTGGCCCGGGTCAGCCGCAACCCGGCGATCCGCAGCCGGGCGGCCAAGCTCGGACCGGTGTCAAACGTTGTCACGTGGGATCACCCTGTTCCAGTTCCGCGAGTACGTACGCTGTTGTCCCTCGAACCCGTCGAGTTGCGCATGCACGATGAAATCCGTTGGCGTGCAAGTCACATGGGTACGAGTCTCGGTGCGCGCGGACCAGTCGCCGCGACTGAAGCCGATCGACCACGAGGTATCCGCGGTGGCGGAACAGAAGTCGTCGGCCCGCCACGAATATCGTTCGTGCACTTGCCGATCGACCCGCATGCCGTGCTCGTCGAAGCGCATCGGGCCGGCGTTCTTGACGATGTCCAGCGCGGAGTCGTACTCGATCAGGTCGCGCGAGACGGTCCACTTCTGTTCACCCGGAGCGAGCTGGGTGGTCGGCGTCGGAGCGCACCCCTCGGGCACGCCGAAGGGTTGCGGCGGAATCTCGTCGGATTCGCGGATCGGCCGGATCGGCAGCCGCAGCCCGCTGCCCTCGGTGTGCACGGTGAGCTGCGCCGGTCGCGGCGGCGGCCAGGCCAGCGGCCAATACGACGTGGACAGCGACAACCGGATGCGGTGCCCGGCGGGAAACGCCTGCGCCATCGCGTTGAGCTGGACGACGACACGGTAACGCTCCCCGGGCTCGAGCGGGCGCGGGCACTCGTGACCGTCGCGGTGGGTCAGGTTGAGCAGCCCGTACGTCACCCGGGTCGCCCGGCCGTCGGGGGCGACGTCGGAGATCCGCGCGGCGACCATCGCCACCGGCTCGTCCGCGGACACCTCCAGCCTCAGCGTCGGCGCACCCAGGATCTCGCAGCGCTCGGTCAGCTCGTCGGTGTCGAAGACCAGCGACCCGCCGTCCTCCTCGCGCTGGTCGTAGGGCAGGTCGGGAGGAGCGCTGTAGGAGGCCCACTTTCCGGCGAACTGCCCGACCGACAGGGGTGATTCGACCAGCAGATCGGCGGGCTGCACCGCCTCGCCGGGACGCGCGATCCGATTGCGCGCCAACGGATATTCGACCATCCGCACATGCGGGGACGGCCAGGTCGGCTCACCGACCCAGCGACCCGGACGCTCCTCGTACGAGGTGGACGGGGGCACGCTCTCCTGAACCCAGGTGTACAGCATCGGCCCGTCCATCACGTCGTTGTCGACGCCGCCGAGCCAGTGGTCCCACCAGCGCACGACCTCCTGCAGGTACCCGATGGCCGGGCCCGGCTCACCGAGATGCGGATACTTGTGGCTCCACGGGCCGATGAAGCCCTTGCGCGGAACGTTCAGATTGGCGAGCAGCCGTGCCACCGCGTTGGAGTAGCCGTCGGCCCACCCGCTCGAAGCCAGCACCGGGACCTGCACATCGGCGTAGTTCTCACATACCGAGGCGCGGCGCCAGTACTCGTCCCGGCGCTGGTGCTCGAGCCAATTCCCCGCCCACAGGCTGCAGTTCTCCAGCCGTTCGAACCACATGTCCCGCCACCGCTCGCCCACGAGCGCGGGGTCGGGCGGCAGCGTGCTGTAGGCGAACATGGTCGCCGACTCGGCGATGTTGTCCGACAGCAGCGCTCCACCCATGTAGTGCATATCGTCGGAATAGCGGTCGTCGGTGAACGAGGAGATCACGATGGCCTGTAATTCGGGAGGTTTGCGGGCGGCGACCTGCAATGCGGTGAAAGCGCCCCAGGAAATTCCCATCATGCCGATCCGGCCGTCGCACCACGGTTGATCCGCCATCCAGCGCAGAACGTCCTCGGCATCGAGGTGTTCCTGTTCGAGGTACTCGTCCGCGAGCACTCCCTCGGATTCGCCGGTTCCCCGCAAATCCACGCGCACACAGGCATAGCCGTGGCCGGCCAGGTACGGGTGATGGATCGAATCCCGCACCGCGGTCAAATCCCTTTTGCGATAAGGGATGTACTCGAGCACACCGGGCACCGGCCGGTCCTGCGCGGCGATCGGTCGCCAGATCTTCGCGGCCAGCCGGACTCCGTCCGACATCGGGATCCACACGTGCTCGTCCACGGTGATCTGCTGAGGCAGGGACGCGACGGTCCGCATCGGATTCTCGACGGGCATCTACAAGCTCTCCTCACCATCGACTCCGGGTTCGGTCGGCCTACCCGCTTCGGGCGGCACTACACGGCACGCCCGCCGATCACGGTGATTCCCGCACGGCTGGTTCGCCGGATTGCGGGCTGCCGTCGGCACTTCCGCCACACGTACCCCGCCGCGACATCCCGGCCGCGCGACCGCGACGAACCGGTGCTGCGGTGCGGCGACGTTTCCTTCGGCCGCTGACGGGTAAGGCGGCCGGTATGAGCGTCGAGGATCGTATCGAGCGGCCGTGGGGCGCCCGGGTTCCGTATGCTCGCGATACGCCGTGGCCCGTGCGCGTGGACGGCTATCTGGCCGAGGGTGTCACGCCGGAATCGGTGCAGCGGTGGGTTCCGACCGCGTCGGTCCTGCACTCCAACGGCGACGCGCTCGAGCTCGCGGTGCGGGACGGGCGCATAGTCGGTGTGCGCGGCCGTCCGCAAGACCGGGTCAACCGCGGCCGATTGGGACCGAAGGACCTGTACGGCTGGCAGGCCAATCACTCACCCGACCGGCTCACCGTCCCGCTCATTCGCCGCCGGGGCCGGTTGCGGGAAACCGATTGGGACACCGCGATGGACCGTATCGTCGACCGCACCCGGGATCTGCTGGACAAGCGCGGCCCGGGCTCGATCGGGTTCTACACCACCGGACAGCTGTTCCTGGAGGAGTATTACGCGCTGGCGGTGCTGGCCCGGGGCGGAATCGGCACCAATCACCTCGACGGCAACACCCGGTTGTGCACCGCCACCGCGGCGGCGGCGCTGAAGGAGACCTTCGGCTGCGACGGCCAGCCGGGCAGCTACACCGATGTGGATCACACGGACCTCATCGCGCTGTACGGCCACAACGTCGCGGAGACGCAGCCGGTGCTGTGGATGCGGATGCTCGATCGACTCGCCGGGCCCAACCCGCCGAAGCTGATCTGCGTCGACCCGCGCACCACGCCGGTGGCGCGGCACGCCACGGTGCATCTCGCGCCGCGACCGGGCACCAACGTCATGGTGATGAACGCGCTGTTGCACGAGCTGATCCGCGACGATCGTCTCGATCACGACTACATCGACAGTCACACAGTCGGATTCGACGAATTGCGTGCCCGCGTCGCGGAATGCACGCCGGAGCGAGCGGCGCAGATCTGTGACGTACCCGCGGAGGATCTGCGCGCGGCCGCGCGCCTGATCGGCACCGCTGACCGGATGCTCTCGACGGTGTTGCAGGGGTTCTACCAATCCCATCAGGCCACCGCGGCGGCGGTGCAGGTCAACAACATTCACCTGATCCGCGGTCAGCTCGGCCGCCCGGGGTGCGGGGTGCTGCAGATGAACGGGCAGCCGACCGCCGAGAACACCCGCGAATGCGGCGCCGACGGGGATCTGCCCGGATTCCGCAACTGGGCCAACGATTCTCACGTGCAAGAGCTGGCGCGGCTCTGGAACGTCGAGCCGATGCGGATTCCGCATTACGGCCCGCCCACGCACCTGATGCAGATGATGCGCTACGCCGAGGAAGGCTCCATTCGGCTGTTGTACGTGACCGCGACCAATCCGGCGGTCTCGCTGCCCGAACTTCGTCGGGTCCGGTCGGTGCTGAGCCAGCACCGGCTGATGCTGGTGGTGCAGGACATCTTCCTGTCCGAAACCGCGCAACTGGCCGATGTGGTGCTCCCGGCGGCCGCGTGGGGTGAGAAGACCGGCGCGTTCACCAACGCCGACCGCACCGTCCATCTGTCCGAAAAAGCGGTGGACCCGCCCGGCCTGGCCCGCTCGGACCTGGACATCTTCCTGGACTTCGCGCGTCGTCTCGACCTGCGCGACAAGGACGGCCGGCCGCTGATGCCGTGGCGGACTCCCGAAGAGGTGTTCGAACAGTGGAAACGGTGCAGTGCGGGCCGCCCGTGCGACTACAGCGGACTGAGCTACGCCAAGTTGCGCGAAGAGGGCGTGCAATGGCCGTGCACACCGGAACGCCCGGACGGCACCGAGCGGCTGTACGTGGACGGAAAGTTCTGGGCCGCACCGGATTACTGCGAGAGCTACGGTCGCGACATGGTCACCGGCGCACCGCTGGAACCGACCGAATACGCCGCGCTGAACCCGCGGGGCCGCGCGGTGATCAAAGCCGCGGAATACCTGCTGCCGCACGAAACTCCGTCGAGCGCCTTCCCGTTCCTGCTCATCACCGGACGCACCATCTTCCACTTCCACACCCGCACCAAGACCGGTCGAGCACCACAGTTGCAGGCCGCCGCCCCGCAGGTGTGGGTGGAGATGGCCGAGGCGGACGCGCAGGTCCGCGGCTGGGCCGAGGGCGACCTGCTCCGGGTGCACACCCCGCGCGGGCATATCGAGGCCCGCCTGCGGCTCGGCGATATCCGCACGGGCGTTCTGTTCGTCCCGTTCCACTACGGCTACTGGGATGCGCCCGGCGGGTTCCGGCCGGACGGCGACAACGGCACGGCGGCCAACGAACTCACCATGACCGACTGGGATCCCGCGTCCAAGCAGCCGTTGTTCAAATCCGGTGCGGCAGCGGTGGAACGGATGCGTCCGGGCGATGGCACCTCGCCGGCGCCGCGGCTCGAGGCGGCCCCGGCCGCTGCCGATCGCCGCGAGTCCCCGGTCCTGGCGGAGCGGGCACGGTGATGGACAAACTGGCCGCCACGATCGCCCAGGTGCACCGCAGTGAACGTGATCTGGGCCTGATGCTGTTGCGGGCCGGCGAACGCCACCGTGCCGACCACGAGATGTTCCACCTGTGCCGAGACCTGGCCGGCTGGTCCCGCGACCATCAGCGCCGACTCGCGCGAATCGGCGCGGCGCGCGGTCTGCGAATGAAAGACGATCTGCCGCAACGTCTTCGGTTACTGCAATGGCTGCGCCTGCGGACCGGGACAGTGGCCGGCCGCCGGCAGGCCACCGCGCTGCTGCTGCTGCGCGATCTGCGGGCCATCCATCTGCGCGCCGCGGCGGCGTCGGTCGATTGGGAACTGCTCGCCCAGGCCGCGCAGGCCAAGAAAGACCAGGAGCTGCTCACGCTCGCCACCGAGTGTCATCCGCAAACACTTCGGCAGCTGCGCTGGGCCAATGCTCGCCTGAAAGAAAGCGCACCGCAGGCCATCGCTGTGCCGAATAGGTGAAACGCGCCTATTTCATTCTCCGAGAATATACCGTGATCGGTTGGTTTCGATTCAATAAACTCTCCGGCGCGAATACGAGATCCCACGTATCGTCTGTTCCGGAGAAAAGAGTGCCCAGAGTTATCCACCCCCGCACGGATCCACAGGCCTTTCGTCCGGTCGAAAGCCGGTGTCGACCCGGTATCCGGCGCATTACCGACTGGCGGTACGCGCGATTGCGGCGGGAGTGGCCCGGCCGCAGTACATCTCCTGCGCGCCGGTGAGTCTTACGCACACCTGATATTTCCACACCAGAGTTCGCGAAATCCCTGAAGACACCCGCGCGCACGACAGCGGGTTTCCAACGGTCGAGTCGGCTGAACATGGAAGGAGATTCTCCGTGCAACACCCGCGTGTTTCCGACATTCGTATTCTCGGCGTCACCGCCGCTATTACCGCGGTTTCCGTGATGATGAGTTCTCCCGCCGCACAGGCCAAATCCGGCCACGACTGGGACGCGGTCGCCGCGTGCGAAAGCGGCGGGAACTGGAGCGCCGACACCGGCAACGGCTACTTCGGCGGCCTCCAGATCACCCCCAGCGCGTGGCGGGCCGGCGGCGGTAGCGGGTCACCCGCGCACGCCAGCCGCGCCGAGCAGATCCGCGTCGCCGAGAACGTCCTGGCCAACCAGGGCCGCAGCGCATGGCCGGAATGCGGGGCCTACCTGTAACAGCCCCGCGCAGGACGCGCGCGGTCCCGGCGGGAGCCGATCGAGCCCAGGTTCTCACCGGGGCCGCCCGCACCGCGCGAATCATCCGCGCCTCCAGGCAGGGCTCGAACGTACGGCCGCTACAGCTACATGTGCGACATGCCACATAACGGATCGACCAATGATCGGTCCATCCTGTTCGGCCGCGAACTCGATGCGGCCATACTGTCCCGAATGGGCGAATCGTTCGTTCCGATGGAAGCTGCCACAGGCTGCCGAGTGGATCCCTCGACAGCGGGCAGCTTCCGTTTCTGGTTCGCCGGCGGGCGCTGGGAATGGTCGCCGGAAGTGTTTTGCATGCACGGCTACATTCCGGGTGAGATCGAGCCGACCACCGAGTTGGTGCTGTCCCACAAACACCCCGACGACCGCCAACAGGTCGCCGACCTGATATACCGCGCAGTGGAAAATGGCGAACCCTTCTCCAGCCGTCACCGTTTCCTGGACACCACCGGCGCGATACACAACGTCATGGTGGTAGCGGACCGTATCGTCGAGCCCTCCGGAACGGTCGCGGGCATGTCGGGCTTCTACATCGATCTGACCGAAACACTGGCCCAGAACGAAAAAACAACGGTCGCAACGCTGCTGCCGGAAATGCTCGAAGCCCGCGCCGTAATAGAACAAGCCAAGGGCGTGCTGATGCTGATGTACCGAATCAGCGCGCCCCAAGCATTCCGCCTATTGGTATGGCGCTCCCAGGAAACCAACGTGAAACTCCGGACCCTGGCCTCCCAATTGATCGCCGACCTGGCGCTGCTCCCGCCTCCCGAGCCCGGGGTGACGAATGTGTTCGATCACCTCCTGCTGACGACACACGAGCGGCTTCCGGAAGCGCATCGCTGAGGGCGCTCGCCGCTTCCGCGTCGAAGGTTCCGGCTCCCGTATGCATGCCCCGAATCGCGTCGGTGTGCCGCGATCATGACCTGCCACTCGGCACGCCGAAGCGGCATGAGTACACGATGACCGGCCCGGCTGCACACTCCCGCCGACGAGTGCCGATCAGATCGTGGCCGTGTCGATCACGAAGCGGTAGCGCACGTCCGAGTTGTCGACCCGTTCGTACGCTTCGTTGATCCGGCTCGCCTCGATCAGCTCGATCTCCGCGCCCAGGCCGTGCTCGGCGCAGAAGTCGAGCATCTCCTGTGTCTCGGCGATGCCGCCGATCATGGAGCCCGCGAGAATCTTGGATCCACCGAGCAGCGAGAACAGATTGAACGAGATGGGCTCCTCGGGGGCGCCCACATTCACCAGCGCGCCGCCGGTCTTCAGCAGGCTCAGGTACGCGCCGAAGTTCAGCGGGGCGGACACCGTGGAGAGGATGACATCGAAGGAACCGGCCAGGTCCTCGAACGTCTTCGGATCGTTGGTGGCGTGGTAGTGGTCGGCGCCCAGCCTCAGGCCATCGTCCTGCTTGCGCAGCGACTGCGACAGGACGGTGACCTCCGCGCCGAGAGCGTGGGCGATCTTGACGCCCATATGCCCCAGCCCGCCGAGACCGACCACGGCGACCTTCTTGCCGGGACCGACACCCCAGCGCTTGAGCGGGGAGTACGTGGTGATGCCGGCGCACAGCAGCGGCGCCGCCACGTCGAGGGGAATGCCCTCGGGGATGCGGACGGTGAACGCCTCGGCAACGACGATCTTCTGCGAGTAGCCGCCGTAGGTGGGTTTTCCGTCCTTGCCGATTCCGTTGTAAGTCTGCACATTTCCCCGCACGCAGTGCTGTTCCTGGCCGTTGCGGCAGGGCTCGCACTCACGGCAGGAGTCGACCATACAGCCGACGCCGACGCGATCGCCGACCTTGAACTTCGTCACACCGGGGCCGACCGCCTCGACGATGCCGGCGATCTCGTGCCCCGGGACCATCGGGAAGATGGCCTCACCCCAGCCTGCCCGGGCCTGGTGGATGTCGGAGTGGCAGATCCCGGCGAACTTGATATCGATCAGCACGTCATGCTCACCGACCGTGCGGCGTTCGATGGTGGTGCGCTCCAGCGGCGCCTTGGCGCCGGGCGCGGCGTATGCGGCAACAGTAGTGGTCATGACTTCCAGCGTGCTGGACGGATCGGCATTCGCCCAGACCACCGCTTTGCGTACGTCCAGTGGTCCTACCACTGACAGCATCAGGCTCATGGTCGTACGACCGGGAATACTGGAGAGCATGAGCGACAACCCCGCCCCGGACGATGCTCACACCAGCCACTCCGACGGCCTGGACCAGCGCGCCGAACTCAGCGAGTTCTTGCGCACGCGTCGGGCCCGGCTCGAGCCGGGCGATGTGGGGATTCCCTGGCAAGGGCGACACCGGCGGGTGCCAGGGCTGCGTCGCGAGGAGCTGGCTCAGTTGGCCGGCGTATCAGTGGCCTACTACACCCGGCTCGAGCAGGGCAACGGGCGCAATGTATCGGCGGAGGTGCTCGATTCGATCGCACGCGCCCTGCGGCTGACCGATGCCGAACACGCGCACCTGACCCGCCTCGCCAAGCCCAAGCAACTGCGGCGCAAGAATCGAGCACCCGAGCGGCAGCAGGTGCGGATCGGACTGCGGCAACTCCTGGGGTCGATGGACGGGATGCCCGCGTACGTGGCCGGGGCGCGGTCGGAAATCCTCGCCTGGAACCGGATGGCGGCGGCGCTCTTCGGCGACTGGGGGAAATTGCCGCCGGCCGAACGCAATTGGGCATGGCTGACCTTCCTTTCTCCCGACTACCGGCGGCTGTTCCTCGACTGGGATTCCAAGGCGTCCGACATGGTCAGCTACCTGCGGCTGTACGCGGGTCAGCACCCGGACGACCCGAAACTGTCGGCGCTGGTGGGAGAACTGTCAGTCAAGAGCGAGGAGTTCCGGAGGCTGTGGGCCACACACGACGTGAAAGAAAAGGGACACGGTGTAAAGCGGATGCGGCACCCTCTGGTCGGTGAGCTGACCCTGGCGTACGAGACGTTGTACCTGCCGGACGACGCGGAGCAGTACCTGTGTGTCTACCACGCGGAACCGGGCTCGCCGTCCGCCGAGGCCCTGTCCCTTTTGGCCAGCTGGGGAACGGACGCCACCCAAGCGCCCATCGATTCAACTCGCCCCTGACGGAACCAGCGCCCCATCCGGGCGCGTCGCTGGAGCGGCATATCACCGCCGAGGCGCGGACCCGTCTGTGGCGCACCCGGAGCCGACGAAGAGGACGTCGCTCGGTCACCGCCGCAGTGCGTTCAGGCCGGCGGGTGCTTCGTGCAGGTCGGCAACAGGTAGCCGAATCCGGTCATGCTCGAGGAACCGGGCTCCGGGTCATCGGCCCTGCCAGGTCGCCTGCCTCCCGCACAGCCGGATGTCGACCACACCCGGATGACGGCCCCGGACCAGCATCGCGGATAACGAGCCTTCCGGCCGATCGCTGCCGACAGAGGCTCCTCACTGCGCGCCCGAAGGGATTCGAACCCCTAACCTTCTGATTGATTTCTGCGTACGCCGTTGTCCAAGAGTGTTCGTTAACGACGTTACGCGGCAGTGTGTTTCGGCAACCGAACTACGGCCGCGTGCGCCAAGATCCGTGTTCGTATGCCTTCGTTTGTATGAACAAAGTACCGGCGGATGCAATCGACCACTGCAGGTCGAATATTTTGCATCCATACCGGTATTGCAGACGACGGTGCCCAAAGAGCTGATGGAACAGTTCCATAGGGGAGCTCGGCGCTTTGAAGCAACACAACCGAGCTCGTGCACAGGAAGGTCAGGTCGCCCTGCCGGCCTGTTGGCTAAAGACTACGAGATCGCACGCTGAATGGATTCGTCCAGTGACTCCAAAAGCGTCAGCAGCCTATCGAAAAGATCCCACTCTTCAATTGGCTCTTTCATGGACCTCGCTCTATTTACTCTGACATGCGCAGCACGATTACGTTGACTCGCAAGCGACTCCAATTTGTCAAATAACTCAGCATCCAGCTCCGAATCACGCAATCCTAGCGGAATCACAATTTTTAGGAGCTTATCACCGCTGATACCGTGCATTTTGTTTATTAGTTCTCGATATTTCTTCGCTACATCACTTCCTCGTAAAGATCCAATGAACTCCGCATGATCGAGTGGTATCATTTCTTTTGGATGATTCGCGGCATGCCAGACAAATAGGCATTTAGAGGCTCGGGTTACTTTCCCTCTTCCGTGAAGTTCGATCGCGGCTGTGGCCGCCGTCAGGCACCGTTGTTCGGCATACTCCTCGATATGGGCACTAGCAAGAAGGACGAACCCCAGCGCCATGTCGTGGTCGGCGGAAGTATATTTACTGTAATCGGACTTTTTCGGAACAATTAGACTCGCCTTTAGGTTTGCCAAATTGCTTTTTAGCGATATGTAAAGGTTCGAAGGCATAGGACCGCTTTCTCCACTACGCTTCGACCGCCTTATTCCATAGCACGCGGGCGCGCTGTACAGATTGCAGCTCGCATCCGAGCAGTCTCTCGACCATTTCTCCGTAGCGAATAATTCGAAGCGCGGTTGCACGTTCGGTCTTGGTAGTAGACTTTATAGCATCTTCAAACTCATTGTCCGCACCACACAAGAGTTCGAATGAGGACCTCAACTCATCCGCATTATTTTCTACAAATTCATCTGTAACTTCAGGAGACGCCAGAACCATTGTCATGAGATCGAAGACCGCGATATTAAATCGTCGTACATAACCGGCTGGCTCGCGCTCAGTCTGATAACGAAAGTAAGTCTCACCTTTACCAAATACCATCTCGGTACGTTCGATAGATCTGTCAAGCGAATCTGCAAGTTTCTCGAAGTGTTCACTGCGACTAGACCAATCCCTATTGCCTACCTCGCACATGTCATCCAAGAAATCTCGGAGGTCTCCGTCGTACTGCTCTATCCTGTCTTGAAAGGCAATCCCGCGGAGTAGCATCTCAGCGTCACGCATCCTGAAGTCTTCACGCTTAATTCGCCGTGCCCGCTGGATTGCCTTACTTGACCCCGAGCGCTTATTGATCCAGGTAGAAAAGTCTCCAGGATACAGCGCCTGCCGCAATTCTTGGGGCGACAGTGGCAGACTTCCTTGATTCAATCGGATAAAAACCTCGTACAGAACCTTCGTCTTGCCCCAATTCCTCACCACAATGGTGCGAACTGGCTGATTTAGGAAGTTTTCAGACCATTCAGCATACTCAGGGGATTGCTCAATTTGCTGATAATTTTTACCATTAAGCTCCGACAAGAACTTGAGCTTGCGCAGCTTGAAAGATTGATATTGATCGTCCGGTGCTCCGAACTGCTTCATAGTGATCAGTCTTTGCTTGCCATCGAGAACGATAAATCTCTTAGCCGAACCTTTGTCCTCGGCAAGTACCACTTGAGGGATCGGTAGACCCAGCATCAGTGATTCAATATACTTACTTTTGCGATCCGTGGTCCATGCATCGCGCCTCTGAAAGGCGGGGTTTATGTCGAATGTACGACCGATTCGGTCTAGGAGGCTTTGCACGCTCCAGTCGAGGGTGTAAAGAAGGACATCTTGCACATCTACAGCCGTGAGATTGCCGTCGTCGTCTTCCTCTGGTACCTCGTCAAGAATCTCATCCTCCAGCTCGTTGGCCTTCAGGTCGTCGTCCGCGTTGAAATCTGACACCTCTGACACCTCTCCAAGTAAATCAGTACATGGCTAAGTATGGCCAGCAACGGCGGCTGGCATCTGCGGAGGCCGACCTGATTGGGCAATCGACCGACCGAATGCCAGCGAAGCAGCCTACCCACCGTAGAGGGGAGGATAGGCGCGCCACCCGACACACCCGCTCGAGCACTGACACAAGCTCAATTGAGTTCTTCCCAGGCGTATTGTCACTTCCCCCACTCGCCACCGAGCGGGATCTGTGGGAGGAGAACTGCTCGCAAGCTAGTTGAGCCCTTCGACGGCCTGGCGACAGGCTCGGCGTCCAACGTCGGGCAATCCAACCTATTGCGACCAAGGCAATCTACGCTATGGCCGGCATTGCAGCTCTGCCCTTCTTCCGGGCGCATCAGAGTTCTAGCAGAACTACTTCGGGCACCTCACCACGGCGGATAGGTCGTCTATCCGCCCCCCGACTGCTCTTTCCCCATCGTCCTCATACTTGCCGCCCTCAGCGGAAGACAGCCGGGTCAAGGGCGCTTTTCCCCTTGATGCGGTTGGCTGGAGCGAGACAATCAGGCAATGAGGAGGGTGGGGAGTTCCCCGTCGCTAGTCAGATCAGCGCGGAGGCCAATCCGAACAGCATCCCGACCACGGTTACGGCTACGCCACCGATCGCGATGACGAAGTCTTGCCCTGTGCTGACCTTGAGGTCCGAATCGAATCTTCCCAACGCTTCGGTGATGGAGGCTTGTACGTCTGATTCGTCGAGACGGGGTGCGTTCTCAACCTTGGCGATGTGCTCGTGAAGGTCCGTGATTGCCTCCCGTATTGCGCGGGTCTCCGCGGCAAGGCCCTCGATCTGCCGGTATGTCGACTGCGTCGGATCCACGACATGCGCTGCAACGGCTCTGACCTTGAGACGACCCGCGGCTGCGAAGGCTGTGGCTGTGGGAACTTGGACTGTGACGTCGCCTGACCGTCCTGAAAGCCTGTTCCAGGCGGCCTGAGCTTTGCTCCAGGCATCTACCAACGCTTGTTGAGCCGCCGATATGCGCCCAGTCGCCTTGTTCCACGCGTAGAAGAGACCTACAGCTGTAATCAGAGTGCCGCCCAGCTGAAGGAAGTCCCCAAGAGTTTTCACGCCGATACCGTCGTGGTCGGTCTGGCAAGCGTTACGGCACGGGAACTGGGTCGAATCCGGACCACAGCCGGTTGACCGGGCTGGGTGCCGGCCGATTCGGGATCGGCTGCGGGAGGTCAGTCGGGTACGGCTCTCCTCGTGCACAGCACTGGCCTTCGTTATCGAAAAGTGCTCAGACAGGATCAGTCTGCGTTCTGCGCCGTGAGACTGTATAGCGAAATTCGGCAGTTGGACGCACTGCACGTGCGGTGCGAGCGAAAGCCCAGCACGGTGCCACGGACCGAGACGGGGGTAGAGACGGCCGGAACACGGCTCGGGCAGCTGGTTACAGGAGTGAACATGAAAATCATCTCAAGTTGGAGCGAGATCGGCTGTGTGCGGTGACAATCGATGCATGGCTGAGCTTGCGCTGACGGCGGACCGTCGAAACGAACTGGCCGCGTTGCTGGGTGATGAGCAACGGCTCAATGCCGAGTATCCGAAGGTGGCGGAGTACCTGGATACGGCACCGATGCTGCCTGGCACGGGAGATGACCAGGCGGACGCCGCATTCGATCTGCGGCTTGTGCACTACATGACCGCCGATCGCTCGATCAGCACGAATCCCTACTGGGAGATTGTTGCCCCGTCGGTGTCCGAACGCGGTGGCAGTCGGGTGGTTGACGGTGGGAAGCCAAGTGGTAGTTCGCGACTCGGCTTCGCGCAGACCGTCTTGCAGGCCGGTTATGCGTACGCGATCCCGGCGCCGGAGACGATCGAGTGGATCGCCGATATCTGTGACGGTCGCACGGTGGTGGAACTGGGTGCCGGCCGCGGCTACTGGGCTGCCCAGCTGAGCGCGGCCGGGCTGAAGGTAGATGCCTACGACTCGGAACCGCCGGATCGGACTGAGAACGTGTCTTTTCTGAAGGCTACGGGCCAATCCGACGTCTGGTATCCGGTCGGCAATCTCGACGAATACCGCGCACGGTCGTTCCGCGGTTCAGATGATGATGTGTTGTTTCTGTGCTGGCCGCCCGGCTGGGGTATCACCATGGCTTCGGATGCGCTTGCCGCGTTCGAGGCTGCCGGGGGGACGCGGCTGATCTATGTCGGGGAACCGAAGGGCGGCAAGACCGGTGACGATGCCTTCTTCGACGCGCTGAACGCGGGTTGGGAACTGACATCCGAGGATCCGCAGTTCGTGTCGTGGTGGAACCTCGGCGATCGCGCCCAAGCCTGGACCAAGCGCTGAAAAAAACCGGCCTGACCGAGGAGTTCGGTCAGGCCGGTGTGCCCAACGAGTACTATTTGCTGCTGCCGTCTGCGTTGGTGAGTGACATCCGAAATACGAAGGCGTCGTAGCGGTCTCGCGGGTACGACACGTCCGAGATCATGATAACTCGCCCATCTGCGGTGATGAATCGTTGACGGACGGTCTTCACAAGATCGCCAGGCGTCGTCTTGAGCCAGTCGGCATGAGTCGGTGTGGGCAGCCGGTCCGAGACTGCCTCCTCGAGGACAGCGGCGTCGGATGAGTCTGCGACGTTGACAGGCTGGTAGGTGTCGGAAATCGAGATCGGCCGACCGTCGTCGCTGGCTCGGGTGACGGTATGGATGAGTTCGGAACCTGTTGCCAGGCCGAAGATTTCGGCGAGTTCATCGGTTGCGGGCTCGCGCTCGATGGTCCGTGTGATGCGGACATCGCTGTCGGACTCGTTGCCGAAGGTCACTTCGGGTTCCTCCATTTGCCGTTCGGGTGATATCCGAATGAGGTTCGGTCGGTCGGCTACGAAGATTCCGCGGCGCCGGACCGATCGAACGAGTCCTTGGCCTTGGAGTAGTTCGATGGCCTTCCGGACGACGATGTCCGAGACCTTGTGACGTGTGGCGATCTCGGCGAGGCTGGGCAGCTGTGTTCCAGGTGTCAGCTCGCCGCTTCGGATTCGGCGTGCGTAATCGCCTGCAATGGAGACGTAAGCCGGTTCCGCCATGGGGAGGGGTCCTCTCGGTTGGTTAGTCGCCCATCCGAGTGTACCGTACTTCGTATACGTAAACTTCTGTTCCTGCTGGTCAGGCATGTTTTCGGCCTACTCCCCCTGTTCGCGCTCGATGCGCTTGCGGATTTCTTCGACCGTCCGGTCCTTGGGCAGTCGTTGCGGCCAATAGGCCACGATGCAGAACACGATCAGAGACAAGATCACTGCTGCGAAAAAGAGGCTGAAGGTTTCCCACCCGCTCACTGCGGCCCCTTCGCGGAGTGAGCAAATGCCCAGCGCGCGAATGACATTCGTGGCAAGACGGTCTCGACGGAGGCAACGCCCATGACGGCGTTGAGTTCGATCGGATGCAGATGTTCGGGTGACGGCACGATCAGCGCGTCGACGTCGGCAACGCGCACAAGATCGACCAACGGCAGTAGCGAAGCTTCCGGCCAGATGAGTGCGTAGCCCAAATGCCTTGCTAGACGCATTATCTGAGCGCAATCCCACTCATATGCGGCGCTGACATTCGTATCGACCCATCCGAGCGCGGTTGGGCGAGATCTCATCGCATTCCCCTTGCGGCGTTCCAACAACCCGCCACGTGTCGGATCCCAGCAACTGAGATCACGCCAACCCGCGTAGTGGGTCCTTCCTATGTCTGCTCAGCGTATACGAAGCTGCGTATACGCACGGCAGGAGTGGCTCTAACGGGCACATTCTCAGTGAACAGCTCGCCCCGACCTGGCAATACGGCGCAATTCTAATCTTCGTATACGTAGGCCTTGTGCGTATACGAAGCTTCGTATACGTTGGATGTACGCCCTTCCGGGGCGGCAAAACAGCCGACAAGGAGAAGGAGTTTTCGACATGGCACTCAAGGATTTGTGGTTCACCCCGGCGTTCAGTGACGCGTTCCCGAAGGGCCTCTACCTGCTCGGTGAGGTCACAGCGGTGACGGAGTTCAATGCCGATCGCAGTGCGCCGAAGCGTCAGCGCCTCGACTTCGATCGGGACGGCAACGGCACCGGTAAGCGGCTGTGGAAGGCCACGGTGACCGACCCGTCGGGCGGCAACGCCAAGCAGGCGAGCTTCGACATCACCTTCGTCGCCGACGTTCAGCCGGTCCCGGCCGCCGAGGAGGTGGTTCCGGGGTTCATCCCGATCGAGTTGGAGGGCTTGCAGATCAAGCCGAAGATGGCCGGTCAGGGTGAGTTCAAGTCGATCGCCTGGAACATCCGGGCCACGGGCATCAAGGGCGATACGTCGGGTGCGAAGCAGGCTCCGGCGAATCCTGGTGCTGCACGTCCGCGTGATGACAAGGCCGCGTGATCGGCATGTCGTTCCTGGCGATGATGACCACCGCATTCGAGGGTGTGGACGCGGTGTACGTGCCTGCTACCCGGAACGCGCTGGGGCGCATGAACTCTCCGGTTGTGCGGGTTCGGCTGAAGGGCGTTTCGGCGTCGTCGTTGACGTTGACGATCGAGGATGCCCGCACGCTGGCGGAGGCGTTGCCGCAGATTCTGATGCTGCACGATGCCGCGGAGCGTCTGGCCGCTGAGAAGGCGGTGGCGTGATGTCGGATTTGACGTGGATGCAGGTCTCGACCGAGTTGTCTGCGCAGTCGGTCACGGCGAAGTACGCCGCCAACATCGACAAGGTCGTTGTCGACATCGGCTCCGGGAGCCTGTTCCTGACTCCTGAGAAGGCGGCGGGTCTGGTTGCGGATCTGGCGGCGGCTGTGGAGCGCGCCAAGGGTTCAAAGGCGGCGTGATGTCCACGCGTAAAACGATTGTGGCGGTGCAGGCGCTCGCGGTCCTGGTGATCGCGGGTGTCGGCGCTGCCGCGTTCGTCCTCTCGTTCACCACGCTGCGGGATCTGGCCAAGCTGGCGCATGTTCCCGCGTCTACGGCGTGGCTGTTTCCGCTGATCGTGGACGGCACGATCATCCAAGCCACCCTCGGCTGGCTGGTCCTGGCCAAATCACCAGAACGCAAGTACTTCATCGGCGTACTGGCGACGGGATCGCTGGTGTCGGTGGCGGGCAACAGCATTCACGCGGTCGCCAACGGCCACCCGCTCCCGTCGTGGCTGTGTGCGGTGGTCGCGGCTATCGCTCCGATCAGTCTGTTGATCGACACGCACGGGTTGGCGGTGCTGTTCCGCGCCGCGCACACCGCCCCGGCCAAGTCCGTGGCACCTGCACCTGATCCTGTGCCCGAACCTGTTGCGGCCGTGGAAGCTTCCTCGGCCCCTGAATCCGTCGAGCCGATCGCGGAGCCGTTCCCGGCCCCTGTTGCGGCTCCTGAGCCCGTGGCTGCGCCTGCTCCTGTGCGGATGGCGCGTCCTGTTCGTTCTGCGCGACCGGCGCAAGACATGCTGCCGATCGCTGTCCCCGTGGGGAGTTGATTCACGATGGAATACAGGCAATTCGAAGGAACCTTCATCGTCCGCGAAGCGGGCCCGGTCGCTATCGGGGCCCTGGTGACCTCGATGGTCGGACTGGGCGTGTTCCTGGCGTTCGGCCACCACGCCGAGCAGGGACCGGTCCGCCCGGCCTCCGCGGTCACCTCGACCGTGCCAACACCGACCACGATGCCGGCCTCTGCTCCTGGCTGCGTGATGCTCTGCGACGAACCTCCGCTGCCGGCGCCGGATTCGCGGGGCTGCCGCCTGTTCTGCGACCTGGGCATGCCCCGAGAGACGGGGGCCCGGTCATGAGCGTGGCCTCGATGCTGCCGTATGCGGTGTCCGCGGCTGGCGTGCTGGTCCTCGGTGCTCGGATGTGCCGCTGGTCGCGGATGCCGGTCCAGTCCGGTCCGCGGACCGCTGAACAGATCGTCGGACAGGCTCCGCACACATTGCGGACCGCGGTGATGTGCGTGGCATTGCCCGCGTTCTCGTTCCAGATGTTCCACGATCTCGGACTCGGACACCCGGACAAGGGATTTCCGTCGATCGAGTGGTGGGACTACAGCCTCCACGGCATCTCGGTAGATGTGCTGATGCGGGGCGGACAGTCCTTTGCGGACTGGTCCAGCGAGGCCATGACCGCCCGGCTGGCCGCGTATGCGGGGGTGGAGCGGGTGAGCGTGTCCTCGCCTGCTCCGGGTTGGGTCCGTCTCGAGATGAGGGTGCACGACACCCTCGCTGCCCCGGCAGTGCGGCCGGGGGCGGTCCCCGACGATGTGGATCTCGAAGCGGTCCCGGTCGGTGTCCGCGAGGACGGTCACCCCTGGCTGCTGCGCATCCTCTACGCCCACATCCTCCTGGCCGGTGCCACCGGATCGGGGAAGGGCTCGGTGCTCTGGTCGGTCCTGGCCGGTATCGGTCCAGCCATCCAGACCAAGCTCGTAGATGTCCGGATGGCTGATCCCAAGGGCGGCGCGGAGTTCGGGTGCGGCGAGGATCGGCTGTTCACCCAGTTCGCCACGAACTCGGACACCATCTTGGCGATGCTGGCCGAAGCCGTGTCCGAGATGGATGAGCGGCTGGTCCGCATGCGCCGCGCCGGACTGCGCAAACTCGTTCCCTCGGTGGATGAACCGTTGATCCTGATCATCATCGATGAGGCCGCGTCGCTGTCCTCCTACGCGGACCGCGACGAGCGGGAGAAGTTCCGGCAGTTGACCGGACAGCTGCTGTCCAAGGGCCGCGCCGCGGCGGTCTCGGTCATCTCCGCGTTGCAGGACCCGGCCAAGGACACCATGCCCAACCGGCAGCTGTTCCCTGTCCGGGTCGGACTGCGCCTAGACGAGCCGACCCAGACCGCCATGGTCCACGGACAGGGCGCCAGGGATCGGGGTGCGTTGTGCGACAAGATCTCCGCGGACACACCGGGCGTCGGGTACGTCGGCGAGGACGGCTCGACCGAGTTCGTTCGGGTGCGCGCGTTCTGGGTGTCCGACGACGACGCGAACGCGATCGTGGACGCCTACTCTCCGGCGCCGGTGATCACCGGCCCGTCCGAGGAATACTCGGGGTTCGATCCGGACGACCTCGGCGAGGACATCCCCGGCGACGGTGGCGGGTGGGCGGCATGAGGACCGGATTCCTCACCGTGGCGCACGTGATCGTGCATTGCGACGGCTGCGGGGACCGCTACAGCGAAATCCGTTATGACCAATTGTGTTTCGCCTCGGTGAACGAAGCGATTGCCTACATCACCGGTCGTGGTGCCGGGGTCGGCCGGCTGTACGACGGCGACAAGGTGCTGTGCGACGGCTGCCTGGCCTCGGCCTGCTGCCTCGAACACGGCCACGTATTCCCTGCCCCGCGGCGGTGGTCGCTGGGTTCCAAGCCTGATTTCCGCACCTGCTCCCTGTGCGGCATCTCCGAGACAGAAATCGAGGGATAACCATGAGTATCAACAAGATTCGCAGTATCGAGGCTGCCCGTACCGCCAAGCTCGAAGGGGACGCTATCGACGCGGTGATCGATATTCGGGCTCGTCGGCGCTGCCACTACGAACGCTCGGGCATGGATCCGGTCTCGCTGGCGGTGCACGCGTGGGCCGAAACCGGACACGTGCCCGGCTGGGATGACGGGATCGACTTCGACGGATACGGCGATGGGGGCTGGGCGGCATGAACACCATGACGAATCCGGTCTGCTGCGGCATTCCCACGGTCCGGCACACCCGGCCCGTCTACGGCACCGACACGTATGTGCACGTGTTTCGCTGCCCGTCCTGCATGCGCGGTGAGACCGACGAAATCCCTCACACCGCACCCGGTACCGGCCTCGGCGATGACGGCATGCGGGTGGCATGAGCAACGAGGACGCGGCCACGCCTGCACCGTCGGTGAACCCGGTAGTGCAGGCGGCGGCCGACGCGGTGAAGAACCAGAAGATGCGCGTACGGATCCAGCGGGCCCGACGCGCGAACCGTGACGGGCAAGTGCCCTTGTTCGAGATCCCGGGAGTGACCGAATGACCACTGCGGCAACCGAATCCAATCCCGAATCGGCTCGACAGACTGCGGCCGAGCGGCGAGCCCTGCCGAATCTGGTAGACATCGCCGAAGCTGCGGCGGAGAAGTACGGGGTGTGCAAACGCCCGGTTCCGATGCGTGCATTCAACCCGGAAACGGGCGAGTTCAAATACGTTGCGGCAGCGTGCAAATCGACTCGGGCATCGGACTGCCCAGCGTGCGCGGCAAAGGCTCGAGCGCTGCGGGTCACCCAGTGCAGCGAGGGGTGGCACATGACCGAAGAACCGGTCAGCGACCGCGACCCTGCCACCGAGCACCAACAGGGATTGTTGACTGCTCGCGCGGACATGCTCGCCGACTACAAGGCCGCCCGGGAATTGGGGGATGAGGAGACCGCCAACGGGTTCCGGGAGGTGATCGCGTCCCTGGATCGGGAGTTGCGGGAGTCGGGGATGCAGGGCCGGATACCGGGGATCGATGCGGTGTCGCGCTCTCGTCGGTCGCGGTCGACCAAGCGGCGCCAGGACGCACCGAACCTGCCACGCAAGAAGATCGCCAAGACCACGGTCGGCCGCAAGTTCGCGGGCAAGCATCAACCCTCGACGTTCCGCACCTGCACGCTGCCTTCCTACGGCCGGTGCCACCGCGACGGCGCGGTCAACCGCAAAGGTGAAGTGTGCGGGGACGGCTCACCGATCAACCCGGACACCTACGACTACAAGCGCGCGGCGCGGGATGCGATGTTCTTCCCGCAACTGTTCGACCGCTACATCCAGAACTGGCGGCGCGCTGCCGGTCGGGACGTGCAGTACTTCGCCACCGTGGAACCTCAGCGTCGCGGTGCCCCGCATATCCACATCGCTGCCCGCGGTACCGATCCGCATGCGCTGATGGATCAGGTTTTGTCCGCGACCTATCACCAGGTGTGGTGGCCGCACTTCGACCACGAGGTCTACACCGAGGGACACATGCCGGTGTGGGATGACAAGGCCGGCGGATTCGCGGATCCGGACACCGGATACCTGCTGCCTAGCTTCGATGACGCCCTGGCGCTGATGGATGAGATGGACGATGTCCAACCGGCACACGTGATCCGGTGGGGCGTGCAGTCCGACACCCAGGACATCGCCGACGACGATGACGGCACCGTCCTCGATGCCGACGGCGAGCGGGGCCCTGTCCGCCCCGGTAAGGGCAAGGGTGTGATCCCGGGTAAGGATGCGGGCAGGCTGATCGGCTACCTGACCAAGTACCTCACCAAATCCATCGCCGAAGTCCTCGACGCCCCGAACGAACGCACCCGCCGCCACTACGAACGCCTACACGCCGAGCTGCAGCGCACCCCATGCTCGCCAACGTGCTCGGTGTGGCTGCGCTACGGCATCGCCCCGCGCAACGCGAAGGCCAAGACCCAACCCGGCCGATGCAAGGGCAAGGCGCATCGTCGGGACACTCTCGGGCTTCGCGGTCGGCGGGTGCTGGTCTCGCGGCGGTGGAGCAACAAGACCCTGCCCGACCACAAGGCCGACCGGATCGAATTCGTTCGGCAAGTCCTCGCCGCGGTCGGCATCGCCAAGAACGAACAGGCAAAGGGCTGGGTGGTCCGGCTGACCGAACCCAGCGACCCGGACGTTCCCCGGCGCGAGCACTTGATCATGGCCGCCATCGCTCAGCGCACGGTGTGGCAGAACGAATACCTCGCCGCTAAGGGCCTAATCACGGACCCACCAGGGGCACAAGAACTTTCGACGATTCCGGAAGCGGCATAGAAGGGAGACAGGGAATGTCGCAGTTATTCACCGAGCAGGAAGTCCGGAAGCGGATCCCGATCGGGCACAGCAAGTACTACGAACTGATCGCATCGGGGGAGCTTCGGTCGGTGAAGATCGGTCGGCGGCGGTTCGTGACTGAACAAGCGGTGGCGGACTACATCGCTGGCCTTGATCAGGCGGCATAGCGAATGCCGAGACAGCGGATGGCCCCTGGTGAGTGGGGCAAGATCACGGTCAAGAAGGCGGGGCCCGGCCGATTCGTTGCCTCGACGTACGTCCGTGACGAGGACGGCAAGCGGCGCCAGGCGGAGCGTTCCGGTTCCAGCGAAGAGGATGCACGGCGGGCGTTGCAGCGGCATTTGCAGAAGCGCACGACTCCCGTTGTCGGTGCTGTTGTCACGGAACGAACTTCGTTGTCGGAGTTGTTCGAGGTCTGGTTGGCTACGAAGGCTGATCTCAGAGACCAGTCGCGAGACGAGTACCGGCGGGTGTGGGAGAAGCACGGCGCGGCGAAGCTCGGTGCCTTGCGGATTCGAGAGTTGTCGACCAGTCGGGCAGAACGGCATATCGGCACGCTTCCGGTTTCCCGTGCGCGGATGCTGCGGGTCGTGTTGGTGGGCATGTTCTCGACTGCGGTTCGGTATGACGTGCTGGCGGTGAATCCGATTCGGGAAGTTACCCGGAAGTCGGGAAAGGCTGCTCCTGCAAGGGCATTGACGGCGCAGGAGTTCGCGACGGTTCGCTCGGCGGTGGTGGCTTACCGCGAGCGGCCAGGGGTGAGTGGTCCTCGCCCGGGGCGGTTGCTCCTGGAGTTCATCGACGTGTTGGCGTCGACCGGGTGCCGGCCGAATGAGGTTCTCGGGCTGCGCTGGTCGGATGTGGATCTGCTCGCCGATCCGCCGACGATGACGATCGCGGGCACGATGCTGGACCACGGCAAGGTGACGGGCAAAGCTGTGCATCGTCAGGAGGAGCGGAAGGGCGGAGCTCCGGCGCACACGGTGATTCTCCCGCGGCTGGCCGTGGAAGCGCTGACCGGCTTGTTCGGCAATGCGACCTCCGCTGACGGTCCGGTGTTCGCGAATCGGGACGGAGGATGGATGAGTCTGGCGAACCTGCGCCGGTCTCTGCGCGCCGCCCTTCCCGAGGAATTGCGGTGGGTGACGCCGTACAGCTTCCGGCGAACGGTCGCGACGGTGGTTCGTGACGATCTCGGTCCGGCGCAGGCTCAGGCCCAGTTGTCGCATGCGAAGTTGTCGACCACCGAGCAGCATTACCTCCAGCGGCAGACCCAGGGGCCGGATGTGCGGAGTGCCCTCGATCGGTACGCCGAAGGAAAGTAATGGCTCGTTTGTATGGGCAAAGTACCGGATTCGGCCTCGCCGATCTTGAATGCGAATCGGCCTCCACCTACTTTTGCAGGTGGAGGCCGTTCTACTGCGCGCCCGAAGGGATTCGAACCCCTAACCTTCTGATCCGTAGTCAGATGCTCTATCCGTTGAGCTACGGGCGCAGGTCTATCAAGTTGTGTGTCCGGCGGACCGGACGGTGGCGGAGGCGAGAGGATTTGAACCTCCGGTCCCCGTGAAGGGACAACTCATTAGCAGTGAGTCCCATTCGGCCGCTCTGGCACGCCTCCTGGAGCCTTCTCTTCGAGGGCCCGGTCCTTTCGAACCGCCGAGACGAAAGAGTACAGAGCTACAGCTCAGGACGCAAAACGGCTGGTCAACGTAGGTGAGAATCGAACCAGTCGAAGATTCTGGTGTGCGCGGAGACCAGTTCGTCCGCGTCGGCGGAGTCGAAGGCGAGGCGATCGGGGCGGTGCCCCAGGCCCGGATAGCTCACGACCAGGGTCGCCACGGCGGCGCATGCGGCGGCGTCTCGCAGACGCTCGACCTGATCGGCCGAGATGACCGGATCGTCCGCGCCGTACAGGCCCAGCCAGGGGGCCTGCAGGTGGGCGGCCGCCCGGACCAGCGCGTCGGCGCGGTCGGTGAGCGGCTCGTCGATACCGGGCGCGGCGACACTGACCGCCGCGCCGATCCGGCGATTCGTGGCGACGAGGAACGCGGCGGTTCCGGCGCTGTCGAATCCGAGCACCCCGGTCAGGTCCGGAAAGACGCCGTGCTCGACGAGCCAGTCGAAACAGGCGTCGAAATCGGCGAACAACTCCTCGCCGAAGATCTGGTCGCCGTCGGCATCGCGATGGAACAGATTGGGCGCCACGACGATCCAGCCCTCGGTCGATAGCGCCGTCATCAAATCCAGCAATGTTTCGGCGAATTCTCGTGATTCGTGCAGCAGTACGATTCCGCCGCGCGCACGGCGCTCCGGTTCGATCACCCGAATGGGTACTCGCGCGATTGTGGTGGCCTGTCCGTCCTGCGCCTGACCGGGGTCGCCGGCGCGCAGGGGCGCGTAGTCGTGATAGCTGCCCGGCATGCCGCCAACAATAGTTCGGCCGGGTAACATTCCGGACAACTCGTACGGCGAATATTCGAGGGGAAATGGCCCGTGGCATCCACCGGGTAATCGCTCTCCTACCGCCCGTCTAATGTGGAGGGGTGACCGCTCGTATTCGTCCGGACCTCGAGTCCATCCCGGCCTACTCCCCCGGCCGCAGCCACCCCGGCGCGGTGAAACTGGCCAGCAACGAGACCACCCTCGGCCCGTTGCCGACCGTCGCCAAGGCCATCGCCGAGGCCGCCGAACAGGCCAACCGGTACCCGGACAACCAGTCCAGCGAACTTCGCGCGGCCATCGCGGCGTTCCACGGCATCGAGGTCGAGCGGGTCGCGGTGGGGTGCGGCAGCGTCGCGCTGTGCCAGGAACTGGTGCAGATCACCTGCGATTCCCTCAGCGACGAGGTGCTGTTCGCGTGGCGGTCGTTCGAGGCGTATCCGATCGTCACGCAGGTGGGCAACGCGACGTCCGTGCAGGTGCCGCTGACCGATGGGCTGGTGCACGACCTCGACGCGATGGCCGACGCGATCACCGAGCACACCCGCCTGATTTTCGTCTGCAATCCGAACAATCCGACGGGCACGGCTGTCGGCCGCGCCGAGCTGATCCGGTTCCTGGACAGGGTGCCCGAGCGCGTTCTGGTGGTTCTGGACGAGGCGTATCACGAATATCTGCGGCTGCCCGCCGACGACCACCCGAACGGTGTCGAGATCGGCCGCGACCGCCCGAATGTGCTTGTGCTGCGGACCTTTTCCAAGGCCTACGGCCTGGCCGGACTGCGCGTCGGCTACGCGGTCGGCGATCCGGAAGTGATCACCGCACTGCTCAAGGTGCATATTCCCTTCAGCGTGAACCGTCTCGCCCAAGCGGCCGCGATGGCCTCCCTCGAGGCCCGCGACGAACTGCTCGATCGCACCGAACACACTGTCGCCGAACGTGATCGGATCCGCTCGGCGCTGCTGGCCGCCGGATACCCGGTCGTCCCGAGCGAGGCCAACTTCGTCTGGCTCGCATTGGGTTCGCGCAGTGCGGAATTCGGCGAGGCGAGCGCGGCGGCCGGAGTGCTGGTGCGCCCCTACGGCGCGGACGGCGTGCGGGTGACCGCGGGCGATCCGCACGAGAACGACCAATTCCTCGCGTTCGCAACCGATCCGGAGATCACCGGGCGTTTCCTGGGCTGACGCGGCAGGGCCGACGCCGGCTCAGCTGACGCCGAGCGCACCGGCCAGCGTCGGCCAGGCCTGCGGCAGCTCGGCGGCCCAGTACGGCCAGGAATGTGTGCCGACGCTGCGCAGATCGACCTTCGCAGGGATCTGCATGCGTTCGAGGCGGTCGGCCAGCGCCATCGTGCAGGCGTACGCGCCGGCCTCGAGCGGGCCGCCGAAGACGACCGAGGTGCGCGAATCGGGATTGCTCGGGCCGTCGAACGAGCCGGGCAAACCGTTGCCCGCGGACAGGAACAGGGCCGTACCGCGCAGTTGGTCGGCATGCGCCATCACGTCGTGCGCGAGCCAGGCGGGGTTGTTCTGTTCGCCGAACATATTGTCCGGATTCCCGTTGTAGGTGCTGATGATCGCGCGCGCCTGCGCCTGGCCGACATCCGACCCCATGGCGTAGCAGCCGCTGTGCGCGGCGACCGCGCGATACGCGCCCGGATGCCGCATGGCCAGCATCATCGCCGCCTCCGCGCCCATCGACACGCCCTCGAGCGCCTTCAGACCGTTGCCGTCGAACTTCGCGTCGATCAGCGGGGGCAGCTCGCTGGTGAGGAAGGTCTCCCACCTGTTGGCGCCCAGCACCGGATCCGGATGCTGCCAATCGGTGTAGTAACTGGCCGGCCCGCCGAGCGTGAGCACCACGTTGACGTTCTTGTCGGCGAAGAACTGCACCGCGCCGCCGTGCTTGGTCCAGTTGTTCACCTCGTTGCTCGCGCTGCGTCCATCGAGCATGTACAGCGTCGGGCGCGGGCCGTGGTTGTCCTTCGGCAGCAGTAACTCCACCGGCACTGTGCGGCCCATCGCGGGCGACCGGACGAACACCTTCAACCGGCGATCGGTGATCTTCTGAACGCGGTCGATCGAGGCCGCGACCGGGCGCGGATTGTCCACCGGAGCCTGCGGTTCGGGACCGTCCGACGACCCGGTATTCACTGGTGGACCTGCGAGCGCGGTCGGCGTCGTCCCCGTGGCCGCACCGATCACCAGTGCGACGCACGCGAGAGCGCCGGCAACCCGACGCCGGGTCCAACGGCGTCTCATGGCCGACATACTGCCAGAGTCCCCTGAATCGTTCCTGTGGGACGACAGCGACACCCCCGAACCGCCGATTCGGCAACCCACCCCTCCCGCCGCTACTCTGAAACGGCCCCGCTCCCACGCGAGGCGAGGTGGGTTGCCCGAGCGGCCTAAGGGAACGGTCTTGAAAACCGTCGTGGTTCACGCCACCGTGGGTTCAAATCCCACACCCACCGCAGCTCAGGCACTATCCCGATGGTCCTCGGGCAGCGTATCGAGACCCATCGTCCGCAGATGGTCCGCAGCAGTCCGCGCGCCGGAGTCGATCGCCTCAGCCACAGCATCCAAATCGTCGTCATACAGGTGGCCGTACAGGTCGAGGGTCAGCGTGGCCGTCTTGTGCCCGAGCATCTTCTGTACGACCTTGATGTTCGCGCCCGCCTTGATCGCCAACGACGCCGCGGTGTGCCGGAGCCCGTGTGGCACTACGCCCTTGAGACCGGTGATCTCTACCGCCTGGTCGAAGACCCACCGGAACTCGGTGGACTCCAGATAGCCGCCCTTGCGACTCGGGAACACCAGCTCATCGCGCCCACGGCCGTCGAGCAGCTGTACGAGTTCCTTGACCAGCACACCAGGCACGGGCACGTTCCGTGACGTGTGGTTTTTGGTGTCGGTCTCCACAGTGCCGCTACCCCGGACGAAAGTTGCCGAACGACGAACATAGATCCGGTGCGCCTCGAGATCGATAGCCCCAGCACGAAGCGCCGTAGCCTCACCGAAGCGAATTCCGGTATACGCCAGGGTCAGCACGAGCGGACGGAATCGACCGGCAGCCATCGCCAGGCGCAGAACTTCCACATGGGTCAGGTATCGCCGCTCCCCCGATTCCATATCCGGAAGTTCCACATCGGCGGCCGGGCTCACCGCAAGCCGCTTGGCCTTGACCGCGAACTTGAGCACCTGGTTGAGCACCTGGTACGACTGAGTGACCCGGGATGCCGAGAGGCCACGTCCAGTGAATCGAGTGCTACCGGAGCCCGAGAGCATGACGATCCATTCTTGGATGTCCTCGAATTCGATATCCCGAAGCGGCACCGAGCCCCACCGCGGCAACACGATCGTGTCCAGCAGCGATCGATATCCGGCGACCGTCTTGGGCTTGCGCAATTGCTTTGTGCCATACCACTTTTCGGCCACCACCTCGAACAGCACGCCGGACCGATCAGGGTCCACCCACGTCCCGGTTACGACCTTGGTCGTCACGTCGCCGTCGAGGAACTTCTGTGCCTCGATCTTCGTGGCGAAGGCCCGCGCCCGTTCCACGCCGTTCGGATCCACATACCGGGCCCGCCACCGCTTGCCCTTACCGAAGTTCTCCGACTTCACCCGCTCGCGGGAAGTGGCCCCGGTGACCGGATCTGTCTTGGTGACAGTCTTGTGCCAGCGATCCTCGACACCCGAGCGCGGATTACGCTGCATGGCCACTACGCTGCCTCCAGCCCGCTCAGCCGCTCTTGCTCAGCGATCCAGGCCAGCACGGTCGTTTTCTTCCACACGCGCCGACGAGCGCTCAGCTTGAAGCTGGGCGGTTTTGTCGGGTCTCCGATGTGGGCCCACCACCGCCAGGTGGCTTCCGGAATCCCGGTCAGCGCCTCCAACTGCTTTGCCCGCAAGTAGGTCTCATCCTCGATCATGGTCATTCCCTCCTATGCCGCTTCCGGAATTGCCGAAAGGTCTTGCGTGCCTGGTGGACTCGGTAGAAGCCCGACAGCGCGGTAGTAGTCGTTCTGCCACGTCGTCCGATCGGCGATGGACTGGAAGATCAGCACTTCCCGGGGCGGACAGTCCTTGTCACCCGGGCGGACCGGGACCACCCGCAGGTGGTCTATCTGCGGCTTGCTCATACCCGCCTGAGCGAGCATCTGCCGAACGAAATCAGAGCGGTCGGCCTTGTGATCGGGAAGCGTTTTCCCGGTCCACTTCCGGGAGACAAGGACCCGCCGACCCGGCAGGCCGAGGGTGTCCCGACGATGGGCCTTACCGGTGCACCGGCCGGGGGCCGTCTTATCGCTGGCGCCCTGGGGCACGATGCCGTACCGCAGCCACACCGGGCACCGCGGAGAGCACGGGACGTACTGCAGCTCCTCGTGCAACCGGTCGTAATGCGCCCTGGTGCGCTCGATGTCGGTCTCCAGTACCTCGCTGATGGACTTGGTGAGGTACTTGGTCACGTAGTTGATCGTCTTGTTGGACTCCTCGCCCGGGATCACGCCCTTGATGTCCCGGGGGTCCACCTGGGGGCCAAACCGGACCACGTGCGCCGGGTCGAGTTCGTCCATCGTGTCCAGGTGGTCCATCACCTCGTCCCAGCCCGCAAGTGGCCGGCGGGAGCGCGGATCAACGAACGTCATCGCGGCCGGATCCCAGACCGGCATGTTCCCGTCCCAATAGACCGGCTCATCGAAGTGCGGCCACCACACCTGGTGATACGTCGCATCGGTGACACGGCGGATCAGCTCACGAGGGATATCGGTGCGGATCAGCACATGGAAATGCGGGGCCCCACGCTTCTGCGGCTCCACCACCGCGAAGTACTGCACGTCATAGCCCACAGCACGCCGCAGGTTCTGCACCCACCGGTCAAAACACGCCGCCGCGAACGCGATATCTCGGGCCGCGCGGGTGTAGTCGTAGCTGTCCGGGTCGACCGGTGAGCCGTCCGAGCAGACCTTGCCGTCCTTGTCCCGGTCCCCTGTCCGGTTGATCCGCCCGTAGCTGTCCATCGTCAGCGTGACCATCATCCCGGGCCGGTACCCACCCGGATAGGCCGCCTTGATCGTGTGCTTGCGCACCTTCTTACGAGGCAGGTCCGGGGTGTCCTGCCGCCGCTTGGTGGACCGCTTCCGACGAGGCTTGTCGATCGGGTCCAACGCGACCAACCGGCCACGGACACCCGACTCGCGCAGCTCCCGATCGATGTCCGCCACCACCTCGCGGATACCGTCCATGAGTTCGGTGTCCCCGGCAGCCTTGGCCGCGCGGTAGTCCTTGGCCAGATCAGCCCGAGCCGTGTACAGGGCCACCTGATGTTCGGTCGGGTCCTTCTTCTCCTGGACCGGCTCACGATCGAGGTGATAGCCCTCCTTGCACTGCTGCTTACGCAAGGCTCGAGCCCGCTTCGCACACGAGGGACAAACGCTGCTGACCGTCGACTTGCACGGCGAGCCAACAACTCTCGACTCCCCCGTGGACGGGTCGAAGGTCCGCATCGGGACCGGGCGACGACACGCCCCGTACTTGTCCGCCGCCGCTTCGGCCACATCCAACCCGATAGGCAACGCCCGACGATCCGCCGCGGTCTGTCGAGCCGGTTCGATACTCGGTTCTGTTGCCGCAGTGGTCATTTCGTCACACTCCCGGAATGTCGAACAAGGACAGTTGCTCTCCACGGTTCGCGCGCCGGGCCCGCTTGACCCGAACGCGCATCTTCTGGTTCTTCACCGAATCAGCCGCCGCCTGCACCACCGGATTCACCGACGATGCAGGCGGGGCCGCGTCCTTCTTGGTCATGCCACCCGTACCGCGTCCCCGAGACCGGCTGCGGTGTGGCGGATTTCGTCGGTCTCGCCGCGCATGCAGGACGGGCAACGGAACACGTGCACGTACGTGTCGGTGCCGTAGACCGGGCGGATGTGCCTGACCGTGGGAATGCCGCAGCAGACCGGATTCGTCATGGTGTTCATGCCGCCCAGCCCCCATCGCCGTAGCCGTCGAAGTCGATCCCGTCGTCCCAACCGGGGACGTGCCCGGTTTCGGCCCAGGCGTGCACCGCCAGCGAAACCGGGTCCATGCCGGAGCGTTCGTAGTGGCAGCGCCGACGAGCTCGGATATCGACCACGGCGTCGATCGCATCGGCCTCCAAGCGGGCAGCACGAGCCCGTTCGGTACTGCGGAACTTGTTGGAACCCATCAGTTTTCCTCAATTTCTGTCTCGGAGATCCCGCACACAGAGCAGATGTGCGGATCGGATTTGGAGCCCAGCGACCACCGCCGGGGCCCGGGGAAGACATGCCCGTGTTCGAGGCAGCGGGCCGAGGCAACGCAGCCGTCACACCAGACTTTGTCGCCGTCGTACACCCAGCCGACCCCGGCACCACGCCCGGTGATGTAGGCGATCGCTTCATTCACCGAGGCGAAACACAGTTGGTCGTAACGGATTTCGCTGTAGCGGTCGCCACAGCCGTCGCAGTGCACCACCACGTGAGCCACGGTCAGGAATCCGGTTTTCATGCCGCCAGCCCCTCAGCGTCGCCGGGGATGTCATCGCCGAGGTCATCGGGATCGAACCCCGA
This sequence comes from uncultured Nocardia sp., assembly GCA_966435935.1. Taxonomy (GTDB): domain Bacteria; phylum Actinomycetota; class Actinomycetes; order Mycobacteriales; family Mycobacteriaceae; genus Nocardia. The sequence goes on from CBJNFW010000005.1 coordinate 40,467, forward strand.
GTAGTCCTCAGCCGGGCCGGTGATCTCGGGTGCCGGAGAGTAGGCAGCCACGATCGCGTTCGCGTCGTCGTCGGACACCCAGAACGCTCGCACCCGAACGAACTCGGTCGAGCCGTCTTCGCCGACGTAGCCGACGCCCGGGGTGTGCGCGGAGATCTTGTCGCACAACGCCCCGCGGTCCCGGGCACCCTGTCCGTGGATCATGGTCGTCTGGCTGGGTTCGTCCAGGCGCAGTCCGACCCGGACCGGATACAGCTGCCGATTCGGCATCGTGTCCTTGGCCGGGTCCTGCAATGCGGAGACCACCGAGACCCCGGCCGCGCGGCCTTTGGACAGCAGCTGTCCGGTCAGCTGCCGGAACGTCTCCTTCTGCTCGCGGTCCGCGTACGAGGACAGCGAGGCCGCCTCGTCGATGATGATCAGGATCAGCGGCTCATCGGTCGAGGGAACGAGTTTGCGCAGTCCGGCCCGCCGCATCCGCACCAGCCGCTCGTCCATCTCCTTCACGGCCTCTTCCAGCATCCCGAGAATGCTGTCCGCATGGGTGGTGAACTGGGTGAACAGCTTGTCCTCACCGCACCCGAACTCGGCGCCGCCCTTGGGGTCCGCCATCCACACGTCCACCAACCCGGTCTTGATCGCCGGTCCGAGGGCGGACAGGACCGACCAGAGCACCGAGCCCTTCCCCGATCCGGTAGCACCGGCCAGGAGGATGTGGGCGTAGAGGATGCGCAGCAGCCAGGGGTGACCGTCCTCGCGGACACCGACCGGGACCGCTTCGAGATCCACATCATTGGGGACCACACCCGGCCACACTGCCGGGGCAGCGAGAGTGTCATGCACCCTCATCTCGAGACGGACCCAGCCCGGAGCAGGAGACACCGCGGTCACCCGCTCCACCCCCACATACGCGGACAGCCGGGCCGTCATGGCCTCACTGGACCAGTCCGCAAAGGACTGTCCGCCCCGCATCAGCACATCCACCGAAATCCCGTGGAGGCTGTAGTCCCACCACTCGATCGACGGGAATCCCTTGTCCAGGTCGCCGAGTCCGAGATCCTGGAACATGCGGAACGAGAACGCAGGCAACGCCACGTGCATCACGGCGTTGCGCAACTCCACCGGTGCCTCACCGACGATCTGCTCAGCGGTCCGGGGCGCGGAATCGGCCGGCATCCGGGACCACCGGCACATCCGAGCAGCCAAGCCGAGCACACCGGCCGCGGACACCGCGTACGGGAGCATCGAGACCACACTCATGACCGGCCCCCCAGCTCCCGAGGCAAGCCCAGGTCACAGAACAAGCGGCAGCCGCTCGAATCCTGCACCGGCGGCAACGGAGGCTCATCACAGAGCATCACGCACCCTGGAACCGACGCGGCCGCCGTTGTGGGCGTCGGCACCGTCGAGGTGACCGCGGAGGCCGGGCGGACCGGGCCGAGATCGGTGTGATGACCGAACGCCAGCAGCGCAGCCACCCCGACCGCGGAGGTCACCAAGACCCCGACAGCGACCGGACCCGCTTCGCGGACGATGAAAGTTCCTTCGAATCGCCTGTATTCCATCGTGAATCAACTCCCCACCGGGACAGCGATCGGCAGCATGTCTTGCACCGGTCGCGCAGAACGAACAGGACGCACCACCCGCACAGGAGCAGCAACAGCCACGGGCTCAGGAGCCGAGGCCGGAACAGGCGCCGGAGACGGCTCCGCGATCGGCTCGACAGATTCGGGGACCGAGGAAACTTCCACGGCCGCAACAGATTCGGACACAGACTCGGGAGCAGGCGCCACAGTCTCAGCCGGAGCGGACTGAGCAGCGCGTAACAGCACCGCCAGGCCGTGCGTGTCGATCAGCAGACTGATCGGAGCGATAGCGGCCACGATCGCGCACAACCAGCCCGGAAGCTGGTGACCGTTCGCGACAGCGTGAATGCTGTTGCCTGCCACCGAGATCAGCGAGCCCGCCGCCAGAACCCACACGAAGTACTTGCGTTCCGGCGATTTGGCCAGCACCAGCCAGCCGAGCGTGGCTTGAATGATGGTGCCGTCCACGATCAGCGGGAACAGCCACGCCGTCCCGGACGGGATATGCGCCAGCGTGGCCAGATCCCGCAGCGTGGTGAACGACAGGACGAACGCGGCAGCGCCGACACCCACGATCACCAGGACCGCGAACACCCGCGCCAACCGCATCCCCGTAGCCGAGCTACTCATCACACACCGCGTCCATACGACGCCGGAACACGAACCGCGGCCAGATGACCAGCCGCAGCACGCAGGTCAGCGATCAGCCCCTCGACCTGCCACAGCTTGAAACCCGCGCCCGTATCGTCCAGGTACAGGAACACCACATCCTGTTCCGCGTCGTAACCGACCTCCACCCACACACGAGGCGACCGGAACCCGAACAACTCACGCAGAAACATCACGCCACCGCCTTCGGGGTATCCGGCTCGAACTTGGACAGCGCCTCGTCCAGGTCGGCCGACAACGCAACGGCCTGGCTGTAGGGCAGATGCACCGACACCTGACCGAAACGGACGACGACGATCTGCTCGTCCTGCTGCGTACGGAAGTACTCGGCCGACGCCTTGCCGAACAGGCCGATCGACACGTACGACTCGTTCTTGCTCTTGCTCATCACGCCACCGCCTTCTCAGCGGCCAGACGCTCCGCAGCGTCGTGCAACATCACCAGCTGAGCCAGCGACTCGGACAGAACCCGCGACTCCTCGATCGACAGGATCAAACCCGCGACGTGAACCGACTTGTCGAACATCCGAATCGCGATGGAGGCACCCACCGTCTTTCCGAGGAAGTCCTTCGCGGGTGAGTACTCGGTGATCACCTCGTCGCCATTGCACGAGACATCCAGAAAGGCCATCGCGATCACGCAGCCTTCTCGTCACGCGGACGCGAGGCACCCGGATTCGCCGGACCCTGCTTGGCACCCGAGGTGTCACCGACGATGCCGGTAGCGCGGACCGTCCAGCCGAGGGACTTGAACTCGCCCTGCCCGCTCACCTTCGGCTGAAGCGTGACGCCCTCCAGCTCGATAGCCCGCATCCCCGGCAGAACCTCCGGAGTCGACGGGATCGGAGCAACATCCGCCAGGAAGATGACCTGGATGCTCGACTTCCGCGGGTTCGTCTCCGACGGATCGGTGCAGGTGGCCTTCCACTGCCGCTTGCCCGTCACGGGATCGACCTTCTGACGAGCCGGAGCGTTGCGGTTCTGGTTGTACTCGGTATCCGGCTGAATCTCGCCGACCAGCACCAACCCCATCTCGAACGCCATACCGAACTCGACACTCAAACGCAGATCCTTCAGCGCCATGTCTGGCTCCTTCTGATTCGGCTACTCGCACTTGCTGTGCGCCACATCACTTACGGTAGCAAGTGCTTTCGTTAGAAGCAACTACTTCCGTCAGGAAATCTCCAGCTACAGCCGATTGTGGGCATATGCGCAGGCCGCAAAGGGTTAGCAACTGCTACCCTCTGGAGGGCAACTGCTACTGAAGGAGTCTTGTTGTGAGCGCCCCTGGAACCCCCGCGGCATATCTGCGGATCGCACACGCGATCCGGAATGACATCGAGGCGGGACGCCTACGCGACGGTCAGCGGTTGCCTTCGACTCGTGAGCTTGCGAGCCAATGGAAGGCGAGCCAGCTCACCGTCACGAAAGCGATGGAACAGCTCGCCGCCGACGGCTACGTATCCAGCAAGGACCGGTCCGGGCGTGTCGTCACAACGCCCACGTCGGTCGAATTGACACTCGCGGCCCCACTACGGCCTGCGCGCCCTCGTGCCATCTACATCGGCGGTTATGCCGGTAGTGGGAAGTCCGAGTTTGCCCATGCCCTTGCTCGCGAGACGGGATGGGCCCTGCTCGACAAGGACACGATCTCTCGGCCGATCATCGAACCCGCGCTCAAGGAGCTCGGTTCGAGCTTCGAAGACCGCGAGTCCGATATTTACAAACTGCAAATTCGCCCGCGCGAGTACGAGGCATTGGCAGCCGTTGTTGACGACAACATCAAATGCGGGATATCTGTCATCGCGACCGCTCCGTTCCTCCAGGAATTCAACGACCAATCCTGGATTGATCACACGTTCGCGCGAGCGACGGCAACCGGCGCTGACATCACACTTGTCTGGGTTCGATGCAGCCTCGACACGATGCTGATGTATCTCCGCCGACGTGGCGCCGCACGGGACACCTGGAAACTCACCCACTGGGACGAGTACGCCGAAGGTGTCGACCTTTCGTACCGTCCCCTTGCGGATCATGTGGTCATCGAAAACAATCCGGATAGCGAGCCGCTACGGAACCAGGCTCGTCATCTGCTGGACTCCTTGCAGTCGCCACGATGATTCAGGGTGTGTTCCTCTATGGCCCGCCCGCAGCTGGAAAAGACACGGTGACTCAAGCCCTCACTACGGCTGATCCGCGGTTCCGCTTGTTCAAGCGTCTGAAATCAGGCCCCGGACGAACATCCGGATACCGGCTGACCTCGGATGCCGAACTCGACGCTCAGGTAGCGGCTGGCGAAATCGTTTGGGAGAACAGGCGTTACGGCTCTCGCTATGCGATCGACCGCGCCACACTACAAACGATGATCGCGGACGGGCAGATTCCTGTCGTTCATGCGGGCCAACCCGAAGTCGTCTCGACTGTTCAGCAGGCAATCCCTGGACGTTGGATTGTTGCGCAGCTCTGGACGTCTCGGGAAGTGGCCGCAGCAAGGATTGCCGATCGACAAACCGGTGACGTCGCAGCACGACTCGAAGCGTGGGACACAACGCCGCACCTCGCCGAGGCTGACATCGATCTCGACACCAGCAGCTTGTCGCCCGAGCGAGCCGCCAGCCTCATTCAGGCGATCGTCTCCCAGTAGAGCAGCGGCAACGGCTTGCATGCACCTCACCTCATGCAAGTCGTTGCCGAATTTGGCTATATAGGATCAAGAGCGGCAGCGGCCCTGCGGGCCGCCGCCGCCACGCAACCGGGCGCCGCTCGTACCTCGCTCCGCCCGGCGCGTCGGCGGCAACCCGCCAGCCGCTACCGCAACTCATCCTGTCCGCCTCACTTTGGCATAACCGAGCAGTGCTGGGCACGAGGAGAGCCGTACCCGACTGACCTCCCGCGGTCGATCACGAATCGGCCGGCACCCAGCCCGGTCGACCGGCTGTGGTTACGGCACACCACGTCGTTCTCGTCGCCGGTTCAGCTCCGGGTGTCGGTGGCCGGGTTGGGGCAGTCCGGCGTGGGTTCGCATCCCGTCCGGCACTGGCGGTCACCAGGTTCCTTCCCTGCGGCGAACGATCTGCCGAAGGCATACCACGCAGGCAGGGCACTACAAAGGGCGCCTACGGCGTCACTACGTGATGGGCATTCGCCCACCCTTTTCCGCACCCCACCTGCGTGGTCTGGGCAAGCCCAGATCGATCACCACAGGGAAGGAACCTCGCCATGACCGCCACCACCTCCACCGTTTCCTGCACCACCCCCAACTGCCCCAACCCGGCCACCGACACCCTCCCGATCTACATCCCCGGCGACGAGAACGACGTGGTGTGCCGCGAATGCCTCGACGCCTACTGGGACGCCCGCAAGGCAGGCGAGATCAACCAGTACTGACCGCCAGGGGGCTTCGGCCCCCTCCTCCGGGCACCCAGCAACGGCGCTGGGTAGCGAGTCGCCAACGACGCCGACTCCAGCCCTCCGGAACAGCCCGCTACCGGGCCCGGCATCCTTTCCCCGGACCCGGTAGCGAGGCACCCGAATCTCCCAGGCTCGCAGTGGTTTCCGCGACCTACCGGCCGCGCGATGACTCAGCCCCAGACCAGCGCGGCGCGCACTCCTCCGACCGACCTGGACAAAGCCCTACCACGCAACCAGGGCACGGCGGAAGGACAAGCCGCTACGCGGTGGCATTCGCCATCCTTCCCCCGCACCCTGAACACGAGGTACCCCTACGGGCAGGTCGATCGGAGGAGCACACACCACAGCCCCACCGATCTGACGTATTCATCGTTGAAATTGACGCCGCTGGCGTCACACGGGGCTCTGCCCCGGACCCTGCTCCTCGCCGGAGAGGCAGGTCTCTCAGAGGGGCCGCAAGATCATTCGAACATACATTCGATACGCGAAAGGGCGGATAGACGACCTATCCGCACGAGTCCGCAGTTCGTCCGCAGCAACACACAACCGGACCAACTCCGACCAACGATCCAAATGAACGTTTTACCAGGTCAGCCGCCCGTTACTATCCAGCACCAACGATCGCCAACGCCAGCAAACATCGAGAACGACAATCTTGAAAACCGTCGTGGTTCACGCCACCGTGGGTTCAAATCCCACACCCACCGCAGGTTTTCTGCATCTCCTTTCTCGGCGTTCGATTCGGCGTGTCGTCTTTCGGCCGATCCGAAAGGACGACTTCGTGCACTCCGGGCTGCTCGAACGGCTCACGAATGGCTGCTGTGCGGGCGTAGGCCCAGGCCGCCGCGGTGGATGGTGGATTTGGTGAGGGGACCGCCTTTGTAGTCGATGCTGCCGGTGCGGTAGATGATGGGCGGTCTGCCGTCGACCAGGTGCGGGGTGGTGTAGGTGCCGTCACGGACGAAGGCGCCGAGCGCCGGGGTCACCACCCTGTTTCGGGTGGAGAAGTAGTACCACATGGCCGCGCCCAGCGCGCCGCCCGCCAGGCCCGCTGCCGCGTAGGTGGCGGCGTTGGTGTCGTCGCCGTAGTAGTCGTCGGTGGCGTCGTCGCATTCGGTGTCGTCCACCCGGAGTCCGGTGACAGCGTCCGCGCATACGGCGGCGAAATCCACGTCGGGCGCTTCGGATTGCGAGGTGGTGGTTTCGGTGCTGGTTTGCATGGCCGATGACGGCGTTGTCGACGCCGGCGGCGCTGTCGTCGGTTGTGTTGTCCGCGTTGTGGTCCGGGTGAACCAGTCGGTCGTGGGCGGCGATTGCGGGGCGGCGGTCGTCGAGTCCGGGCCGCAACCGGTGACGAGATACAGACCGGCTACGACAGGTACCAATACGAGCGCCGGAACCAGGCCGTGCTTCCTACAACCGGACATGAAATCGCTTTTCCCCCAAATCGTTCGATGCCGCTCACATGCCGCGCGACCGTCGGACAGTACTTTCAGGATTGTCAGCCGCTATTAGCGCGCAAATCATCGGCAAAGGTAAGGGGCGAGTAGAACGAAACTTTGGGGCCGAAGACTCTTGTACTGCACAGCCTTTGCGATCACTACGCTGCGAAACGCCTTGGGCACCAACTGATCACCACCCCGGGAGGTTCGCAACAGCACAGCGGGCCACCCGGGGCCTCACCCGTTTGCGGCACGGCTGACAGCAACCGCATGCCCGGTCACCCGGCTTCCCGCTCGCATCCGAACCGCACCGAACCGCGACAGACCGGCGACAACCGCGGCAGACCGGGCGAACGATGCCGGAACACCCGGGGTAAGATGCGGTAATCGACTGGGCTACAACAGGATCCGCCGACCGGTATCCACCAGTGGGTCGAGAACGTCAGGGCCGCAGAAGCTCATCCCCGGTGGATGCCGCTTCGACATCTACCACGGTGACGACCATCGGTTCGTCGTCGATGCGGCAGATGATCCGGTAGGCACCACGCCGGGCCGGGAATCCGTGCTGGAGAAGGCCGCTATTTGCCGCCGCGACCGGATAATTCGGCGTCGACCAGTTCGAAAACCTCGGCTATGACGCGGAGTTGGGTGGGCGTGAGCAGGTCCACGAAGTCGCGGCGGACTTCGGTGACGTGGCCGGCGGAGGCGGCGCGGAGGCGTTCCATGCCCTCGTCCGTGAGGTGTGCGCGGACGCCTCGGCCGTCCTCCTCGCAGGACGTGCGGCGGACCATACCCGCGGATTCCATGCGCCGGATCTGGTGTGTGAGACGGCTTCTGGAGGACAGCACGCCGTCGGCGAGATCGCTCATCCGGAGAGAACGGTCGGGGGCCTCGGACAGCAGTACCAGAATGCGGTACTCGGCGACGGTCAGATCACTGTCACGTTGCAGCTGACGATTCAGTTCCGCCATCAGGCGCTGATGCCCGTCCATGTAGGCACGCCAGGTCCGCTGCTCGGCCGAGCTGAGCCAATTCGGCTCTGCCGCCGCGCGACCGCTCGGTTCCTCGATCATCCGGACATTCTATTTCCCGGGCCGATGCGGACATCGACCTCGGTGTCCACCTCCCGTTCGATGAACGGGCCGTTGCTCAGTTCGGCGCACCCCGCAGCACGCCGCGATCCAGTTCGGCGGGACGGCAGAAACCCGACAGTCCCATCGACGCGTCGAAATCGGCCAGCAGCAGGCGCAGTGCGTGGCGAACGCCGTCGCGGCCGGCCAGGCCCAGGCCGTATGCCCACGGACGTCCGTAGAGCACCGCCTTCGCTCCCAGCGCCAGGGCGATCATGACGTCCGAACCGGTGCGCACACCCGAGTCGAACAGGACGTCGGCGCGGTCGCCGATCGCGGCGACGATCTCGGGCAGGGCATCCAGGGCCGCGATCGAACCGTCGACCTGACGGCCGCCGTGGTTGCTCACCACGACCGCGTCGGCGCCCGCGTCGATCAGTTCGCGGGCGTCGGCGGGATGCAGGACGCCCTTCACCGCGATCGGCAGATCGGTCCACTCGCGCAGCCGCCCGATGTCCGCGGCGCGCAGGGTGTGGTTGCCGAACAGGCCAACCCAGGTGAGCACGGCCATCCGCAGGGCCTCCTCGCTCTCCTCCGGCGGGGTGGCGAGTTTGGCGCGGAAAATGGGGTCGGAGAGGTAGTTCGCGATGCCCTTGCCCTGCAGGAACGGCAGATGCCCGAGTTCGAGATCGCGTGGGCGCCAACCCATTCCGGGAGTGTCAGCGGTGACGACGATGGCCCGCGCCCCGGCCGCGGCGGCCCGTTCGACCAGTGACCGGGCCAGGTCGTGGTCGCTGGGCCAGTACAGCTGGTACCACCACGCGCCCGCCGCCGCACCGACCTCCTCGATCGGTGTGGAGGACGCGGTCGACAGGACCATGCCCACACCCAGTTCCCGGGTGACCTCCGCGACGAGCGTCTCGCCCTTGTCGCGCAGCAACTCCAGCACGCCGATCGGCGCGGTGAGCACCGGCGCCGCGAGTTCGGTGCCCAGCACCTCGACCGACAGGTCCCGCCCGTCCGGACCGCTGGTCCCGCGCCACATCCGCGGCACCAGCCGATACCGATCGAAGGCGGCCGCGTTCGCCGCCGCGGTCCGCTCCGCCGACGCGCTGCCCGCCACGTACGCATAGGCGACCGCATCCAGCTGCTCACGGGCTCGTCGCTCCAACCCCGCGGCCGACATCGGCAGTTCCGGCACCGCACCGGACAGCCCGGCCAGATAGATCTCGTTCTGGAAGTCGGCGAAGCTCATGCTCCGACGCTAGCCTGCCGTGCCGGACCGCGAACCGGGTATCCCATATCGCGGCCGGTCCGGCCCCTTATCGCGGCCGGTCCCGCGCAAGCCCCCTGAACCTCGCCATGCGGACAACCTGCGCGTCCGCGCGAATGCGGCTCGCGGTGCCACGCCCGGACAGGGCCCAGGACCGCATCGCAGGCGCGTGGAGTCCACAATGAGCGTCATGTATGCGATCGAGCTGGACGGCTTCGGCGGGCCCGAGGTGATGCGGTGGGCGCAGAGTCCCGACCTGCCCGGTCCAGGTGCCGGAGAGGTGCTGGTCGAGGTCACCGCAGCGGGGGTGAACCGGGCGGATGTGTTGCAGCGGCAGGGGTTCTATCCGCCGCCGCCGGGGGCCGGCGAAACGCTCGGGCTGGAATGTTCGGGAGTGATCGCGCGAGTCGGGGACGGCGTGCGGGATTGGCACCCCGGCGATCGGGTGTGCGCGCTGCTGTCCGGGGGCGGGTACGCCGAACAGGTGGTGGTTCCGGCGACGCAGCTGCTGCCGGTGCCGGACGGGATGGATCTCGCTGTGGCAGCGGCACTTCCGGAGGTCGCGGCGACCGTCTGGTCGAATCTGGTCATGCGGGCCGGACTGCACGCCGGACAACTGCTGCTGATCCACGGCGGCGGCAGCGGGATCGGGACGCACGCCATTCAGGTGGCGGTCAGCCGGGGCGCGCGGGTCGCGGTGACGGCCGGATCGCAGGGAAAGCTGGATCGCTGCAAGGAATTCGGCGCGAGCATCCTGATCAATTATCGCGAGGAGGATTTCGTCGCCACCCTCGCCGAATCCGGCGGCGCGGACATCATTCTCGACAATATGGGCGCGGCGTATCTGGGCCGCAACATCGAGGCGCTCGCCGAGGACGGCCAGCTGTGCGTCATCGGCATGCAGGGCGGGGTCAAGGGCGAGATGAACCTGTCCACGCTGCTGGGTAAACGCGGCACCGTGCACGCCACCAACCTGCGCAGACGCCCGGCCACCGGACGCTCCAGCAAGGCCGAGATCGTCACCGAACTACACCGCCACCTGTGGCCGCTGATCGCCCATGGCACCGTCGTCCCGGTCGTGCACGCCGAACTTCCCGTCACCGAGGCCGCCGCCGCCCACGAGCTGTTGGACTCCTCGGAAACCGTCGGCAAGGTGCTGCTGCGAATCCGCGAGAACTGACACGAGCGCCACGAACCTCGCTCCGGGCCACCGCGACAACCGATTTCGCAACGACATGGGCAACTCGCCGGGAACGCCCGGAAACTCGGTCACGCCCCTACCGACGGTCCGAAGCGAAAATCTCGCGGCACCCGCGACACGCTGAAGTCATGGAGAGGCGGAGAGTATCAGTCCAGCGAGGTGAGTGCCCGGCCCAGCTGATCGATCTCGAATTTCGTTGTGTAAGGCGCCAATCCGATGGTCACCGCGCCGCCCTCGTCGTTCACGCCCAGCGCGTCCAGCAGACGACTCCCGCCGTGCGCGCCGGACAGCGTGCCGATCCGCAGATCGGCGAGTTTCGCGGACACCTTCTCGGCCTGCAGTCCGGAGATGGTGAAACTCACCGTCGGGATGCGGGTGGAGGCCCGGCCGATGACGGTCAGGTTCGGGATGCGGTCGAGCACCTCCATCAGGTGCTCGAACAGGTGGTCGTGATAGTCCTGCAGCGAGGTGATCGATATCTCGAGCCGCTCCCGCCGGGAGCCGGTCGCCTGCTCGTCCAGACCGGCCAGATAGTCGATCGAGGTGGTGAGCCCGGCCAGCAGCGCGTACTGGTGTCCGCCGACCTCGAGCCGCTCGGCGCCCTTGGCGTACGGGTTCAGCGACATCGACGGAATCCGGTCCAGGAAGGCCGGATCGCGGAAAACCAGCGCACCGATCTGCGGGCCGCCCCACGCCGGGGCCGACAGGGCGACCACGTCGGCGTTGAGATCGTCGATATCGATCAGCGCATAGGGTGCGGCGCCGAAGCAGTCGGCGACCAGCAGCCCGCCGACGTCGTGCACGCGATCGGCGGCCACCCGCACCGACGGGGCCGAACCGACGATCGGCGAGGCGGCCGTGAGCGCGACCAGACGCGCGGTCGGCCCGATCAGCTCCTCGAACTGCCAGGCCGGCATCTCACAGGTCTCGATCTCGACCTCGGCCCAGCGCACGTGCGCGCCATACCGATTCGCGATCCGCAGCCACGGCGCGACATTCGCCTCGTCGTCCAGGCGGGAGAGCACGATCCCGGTGCCCAGGCCGAGCCGGGAGCTCAGCGATTCGGCCAGCCAGGCCAGCAGGACCGCCCGGTCCGGACCGAGCACGACGCCCGCCGGATCACCGCCGACCAGGTCCGCCACGGCCTCGCGGGCCGCGTCCAGGATGGCGCCGCTACGCCGGGCGGCGGCGTGGCGGTTGGTGTGCGAAAAGGCCGACGTGCGGAAACCCGTTGAGACGGCACGCGATACCGAATCCGGAACAAGCATGCCCGCCTGCGGGTCGAGATGGATCCACCCGTCGCCCAGGGACGGTATGAGGCCCCGAACCCGTGCGACGTCGTAAGTCATGCAGGCCACTCTAAGCGCAGGGGGCAAGTCGGCGTAACCGTGTTCACGGCAAACGACCGCTCGCGCACCGACGAGGGCAGGACGGTGGAACCCGCATCGAGCGGGCTACCGGGTGGGAGATCACGCAACATGGGTAACCGACTTTCAGCAAACCGAGCACCACATACGATGCGGAAACGACCGCAACAGAATACTGTGTCTGATTTGCCTCCGCTTCGCTCCGGCGTGTTCGCGGCAACCGAAGTCGCACCGCTCGGCCCCGTGCCGGGCACTCGATCCTCGCACCCGCAACGCGTCCGACCGGCGAGACGGGCCGCGAACCTCGGAGTTGGCGGAGTCCGGGGTAATGAGGCCGGGTGGGCGAAGTCATGTCGTGGGCCGTCGCCGTCGCTGCGGCGGGGTTCGTGACGTCGGCAACTCACCGCCGGGCCTGCGGCGAAGACTCATTCCCCGCGTCCGACCGGCGGGACAGGCCGCGGACCCGATACCCGCTTAGCGCATCCGGCTCGAAGCGGACATGATGGAGGCCATGACGCACTCGGACGGAGAATCGGATTCCATCGTGGTGATCGGACCCGACGGCCAGCCGCTGGTCGTGCCCGCCAGTTCCCGGGGTGTATCGCCGCTCACCGGCCAGGTGGTCGGCGAGGGCGCTACCGGGGCCGGCGACGAGGAGGGCAAGGAGGAGTCGCTGGCCGATATGGTCGAGCAGCCCGCCAAGGTCATGCGGATCGGCACGATGATCAAACAGCTGCTGGAAGAAGTGCGGCACGCCCCGCTCGACGACGCCAGCCGCAGCCGGCTGCGCGAGATCCACAAAACTTCCATCCGCGAACTGGAACAGGGCCTCGCGCCGGAGCTGCGCGAGGAGCTCGAGCGGCTGGCGCTGCCGTTCGGCGAGGACACCATCCCCTCCGACGCCGAATTGCGGATCGCCCAGGCCCAGCTGGTCGGCTGGCTGGAGGGTTTGTTCCATGGCATCCAGACCGCGCTGTTCGCCCAGCAGATGGCCGCCCGCGCGCAGCTCGAACAGATGCGTCACGCGCTCCCGCCCGGAATGCACGCTCCGCGCGAGGGCGGTCAGCAGGGGTCCTCGGGAGTCAGTGGCCAGTACCTGTAGGGCGGCACCCGTCTTCCGCTACAGTCGAGCACTGTGCCTGCAGCTGCCCCTGCCGAGTCGGCGGTCGCCGAACAGAGCCCGGCCGACGTCTCGGTAGCCATAGTGTCCGATTCCCAATCGTTCCGGCGTGCGTTCAAGGATCTGCGCGACGGCTTCGCCCAACGTGAGCTATGGCTGTCGCTCGGCTGGCAGGACATCAAGCAGCGCTATCGGCGATCGGTCCTGGGCCCGTTCTGGATCACCATCGCGACCGCGGTGCAGGCGGGGGCGATGGCGGTGCTCTATTCGACCCTGCTGGGCCAGGACCTCCGGGCATATGTGGCCTATGTGACGGTCGGCCTGATCACCTGGAACATCATCTCGAACAGCATTCTCGAGGGTTCGGAGATCTTCATCGCCAACGAGGGGTTGATCAAACAACTCCCGTCGGCGCTGAGCGTGCACGTCTACCGGCTGGTGTGGCGGCAACTGCTGTTCTTCGCGCACAACCTGATCATCTACGTGATCCTCATTCCGGTCGCGGGCCTGTGGCACCACCTGCATTGGAGTGTGCTGCTGGCGATTCCGGCGATCGGGTTGATCTTCCTCAACGCGATGTGGGTGACGCTGGTGTTCGGCATCTTCGCCACCCGCTACCGGGATATCGCCCCGATCTTGAGCAGCATGACGCTGATGCTGTTCGTGCTGACGCCGGTGATGTGGAATACCAAATCGCTCACCGACCACGCCGGCGCCATCGGCGAACGCGCCCGGCTGATCGAGATCATCCCCACCTACCACTATCTGGAGATCGTGCGTGCCCCGCTGCTGGGTGAGCCGTCGAGCCTGCTGAGCTGGGTTGTGGTGCTGGGCATCACCGTGGTGGGCTGGGCAGTGGCGATCCTGGCCATGAAGCAGTTCCGTTCTCGCGTCCCGTACTGGGTGTAAAGGGCCATATGACCGAGCGAGTGAGCATCGAAACCCATGACGCATGGGTGGAATTCCCGATCTTCGACGCCAAGTCGCGATCGCTGAAGAAGGCGTTCCTGGGTAAGGCGGGCGGCGCGATCGGGCGCAATCAATCCGACGTGGTGGTGGTCGAGGCGCTGCGCGAGATCAGCCTGTCCTTCTCCGAGGGCGATCGCGTCGGACTCGTCGGGCACAATGGCGCGGGCAAATCGACTCTGCTGCGGTTGCTTTCGGGAATCTACGAACCCACCCGCGGCAGCGCGCAGGTGCGCGGGCGGGTCGCGCCGGTGTTCGATCTCGGCGTCGGCATGGACCCGGAGATCTCGGGATACGAGAACATCATCATTCGCGGACTGTTCCTCGGGCAGACCCGCAAGCAGATGCTGGCGAAGGTCGACGAGATCGCCGAATTCACCGAACTCGGCGAATACCTGAGCATGCCGCTGCGCACCTATTCGACCGGTATGCGGGTGCGCCTGGCGATGGGCGTGGTGACCTCCATCGACCCGGAGATTCTGCTGCTGGACGAGGGTATCGGCGCGGTCGACGCGGAGTTCCTGAAGAAGGCGCGCAACCGGCTGCGCGATCTGGTGGCCCGCTCGGGCATCCTGGTGTTCTGCAGCCATTCCAACGAATTCCTCGCCCAGCTCTGCGATTCCGCGATCTGGATCGATCACGGCACCGTGCGGATGCGCGGCGGCATCGAGGAAGTGGTGCGGGCCTACGAGGGCCCGGAGGCCGGTGACCATGTCGCCCAGATACAGCGCGAACTCGCACGGGAACTGGAGCACAATCGTTCATGAGTGATCAGGTCCCGGGTGAGGGCGTACAGCTGTCCGGCCCCGGCCCGAAGTCCCGGATCGTCGCGGTGGTCGTCACGCACAAGCGTCGCGAACTGCTCGCCGAATCGTTGCAGGTGCTCACCGCGCAGACGCGTCCGATCGATCACCTGATCGTCGTGGACAACGCCAACGAACCCGAGGTCGGCGAGCTGGTGCGCGAGCAGCGGGTGGAGTCGACCTATCTGGGTTCGGAGCACAACCTCGGCGGCGCGGGCGGTTTCGCGCTGGGCATGCTGCACGCGCTGACGCTCGGCGCGGACTGGGTGTGGCTGGCCGATGACGACGGCCGTCCCGAGGGACCCGAGGTGCTGGCCACGCTCGCGGACTGCGCGACGAAACACGGTCTGGCCGAGGTGTCGCCGGTGGTCTGCGATATCGACGATCCGGATCAACTCGCCTTCCCGTTGCGCCGCGGTGTGGTGTGGCGGCGCCGGCGTTCGGAGCTGTACACCTCCGCGGACGGCGACGAGGATCTGCTGCCGGGTATCGCCTCGCTGTTCAACGGCGCGCTGATCTCCGCTCGCGCGGTGGATGTGATCGGCGTGCCGGATCTGCGCCTGTTCGTGCGCGGTGACGAGGTGGAGGTGCATCGGCGGCTGGTTCGATCGGGCCTGCCGTTCGGGACGTGTCTGCGCACTGCCTATCTGCATCCGAACGGGTCCGCGGAGTTCAAGCCGATTCTCGGCGGCCGCATGCACACCCAGTACCCGGACGATCCGGTGAAGCGGTACTTCACCTACCGCAATCGCGGGTACCTCATGGCCCAGCCCGGCATGCGAAAACTGTTGCCGCAGGAGTGGGCCCGGTTCTCCTGGTTCTTCCTGGTACAGCAGAAAGATCCGGCGGGTCTGCGAGAATGGTTGCGCCTGCGGCGGCTCGGGCGGCGCGAGCAATTCCACAAACCCGGATAGACCAGTACTTTTTTGGAGGCATGGGCGTGAGCAACCCCTTCGGCGGACAACCACCCTACGGGCAGCCCTGGCAGCCGAACAGCCCACAGCCGAGTCCCGATGCGCCGCAGTCGCCCAACGGACACAGCGCCCAGGGCACACCGCAGCCGCAGACCGGTCCGGAGCAAGCCGCGGTGCCGCAGCCGGGTTACCCACAGCCGCAAGGTAATTCGGTGCCAGGGTATCCGCAGGCCGGCTATCAGCAACCCGGTTATCCACAGCCGCAGAACGTTTCGTCGCCGGGGATCCCGCAGGCCGGTTATCCGCAGCCGGGAGTTCCGCAACCGGGGTATCCGCAGCAGGGCGTGCCCCAGCCGGGGTACGGTGCGCCGAATCCTGGTGCGCCACAGCAGTTCGGCGGTCCGGCGAATCCCTACGGCGGTCAGCCCGCCCCCTACCCGCAACCGAATTATGGTGTGCCACAGGGCGATTTCTTCCAGCCGCAGCCCGGTCCGCCCGGCATCGTGGTGGAGGCGTCGTACTTCCCGCTGCAGGCCCTGCTCGCGCTGAGCAGCCCGCGGATCCTGCTGAATGGGCAGGAGGTGCCCGGAGCCCGTTGGGGCACAACGCATATTCCGGTCGGCGCTGGTCAGTACCACGTACAGGTCAAGACCAAGTGGATCTGGGATTTCGGCCCGGGTGACGCGGTCGTGCCCGTCGCCGACGGGCAGAGTACCAAGGTCTACTACCGCTCACCGGTGATGTGGATGCTCGGGGGCGCGATCGGCCCGGTACCGCAGAAGACGCCCGGCGTCACGGCCATGTACGTCATCTGGGGTGTCGTGGCGCTTCTGATCCTGCTCGAAATCTTCGTCGGCCTGGCCGCGTAGGAGCCACCGCTAAATTCCGTTGCGGTCCGCGTAATGGGCTGCGACAGTAGGTATCACAGTTCAGCAGCCATCGAAGCGCGGGAGGTGAGATACGTGAAGGCGAATATCCGGCCGGGGAGGACCGGACTGCGAGGTGGTGAGGCGACCCCTGTCGTCGCACCCATCTCCCTCCACCTCGCGTTGCGCTGAGTCCCGCGCGGCGACCGGACCGCCCTACCGGTCCGGTCGCCCGCGATCCCACTCACCGTCGACGCGTCCCCCTGTCCGCACGGCTGAATACGGCCGTTTTCGCTGGGTATGCACGGCTGTTCGATACCGGCTGGGTCCCGGCCCGCGCGATCCCCACCGATGATCCGGAAGGGATGCGAACGCACACGAGATATCGCGACACCCACCGGGCTCTCGCGTGCGCGCTGCCGCGGGCGGATACCAACATCGGCGGCCTGTGTACCGGTGAACTTGCGCTCCGCCATCCGATTTCGCCATACCCCGTCCGGTGATCCGGCCGATCTCACGCACTGTGACATTATATGCAACTGATTGCATAGCGGCCGACTGTGGCTTAGGGTGCGTTTCAGGTCGATCCGGACACCGGCGGCGGCTCATTCGAGATCATCGAATGGGAGCGACGCCGAGAAGATTGGAGACAGGCATGACGAACGCAGCGAAGCCGCTATCGGGCAAAACCATGATCATGTCCGGCGGCAGCCGGGGCATCGGACTCGAGATCGCCAAGCGCGCCGCCGCCGACGGGGCCAACATCACCCTGATCGCCAAGACCGATCAGCCGCATCCCAAGCTGCCCGGCACCATCCACACCGCCGCCGCGGAACTCGAGGAGGCGGGCGGCGCAGTACACAAATTCGTCGGCGATGTGCGCGACGACGAGGGCGTTGCCCGCGCGGTGCAGGAGACCGTGGAACGGTTCGGCGGGATCGACATCGTGGTGAACAACGCCTCGGCGATCGATCTCGCACCCACCGAACAGCTGGCGATGAAGAAGTACGACCTGATGCAGGACATCAACTGCCGTGGCAGTTTCCTACTGTCCAAACTGAGCATTCCGGCGCTGCGGGCCTCGGCCGAGGCCGATCGCAACCCGCATATCCTGACCCTCTCGCCGCCGCTGAACCTGGACCCGAAATGGGCCGGCGCCTCGCTCGGCTACACCATCGCCAAGTACGGAATGTCGCTCACCACACTGGGTTTGGCCGAGGAACTGCGCAAGTACGGCATCGGGGTGAACTCGCTGTGGCCGCGCACCACCATCGCCACCGCCGCGGTCCGCAATCTGCTCGGCGGCGACGAGATGGTCTCCACCTCGCGCACGCCCGATATCTACGCCGACGCCGCCTACCTGGTGCTGACCTCGCCGGGCAAGAGCGCCACCGGCAACTTCTACATCGATGACGAGGTGCTCGCCGAACACGGCATCACCGATCTGGACAAATATCGGGTGACCCCGGGCGACGGGCCGCTCACCACCGACCTGTTCCTCTGATCCGGTCCGCGCCCGGACCCGGTGCGAGGTCCGGGCCGGACTAGTCTGGGGTGCCGTCAGCGATGGACTTCCCGACCGAGGAATGCACTGGTAGATGGCGCCGCCCCGCAAGCACGACACCGACGCGATCCTGGATGCCGCCCGCGGCCTGGTGCTGCGGGACGGTCCACGCGCGGCCAGTGTCGCCGCGATCGCGGCGGCCAGTGGTGCGCCCGTCGGCACGCTCTACCACCGGTTCGGCAACCGCAACGGCGTGTTGGTCGCGACCTGGATTCGGGCCCTGGAACGCTTCCAGGCCCGCGCCCTGGCCGCGGCCGAACATCCCGACCCGCTCCAGGCCGCGGTCGGAATGGCCGTATCCACAATAGATTTCGCCCGGGCGCTGCCGGAGGACGCGAGACTCCTGCTGCAACTACGCCCCCGCGACCTGCTCGACGGCGAACCGGAATCCGATCTGCGCCACCGCCTCGAGCAGATGAACGCCCCGCTGTTCGCCCACATCCAGCGCCTCGCCCGAGACCTGTTCCACAGCACCAGCCCCCGCGACCTGGACCGGGTGGCCAACGCCGTGGTCGACCTCCCGGGCGCCACCCTCCGCCGTCACGCGCGCCAGGGGGAATTGCCCCCGTGGCTCGAAGCCGAAGTCGCCGAGGCTGCGCGAATCTTGTTGACCGCCAACCGGTCCCGCGACGACAACTGACCTCACGACGACAAGTTCCGGCCGTCCCGAGGAATTTCGGACCTCGGCCCGGATTCCACGTCTACGGGTGATGCGTACCGAATGTGCGGCCGTAGCCGCCCGCACACGCGATCACACGCAAAAGACAAGGCCGCCTTGGAACACAGCGCCCTGTGCGGTTACGCACACAGACCAGACGCACGGAGCAGAGCACCCGATTCCCCGAGCAACTCACACTCCGAGGCCCGCCCCGGGCCCGGACCGGCCGAAACGCCGGGAGCGAAGCGGGGAGCCGAGGCGATAGCGCCGGAATCACAGCTCGTACAACCGCTCCCAGTTCTCCCGGCTGGTGAGTTCGGGCATGGCCGTGCGGTACTGCCGGCTCAGGGCCGGGAGTTCGCGGCGGAGGCGGCGCAGGACGCGGATGGTGCGCAGCAGCAGGGCGCGGGCCTTGGCCTTGTCCCGCTTGCGGATTCGCACACCGGACTGGGAAGCGTCGGTGACCATGACGTGGTCGAACAGGGCCACGTGCCACCAGTGCGCGTCCTCGCGGGTGACAGCCTTGAGGCCCGGCTGGGTGCGGCCGGTCCACTGCTGGATCGCACGCTTGATCAGTACCAGCAGGGGGCGGCTGGGATCGCCGACGTCGCGGCGCACCTGGATGTCGGCGGACCGGACCGGAGCGGTCGCGGCCGGATGTTTGACCGTCTCCTCGTACTCCGAGCGAGTGCCGCGCGCGGCGGCGAGGGCGGCGATGCCACCGTCCCGCAACACCTTCGGGCCCTTCAGGAAGTCTTCGATGCCCTGCAACGTGGTGTGCACCAGGCCGTACTGCATCGCGACGAGATGTTCGGCCAGAGTCCGGAACAGCTGGCGGGTAACCGCTTTGGGATCCAGGTCGGTGTGCATCGACCCGACGATGAGCGAGTTGCGCATGCTGAAATAGCGCGCCCAGTCGTCGTAGTCCTTCCAGTAGAAGTCCGCGTGCCACACCGCGGCGTTCGGCAGCGTCACCGTCACGAAACCCGCCTCGCGGGCCCGGATGCCGTATTCCACGTCGTCCCACTGGAAGAAGATCGGCACCGGGAGCCCGATCCGGTCCACCACCTCGGCCGGGATCAGGCAGGTCCACCAGGCGTTGTAGCCGGCATCGACGCGACGTTCCTGGTTGCGCTTGAGCATGCTGGTGTTGCGCAACGCCTTGGGCACCTTCTGCCCGTGCTCGAGTTCGTTCAGATGTACCTCCTCCGCGCCGACGTTGAGGTAGTCGGGGTTGAGCAGGAACAGCATCTGCGCGCCGACCAGCGTCGGCTCCACCGTCAGATTGGCGAAAGCTTGAAGTCGCACAACGGTTTCCGGCTCGCAGAGGATGTCGTCGTCCATCAGGATGATGTCGGCGTGCTCGGAATCGGCGAAACTGCCCGGCGCGGACGCCTCGTACAGACCGCGCGTGAAACCGCCCGCGCCACCGAGATTGGGCTGGCGGATGTAGTGCAGCTTCTCGCCGAACCGCGGCGCGGTCTCCTGGTACAGCGGCCGGTTCTCCACCAGATCGGTGCCCTGATCCACCACGTACACCGCGGTCAGCGCCGACAGCACCACCGGGTCCGAGGCCAGCGCCGCGACGGTGTGCGCGCAATCCTCGGCACGGTTGAACGTACAGATCGCGATGGCCAGCGGGCGCACGCGTTCGGGCGCGGGCGCACTCCAGGCCAGTTCGCTGATGCCGAGTTCGCCACCGACAGCGTCGAATTCGAGCCACAGCGCACCGCCGTCGACGTACTGGTCCAGCGGTGCGCGCAGCACCACTCTGTGTTGAATTCCGCCTGATCGGAGGCCCTGCGTGGTTACGCGCGCTGCCTCCTTCGGGCCTTGACCGTTCAGGCGGGCATCGCTCGACACGTCGGCGGAGTCGATGATGCGCCGGTGTCCGGCGATATCGGAGGCCGCCAGGCGGATGTGCGCCCGATCGGCCACCTCGAGGGTCATCGCGACCTCGACCTCGGTCACGGTCGTCCAACGCTGCCAGTAGCTGGCGGCGAACCGGCCGAAATACGTGTTGGTGTGCGCGCTCGCACCCTTGTCCAGCCGTAACGACAGCCGCTCGCGCCGTGACTTGCCTTTGACCACCGCATACAGTTCGTCGCTGATCTTGGGCGCGGGGCCGGTGAACACGCCGCGCGCCAGCACCAGCCGGTCCGGCGCGAGGTTCTCCGCGGCCCGCACCCCCGGTGCGGGGGCGACGGAGCGCCGGTCGTTCTCGGTCACGGCCTGACCAGCCGACTGTTCCATACTGGATTTCCCTCTGTGTTTCGTATGATCGGTGATTCCTGTGCGGCGGCAATCATTATCGCCGACTCACGCCCGCGTGTCGGGGCGGGTCGCCGACGCGCCGGTGAACACGAATTTGTCGTATGCCCAATAGCGGAAAACAACGGCCACGATCTGACCGATGAGGGTGCCCGAGATGTTGTCTGACAGCGGCGTCGACAGATGCAGCACATATCGGGAAAACCCCAGGCAGCCGAGTTGCAACGCGATGGCGATCAGATTGAACACCGTGTAGAGCAGATATTCGCGCGCCGCGCTGCCGCCCTTCTTGTGCGCGAAGGTCCACCATTTGTTGCCGAAATAGGTGACCACCGTCGCGACCGCGATCGCGATGATCTTCGCGATCAGCGGCGAGCGGTACAGCAGGCCGTGACCGCCCCAGAAGACCAGCAGGTTGTAGGTGCCCGCGTCGACCAGGAACCCGATCGCGCCGACCACCAGAAATGCTCCGCCGGTCCGCAATGCGGTGATCAACCTGCCGAGCAGGGCAGCACCGGATCTCCCGGTTTCCTCGGCCACTATCTCATTCCGGGACACGCTGCAATCTTCACCTCCGCGCCGTTCCGAGGTGTTCGCGGCCCCCGAATCCCGCCGTTGAGCCGGTTTCCCGCGGTCATGTCCGACGCCCGGCACGCACCGGGTCGGCGAGACGGGCGCGAGGCGTATGCGGGCTTCCGCACGGGCGTGTTGTCGATCAGGCCAGTCCCCGCAACTCACCCCGTGCCGGGCACCCGCCCCGCCTCCGGCCCACCGCGACCGGCGTCGGGGTGGCCCGGGAACGGATCCGGGCATGCGGGATCGTGACGCGCCGCGAACTTTCAGCGTTCCGCGAATCGCCCTCGGGTCGGGCGGTACCCGGCGCGAAGACCGGACGTGCGGCACAGCTCGTATACAGGGTTCGCGAACAGGTGCTCGTGGGAGCCCTGTAGCCTCCCGGTGTTCGTAATTTCGTCGGCCGATCAAAATACCGAGGGATTGACGGGGTGGACCCCACCGAATTTCGCATCGCCGCTGTGGTGCCGTGTCATAACGAGGAGGCCGCGGTCGCCAAGGTCGTCAGCGACCTCAAGGCCGCCGTGCCGGATATCGTCGTCTACGTCTACGACAATCTGAGCACCGACGCCACCGCCGAACGGGCCCGCGAAGCGGGTGCGATCGTGCGCACCGAGACGACCAAGGGCAAGGGCAACGTGGTCCGGCGTGCGTTCGCCGACATCGAGGCCGACATCTATCTGATGATCGACGGCGACGACACCTACGACGCCGCCGCCGCGCCCCGGATGATCGAGGCCCTGCTGTCCGGGCCCTACGACCATGTACTCGGTGTGCGCCGCGAGGACGCGGGCGCCTCGGCCTACCGCGCCGGTCACGAAACGGGCAACAAGGTTCTCAACGGCGTTGTCGGCAAGGTGTTCGGCGATAACGTCGAGGACATGCTCTCGGGCTATCGGGTGTTCTCGCGCCGGTTCGTCAAGAGTTTCCCGGCGGTCTCGCGCGAATTCGAGATCGAAACCGAGCTCACGGTGCATTCGCTGCACCTGCGGGTTCCGCAGACCCAGGTACCGGTCGGTTTCCGCGATCGCCCCGCGGGCAGTGAGAGCAAACTGCGCACCTACCACGACGGATTCAAGATCCTGGCGCTGATCATCGGCTTGGCCCGGCACGAGCGTCCGGTCGCCTTCTACGGCCTGTTCGGCACGCTGGCCTGGCTGATCTCGATCATCCTGACCGTGCCGATCATCGTGCAGTTCTACCAGATCCACTCGGTGCCCCGGTTCCCCACGTTGTTCCTGGCCTTCACGCTGTTGCTGCTGGGCAGTCTGGCCTGGACCGCGGGGCTGATCCTGGACGGCATCCGCCGTTCCCGCCACGAGGCCGCCAGGCTGATGTATCTGCGGTATTCGGCGGTGGGCGCCGCGGTGCCCGAACCTGCCGGGCAGGCGAGATGACCACGCAGGCCGAACCCGAAGCGGACCGATCGCCCGCCGACGACGCCGGGCAGCGGACCGACAGCAAGTCCGAAAGCGCTGGGGCCCAGGCGAATTCCCGCAGCGCGAGCCGGACCGGCGCCGCGCTGTGCTGGGTACAGCGCCACCTGGGCCTCGGCGCGCTCGCCTTCGTCCTGGTCGCGGGGCTCTTCGGCGCGGTGTTCACCGTGCTCACGCCGCCGTTCTGGGGACACGACGAACTCACCCAGTTCGGCCGGTCCTATCAGGTCGCACACGGCGGTTTCGGACCGCAGCGGATCGCGGACTCGCGCGGGGTCGCCTACGGCGGGCAGATTCCGGTGAGCATCGACGCGATGATGAACTACGCGTTCCGGGACTACAACCGCAAACCGCCCGAGCCCGCACCGCTGTCGGCCGGTCGCGCGCAGTACGACCGGCTCGGCGACGCGCCGGTCTCCTCGGCGACCAAGCAGATGTGGTTCACCAACACCGCCGCCTACTCCCCGGTTCCGTACGTGCCCGCGGCCGTGGGGCTGCGCATCGCGCAGGCGACGGGACTGAACGTCGGGCAGACGGTGCTGCTGACCAGGCTCGCCGGACTGCTCGCCTATCTGGTGCTGGTCGCCTTCGGGCTGCGCGCGTTGCGCGGATATCGGGTGCAGTGGCTGGCGTTCACCGTGTCGGTGCTGCCGATCGCACTGTTCCAGGCAGGTACGGTCACCGCCGACACCATCACCAACGCACTGGCCGTTCTGGTCTCCTGTCTGTTGGTCAAGGGCCTGTTCCTGAACGCGCGCCTGTCTCGCGGCGAAGTCGCGGCCGCACTGTTCGCCACGGTCGCGCTACCGCTGAGCAAACCGACCTATGTCCTGCTGGCGATGCTGGTCGCGCTGATTCCCGCGCGGCAGTACGGATTCGGCCGCGCCCTGCGCTGGATCCCGTGGTGCTTCGCGGTTCTCGGGGCCGCGCTGTTCGCGGTGTGGATGAAGATCGCCGCGCCGACCGGCGACGGGATGGGCCTGATGCGCCCTCCCGCGCAATGGTATTCGGTGCGGCCGGGTGATCAGCTGCAGTTCATCCTGGAACATCCGTGGCGGTTCACGCAGATCTTCGTCCACAGCATCTGGCTCCGCGATCAGCACTGGTTCACCCAGTTCTTCGGTGAACTCGGCTTCGCCTATGTCGAGGTGCCGGCGCTGTCGGTCCTGGCCTGCCTGCTGGCTTTCGCGGTGAGCACCGGGATCGCCGAGCGGATGTCCGCGGCGCGGCTGCGCACCGCGATCGTCGCGCTGGTGATCCTGGCGAGCGTCGCGATGATCTACGTGACGCTGTATATGTCCTTCTCACCGGTCGGGTTCTACCTCGTCGACGGGGTGCAGGGGCGTTACTTCGTCCCGTTGGCCATCGTCGGCCTCGCGGTGCTGTTGCGCTGGGTCCCGTTGCGGCTCACCGACTCCGGCGGTCGCACACCGGCGCGCGGCCCGGCCGTGCTGATCGTCGTGGCGACGGTCGTGGCGCTGGTGGCCGCGGTCCTGAAGTACCGCTTCATGGTCTGGGGCTGAGCGGCGCGGGGAGCGGTTACAGAACCCGCTCCCCCGCTTGCGCATACGCGGTTTCGACGGCGGCTTTGCCCGGCCGCCACCAGTTTTCGTGCTCGCGGTACCACTCGATGGTTGCCGCCAGGCCGGCACGGAAGTCGCCGTATCGCGGTGTCCAGCCGAGTTCGGTGCGCAACAGGCTCGCATCGATGGCATAGCGTCGGTCGTGTCCGGGCCGATCGGTGACGTGGTCGAAATCGTCCGGATCGCGGCCGAATTCGGTCAGGATCAGCCGCACCACGGATTTGTTGTCGAGTTCCCCGTTCGCACCGATCAGATAGGTTTGCCCGATCCGGCCGGACTCCAGAATCGTCCAGACCGCCCGGTTGTGGTCCTCGACGTGAATCCAGTCCCGGATCTGATTGCCCGCGCCGTACAGCCGCGGTCGCACACCGTCGATGAGATTGGTGATCTGCCGCGGAATGAACTTCTCCACGTGCTGATACGGACCGTAATTATTGCTGCAGTTGGAGATCGTCGCGCGCACCCCGAATGAACGCACCCAGGCGCGCACCAGCATGTCGCTCGAGGCCTTGGAGGCCGAATAGGGACTGGACGGATTGTAGGGAGTGTTCTCGGTGAATGCCGGAGCCTGCGCGTCCAGGTCGCCGTAAACCTCGTCGGTGGAGATGTGGTGATACCGCACGTCGTGCCGCCGCACCGCCTCGAGCAGGGTATATGTGCCCACGATATTGGTCTGCACGAACGGCCACGGCCGGGCCAGCGAGTTGTCGTTGTGCGATTCCGCCGCGAAGTGCACGACCGCGTCCGCGCCGCCCACCAGCCGGTCGACCAATTCCGCGTCGGCGATATCCCCGCGCACGAACTCGATTCGATCCGCGATCGAATCCAGTGACGCCCGGTTACCGGCATAGGTCAGCGCGTCGAGTACCACGACGCGGATATCCGGCCGCTCGGCGACGGTGTGCTGGACGAAGTTCGCGCCGATGAATCCGGCGCCGCCGGTAATGAGCAATCGCACGATCACCGATGATATCCGCCGAGTGGACACCCCTAGGGTGCGCCGTGTCAATACCTTATTCAGGTCGCGTTTCCAGCACTGGATACCTTCATTTGATGTGATGTTCGTCACTGGATGTGCCGGCCAGCGGTCCGATAGCTTGCCGAAAACCCCACGCGCGCTGCGTTTTTCCGACATCGCACAAACCGCCAGTACCGCTCGGTGAACAGAATTTGAATTAACGGTCACAGCAGATTCACCGGGCGTTAGCTGACCTGGATTTCGATTCCCTGGTCCCCCCGATTCGAAACCACCGAGGTTCCACGAACATGTTGATGAGGAAATTCGCCGCGACGTCGGCTCTGGTGATCGCCGCGCTCGGCATCACCGCCGGCACCGTGAACGCGGCCCCGGCCACCGCCGCCAACGGCGCGGTCGACTACAAGGCCACCACCACCAAGACCGCGACCATCATCAAGACCGATGCCGGCTCGATGGACGTCGAGAACGGCGTCTTCAAGATCAAGGCCGCCAACGGCACCGTGCTGGCCGGAACGCCGCTGAAGTTCCGGGTGGACGACTTCGAGTTCCCGATCGCCGCGAACATCGCCGACCACACCGCGACGCTGACCCCGCAGTTCGACATGCAGCACGCGGTCTACAAGCCGGTCGACCTGCCGTACCAGAACACCGCGCCCTGGAAGACCCCGTACGACCGTGAGCAGGCCGCCTTCAACCGCATGAAGGACACCATCTCCACCGGCGCCACCATCGGCACCCTGGTCGGTGGCCTGGGCGGCGGCGCGGTCGGTTGCGTGCTCGGCGGCATCGCGGGTGCGACCGTCGCGGCCGCGGCCATCGTCGGCCTGTTCGGTGCGTTCATCCCGGCCGCCGCGGTCGGCTGCCTCGGCGGCATCATCGCCGTCGGCGCGCTGGGCACCCTCGCGGGCCAGTTGCTGGTGACCGCCCCGGTCGCGATCGCGGCCGCGGCGCAGTACTTCACCACGATCAACGCGCCGTTCACCCCGGCCAAGTAATACCGCACGAACGCCACAGCGCCCCCGCACCGATCGCCGGTGCGGGGGTGCTCTCTCATTCGGGCCTTGCGGCCGCTTCGATCGAGTCGTGCTGCGGCACACGAACTCTCATGCCGTGCGCGCGGGGGTTTCCGGCTCGATCCGGGCCCGCACGAAACGCGCCACCCGGCCCAGAACCGACCGGCTCTCGGGCATGTTCGGCAGGATGCTCATGAACGCGTGCACCTGGCCGCGCCACAACTCCAGCGAGTTCGGCACCCCGGCCGCGGTCAGCCGCTCGGCCATCAATTCGCAGTCGTAGCGCAGCAATTCGTCCTCCCCGACGATCAGCAGCGCCGGAGGAAGACTCGCCAGCGCGCCGTTGACCGGTGAGAGCGCCGGATCCAGCAGGCCCCCGACCTTCGCACCGTGTTCGACCACCTGCTCGAGACCGCACAGCGGGATGTAGGCGTCGCGGCCGACGTTCATGTAATCCTTCTTTGCCGCGCAGTCCAGGTCCAGCAGCGGGGACAGGCCGACCAACCCGGCCGGGGACGGCAGACCGGCCTCGATCGCGCGCATCGCGGTCACGAAACTCAGATATCCACCGGCCGAATCGCCCGCGAAGACGATCCGGGCGGGATCGACCCCGTGCCGCATCAGCCAGCGGTACGCGGTCAGGCAGTCCTGCACCGATTCCGCGATGGTTATGCCCGGCAGTTGGCGGTATTCGACGTTGACCACCGCGAGGCCCGTGCGCCGGGCGATCGCCGCCGCGATCGGGCGATGCGTGTCCAGGCCGCACAGGAAGAACCCGCCGCCGTGCATGTACATCACCGCGCCGTCGCGCAATGCCTTGCGGGCTCCGGCGGGACGCAGGATCTCCATGCGGAAACCGTTGAGCCATACCTGTTCTCGTTCCACACCGGTGGGCCCGGGGCGAAGGGCGGAGAGGCCGTCGACGAGCATCCGCGCCGCCGGCATGGTCAACGGCGTGACCGGATAGTGCCGCACGAAAGGGCCGACGAAACTCCGGCAAGCGAGTAGCAACATTCGGGAGGTCAGACTGCTCCCGTCTGGATTCGCCACGACACCCGATCCGGATTCGCGCACTCCAAGGGCCGTCATCACGCACCACCTCACTCCGGACGCGCCGCGTCACCGGCAACCGGAGCTCCGGCGGCGAGTTGTCGGCGCTGACATCTCACACAGTGTCGATTCAGAAGACCACGTGGAAGTGATCTACACAATATGAATCGGCCGGATCGAGGCCCGTATAACCTTCCGTGACGATTTCGCCGCCTAGTCGGAACCTCATCGAGCCCTATCCCGCCGAAGCTGGCAGACTCGTGTGACATGCGCGGAATCATCTTGGCCGGTGGCACCGGAACACGGCTGCACCCGATCACGCGCGGGGTGAGCAAACAACTGGTCCCGGTCTACGACAAGCCGATGGTCTACTACCCGCTCTCCACCCTCATGCTGGCCGGTATCCGGGACATCCTGATCATCACCACACCCGAGGACGCCCTGTCCTTCACCCGGCTGCTGGGCGACGGATCGCAGTTCGGCATCGCGATCAGCTACGTCGTGCAGCCGAAACCGGACGGGCTGGCGCGGGCGTTCGTCCTCGGCGCGGATCACATCGGCAACGAACCGGCCGCCCTCGTGCTGGGCGACAACATCTTTCACGGGCCGGGACTGGGCACGCGACTGCGGCGGTTCCACCGGATCAGCGGCGGTGCGATCTTCGCCTACCCGGTGTCCGATCCGACCGCCTACGGAGTGGTCGAATTCGCCGACGGCCGTGCGATTTCCATCGAGGAGAAGCCCGCGAAGCCGCGGTCGAGCTACGCGGTCCCGGGGCTGTACTTCTATGACAACGACGTCGTGGAGATCGCCCGCGCGCTACGTCCCTCGGCACGTGGCGAATACGAGATCAGCGATATCAACCGAACCTATCTGGAGCAGGACCGGCTCCGGGTGGACGTGCTGGCCCGCGGCACCGCCTGGCTCGACACCGGAACCTTCGATTCGCTGCTGGACGCGGCCAACTACGTCCGCACCATCGAGGAACGCCAGGGCCTGAAAATCGGTGCGCCCGAAGAGGTCGCCTGGCGGATGGGCTATATCGACGACGAACAGCTCGCGCGGTTGGCCGAACCGCTGACCCGCTCGGGCTACGGCGAGTATTTGTTCGGCCTGCTCGCACGCGGGCGCGAGACGAATACGCCGGAATACGAACAGGATTGGTGAGATGCAGATTCGTGAGTTGTCCGTACCCGGCGCCTGGGAGTTCACGCCCCGGCTGCACGGCGACGATCGCGGGCTCTTCCTCGAGTCGTTCAAGGCCTCGGAGTTCGAGAAGGCGGTCGGGCGGCCGTTCGATCTGCGGCAGGTCAACACCTCGGTGTCCGCGGCCGGGGTGCTGCGCGGTATCCACTACACCGAAACCCCGCCCGGCCAGGCGAAATACGTGACCTGTGCGCACGGCGCCTTCCTGGACGTCGTGGTGGACCTGCGTCCGGACTCGCCCACCTTCGGCACCTGGGACACCGTACTGATCGACGATGTGGACCGCCGGTCGGTCTTTCTGTCCGACGGCCTGGGCCACGCCCTGCTGTCCCTCGCCGACGGCTCCACCGCCACGTACCTCTGCTCGCTCGAGTACTCTCCCGAATTCGACCGCGACATAGACGCTTTCGACCCCGACCTCGCCATCGACTGGCCGACTACCGGCCGCGACGGCCGGCCCCTGACCTACGTCCGCTCCCCGAAGGACGCCGCGGCGCCCGCACTGCGCACGCTGTTGTAATTGGCCTCCGCTTCGCCACGGCGTGTTCGCGGCCCTCGAAGTCTCGGCGGGTGCGAGGAACGAGTGCCGAAACGGGGCCGAGCGGGCGCGTCCGAGCGGCGAGACGGGCTGCGGCCTCGGGGTCGGCATTATCGAGGGTGAACGTCCCGGGTGTTCTCCGCCGTGCGTCTCGACCGCATGGCCGCGAGCCCGGCCGGTGCGACGGGCCGCAAACCTCGGAGCGGCCTCGTAATCGGTACGCGAACAAGC
>CBJNFW010000006.1:0-69577 GCA_966435935.1 uncultured Nocardia sp.
AGAAGAGCGCGGCATCGCTCTTGAGGACGTCGTACGGGTTCAGCTGGTCCGGAGCGATGGGGTGCACGCCCTGCAGGTGCGCCACGCTCTTCCACGCGGTGACATCCTCGCGGCCGACGACGACCAGGATGTTCTTGCGCTCCGACAGCTCGGTCAGGAAGTTCTTGGCGGTCTTGGTCGAAGGGGTCTGTCCCGCGACGAGTTCGCTGATCACGTGGATGCGCTCGTTACGCGCCCGGTCCGACAGGGCGCCACGCAACGCGGCGACCTTCATCTTCTTGGGCAGACGCTGGGAGTAGTCGCGCGGCTGCGGGCCGTGCACGGTGCCACCGCCGGTGAACTGCGGCGCGCGGGTCGAACCCTGACGGGCGCGGCCGGTGCCCTTCTGCCGGTACGGCTTCTTGCCACCGCCGCGGACGTCGCCGCGGGTCTTGGTCGCGTGCGTGCCCTGGCGAGCCGCGGCCTGCTGGGCCACGACGACCTGGTGCATCAGCGCGACGTTGGCGGTGACGTCGAAGATCTCCGCGGGGAGTTCGACGGTGCCGTTGGTCTTGCCGCCGGGCTCTTTGACCGGAAGCGTCAGGTTGGTCTTCTTTTCAGCGGTTGCTGTCTCGGTGCTCATGCCCGGGCACCACCCTTCACTGCACTCTTGACGATCACGACGCCGCCCTTGCGGCCCGGGATCGCACCCTTGATCAGCAGCAGGCCGTTCTCGGCGTCCACCTTGTGGACCGAGAGGTTCTGCGTGGTGACGCGGTCGCTACCCATCCGGCCCGACATCCGCATGCCTTTGAAAACACGGCCAGGCGTCGAACATCCACCGATCGAACCCGGGCGGCGGTGCACGGCCTGCGCACCGTGCGAGGCGCCCTGGCCGCGGAAGCCGTGGCGCTTCATGGTGCCGGCGAAGCCCTTGCCCTTGCTGGTGCCGGTCACGTCGACGTACGCGCCCTCTTCGAAGACCTCGGCGCTGAGTTCCTGGCCGACCTCGAAGGTCGAGGCGTCGGCGACGCGGATCTCGGCGACGTGGCGACGCGGGGTGACGCCGGCCTTGCTGAACTGGCCGGAGACCGGCTTGTTCACCTTGCGCGGGTCGATGGCGCCGAACGCGAGCTGAACGGCGGAGTAGCCGTCGCGCTCCACGGTGCGGATCTGGGTAACGACGTTCGGGCCCGCCTTGATGACGGTCACGGGAACGACGCGGTTCTTCTCGTCGAAGACCTGGGTCATGCCGAGCTTGGTGCCCAGGATGCCCGCGGCCGGACGGCTCTTGTTGTCAGTCATATTCGAAGTCCCCGTCACTGAATGTTGACGTCGACGCTGGCCGGGAGGTCGATGCGCATGAGCGCGTCCACCGTCTTCGGCGTCGGGTCGAGGATGTCGATCAGCCGCTTGTGCGTACGCATCTCGAAGTGCTCGCGCGAGTCCTTGTACTTGTGCGGCGAACGGATGACGCAGTACACGTTCTTCTCGGTCGGCAACGGCACCGGCCCGACGACGCGGGCACCGGTGCGGGTCACCGTCTCGACGATCTTGCGCGCAGACGCGTCGATCGCCTCATGGTCGTAGGCCTTGAGCCTGATGCGGATCTTCTGTCCCGCCACGCTGAGTGTCCTTTTCTCCGCTTTCGTCGTGATCCGGGAGTCGCCTCCCGAAGCACCCTCATTTGCATGCCCGAACCCACGAAGACAGCAGACGCATCCGTACTTGCCTCGACCGGTCTCGACCGATCCATCGCCGCTGTTCATCTGTCATGGTTCTTCCGGTCCACGCGGTCGGGCGTGTCGCCTTTCCGCTCATTCTTCGGCCCCGGATAACTCTCCATTGGGCCGGTAGAACGCTGTCCCGGACGTATCCGCGCCGGACTCGACACCGATACTGAGTGGGTACTGCCCGCCTCCACCGATTACGCCTGGTATCCGCGGGTTTTCACCACAGACATACGCCACCCGGTGAAGGCAACCCGACAAGTATGCACGAGCCCCGGCGCGGACTTCAAATCGGGGTCCTGTGAGCCCGGCGACGCCCCCCGCGGACGCCGCCGGGCCCGGATCAGATCGTCAACGGCAGCTTTCCCGGACGCAGCCGCCGCCACACGACGACGAGGAAAATCAGCAGTCCGGCCAGGGGAAGCAGGCCCAACGTCCAGCTCAGCGGCAGCGGCGGACCGGGTTGATCGAGTACCCGCACCCCCTGCAGCGTGCCCTCGCCGCGGCCCTGCGGCCCGTCGATGACGAAGCTGAAACTGTAGTCGCCGGGCGCGTTCAGGGATTTCACGTCCAGGCCCCAGGAGTCGCGTTTGCGCGGATGCCGCGCGAGCGGCTGCACCCGGCGGGTGGCCCGGCGGTCGGGTCCGTTGATCTTCAGGGTTCCGGACTTGCCGGCGATGCCGCCGTCGGGCAGGAAGGTGAAGTCCAGCGACTGCATGGCCCGGATCGGCCAGGTGGTGAATCCGACGGTGACGCCGTACGGTCCGGCCTGGACCCGTTCGGTGTGCACGATGTTCACCGGTTGATAGGCGGCGGCCGGACCGGACGTGATCAGGCCCAGCGTGGCCGCCGCGAGCAGGAGCACCGCCAGCCGGCGCAGGGTGGCGCTGCTGATCACGACCGCACCTCGGCGCCGCGGCGATCGTGCGTGATGCGTTGGGTCACAAGGTCTCCCGTGGTGCGAGGGTGCGCAGCATGGCGGCGAAACGTCCGGCGAGATATCCGGCGACGAGTCCGAACGGGATGCCCAGAACCGCGATGATGACGAACATCGACGCGCTGATGTGCGCGACCGGATCGGTCAGGATCGTTTGCAGCGGCAGGCCGATGCCCAGGATCACGCCCGCCACCACGCCGGTCGCCAGCAGCGTGCGGTGCGGTTCCAGGTTTCGGGTCCTGGCCAGCGCGAAGATTCCCTCCACGGCCACCGCGGCGACGATCAGGAACATCGGCATGATGCTCGGGAACGAGGGCGGCAGCGGCAGCAATCCGTCGCGCAGCGGCAGGCCGACGGCCGAGGCGTACACGTGCGCGGCCCACGGCGAGAACCACCACAGCAGCCCCTGCGTCACACTCATCGCCAGACCGATGGCCAGCGCGGCTCCGGCCCGGCCCAGGACGACCGCGCCCACGATGAGCAGCATCGGCGCGAACAGCACGGTGGCGGCGACCATGGCGTCGACGGGCAGGCGCAGATTGTTCAGCCCGTCGGCGGGGATCGGGGCGTAGGAGATCAGCAGCACGATCGCGAAAACCAGCCCGGCGCGCCCCCACAACTCGTCTCGATGCGCGGAGAACACGATGACGCTGCCGATCATGGTCGTCGAGATCGACAGGAACAGCGCTACGTGCGAAGGGGTGTTGAGGACCGCGTCGAATCCGTAGATCGAATGCCACTCCAGGTCGAACAGGCCGTAGAGCAGGAACAGTGCGGCGCCCGCGCCGGAAACCATGTAGCCGATCGGTGCGGTGAGCGTGCCGCCGAAGACCCGGATCGGCGTGCCGCCCGCGCGTGGCACCGCGCGGCCCGCCCGCTGCGCCGAGGTCATCAGCACGACCACGGCGAGACTGGCGAATCCGGAGATAGCGCTGCCGGAATAGAGGAACAGATGCGGCAGTGTGAAGAAGGTGTCCGGCCCGACGTCGTTGTGCCACTGGATATCCCAGCTGGTTCCGACCGTGGTGACGACGATGCCGAGCAGGACGACCCAGGCTCCCGCCCGCGCCGCCGTTCCGGTGGCGTCGGCCACGGTGGTCGAGCGCGGCGTATTCGCCGCTGCCGCACCGCCCGGCGCGGTGTCGAACGGTATCGAGGTGCTCATGGCTTCTCCCCCGTCTCGGGCTGCGACCAGGTTGTCGCCTGGTCAGTATCCGACAGCGATCCGGGCGGTCGCTCCTTGTTTTCGCGCATCGTGATCCTCCCTTCCGGTGCTCCCGCACCCCTGTTTCTCATCCGCTGATCCACAGCGGTACGGAAAGCCGATCGGTCGAGTCGCCGATCACGATGGACAGCAGCAGATCCCACGGCCCGGTCATCATGAACGGCACATGCTGAGCGTGATAACGACCTTCCCCGCTCGCTGTCGCGGTCACCGGCGCATTCGAGTAGCCCATCCGCGGCTCCACCGCCTGTACCTCGACGACGGCATCGCGCACCGGACGTCCCGCACGATCGGTGATGTCGATATCGATGCTCGTGTCGCCGATCCGGGAACTGCCCGATGTCACAGTGACAATGTGATCGGCTGTGCCGCTGTGCATTACGAGATGCCCGGGCGGGCTCGGCCACAGCAGCCATCCGGCCAGTGCGATCAGCGCGACCACCAGTGCGAGAACCGCCGCCACCCGTAGCGTTCGGGCGCGCGGCCCGTGTTCGACCGGATTCGCGGTCGTCGCGGGACTCGTCGTCATCGTGATCCTCCCGCCACGACGTCGAGAACGATCGGGATGGTGAGCACGGTGTAGTTCTTCTCCACCTGTATCCACAGCCGGTAGCGGCCAGGCGCTGAGAAGGTGTAAGTGAACGGGACCGCCGGGCCGTATGCGGCGACGGTCTCATCCGGTGCGCTGTCACCGTTCACCGGTGGCATCAGCATCGCGCCGCCGGGATCGTTGCCGTCACCAGGCATATTCGGCATCGGCCGCGTACTCGGATTCGAGTCGTGGTTCATCCCGGGCATATCCGGCATCGGCGGAGTGCCGGTGCTGGAATCATTGCTCATACCAGGCATATTCGGCATCGTGGTTGTGCTGGTGTTCGGACCGTTGCTCATCCCGGGCATATCCGCCATGGCCGGTGGGCCGGAAGTCGTTGTCCCGCCGACCGGCTGGTTGCTCATGCCCGACATGGACATGCCGCCCATGGAGTGAGCGTGCCCCCAGACCGAAGCGTTTTGAACCGCTGTCCCGATATCGGTATCCGAATCGGGAAGTGGTCCGGCGACGATCATGTGCCCGACCATGCCGAGCCAGGGTTGCAGATCGGAGGCGGTGCCGACGGTCGCGGTCAGGGTGGTGGGCTTACCCGCGGTTGCGGCGGTGGCGGCCACGGTGATCGGGGTGGTGTCGACGTCGGTCGATGCCGTCGTGGCGCCGTCGCCGAGGTGTACCGGATTCGCCGTGTGCTGCGGTGCCCCACTGGCGGCCTGCCCCTGCGTGACGGTGAAACCGCCTGCGGCGCGGACCATTTGCACACCCCCACCGCGCCGCGCCAGTTCGGCGGACAGCGCGTAGTGCCCGGCCTCCGGCAGGGTGAGACGGATCCTGAAGTGGCCGGGCGCGATCCGGATCGGATGCAGATGCCACAGCTGACCGCTCGGCCCGACCACCAGCAGGTGGATCAGCGCACTGTCCTCGATGATCAGATCGTCGACGGCCGCGCCGGTAGCCGCATCGATCGGATACAGATCCAGATCGCCCGGCTGTCCGGCGATCAGCGGCGCTCCGCCCAGCGCGAGCATCACCGGCGGGCGCGAGAAGTCCGAAATCATCGGCTGCCCAAGGGCATACGGGTTGCTCACATTGTCCACATCGGGATCGAGCTGCACGCCGGGCTGCGGTGGTAACGGCAATGATGCGGACAGCACCGCAGCCGTCATCGCCACCGCCAAACCCGCCACCATGCCCCCGGCGGGCACCAATGCCCACGCGCTGCGTCGCGCCCGAACCGCCACCAGGATCGAAACCGGCAGCAGCACACCGGCCGCCAGGAATCCGCCATACACGAACCGTTCCGGCGGCGTGGTCACCTGTTTCGACACCACGAACGGAATGCGCGCGACCTGCTGCCCATCGCCCACGGCCAATTCCCAGGGCCCGGGCCGATCCACTCGCAACGTCGTCGCGTACATCCCCGGCGAATCGCCCAGCTGCACCGCCCCCCGATCGGTGGGTACTCCCGGTGCCGGCGACGCCGCCGCCGACGAGGCCCCGGTCGGCGTCAACGCCAATGTCAGCCTCCCGCCCCCGCTCCCGGCATGAGTAACCACCTCGACCTGCAACGGCCCCGGCACCGACGTCACCCGCCGCAATACCACGGTCAATTCCCGACCCCCCAACGTCTGCGCAATAGACACATCCCCGCCCGAAGACGGCGCGTCGGCCCCCGCAACCCCGCCCGACCCCATCAGCAAAAACACCCCCACCAGCGGAAGAAGGCCCCACCGCCGAACCCGCCCGATAGCCGTCACGAGCCCATCGTAGAAACCCCCACCCCCGCTGCCATCACCTCACAAGGTGATCCTCCCTCCCCCATACGAGTGATTCACCCCGGGGAAAACCCTGTGTATCCCTGTGCGTCGCAGGACGTCACACGTCCTCGGAACTCCGGACGTCCCGAACACTCAGGCCGACAACACTTCATCCAGAGTGCTCGCGGTGAATACCCGCTCGGCCCACACATCCAACTGCTCGACATCGGCCGCATAAACCTTCTCCTCAACGGAAGAACTCAACGACCCGAACTTCAGAGCAAGCTGCTTCAGCAACATCGCCGCACGACCACGTGCTTCCCCACGTGCTTCACGCATCTCAGCAGTCGTCACGATGACCTCCTTGGCGATGGGTCCGAGCCTTCAGGCCAACGCCTCCTCGACGCTGGTCGCACTCAACACCTTTTCCGCCCACACATCCAATTGCTCGACATCGGCCGCATAAACCTTCTCCTCAACGGAAGAACTCAACGACCCGAACTTGACCGTCAGCTGCCTGACCAGCATCGCCGCACGACCACGTGCTTCCCCACGTGCTTCACCCAGCGCTTCACGCATCTCAGCAGTCGTCACGATGACCTCCTTGGCGATGGGTCCGAGTTGTGCTTGTTCGGCGAAGGTTTCGAACTCGCCGGGATACAGTTTGCCAACATATTCAATGTACGTCGCGATGACCTCGAACGCCTCCCTGCCGTAGGGCCCTTCGAGGACGACGCGGAGGTCAGAGACCAGGTAGGGCAAGGTGGCGAGCAGTGCCTCACGGCCGCGGCCGGTCACCTTGACCACTACCTGAACCAGTCTGACCATGACGGTGACGGGACGGCTCAGGAGTGTAGGCACGTCGAGCGCATTGACATCGTCGAGCATGTATCGCGTACCCGGCAGGTAGTCCTGCATCGCGATACGGTCATCGGAGTCCAGGTCGTACAGTTCGCCGACCTCCAAGGGCGCATTCCAACGCACCCCCTTCGGGCCGACGTGCACGACCAGAGACAGGACAGCGGGAATGCGTTCTACCTTCTCATCCGACTTGTCCCGCAGATACTTCCCGATGACGCCGACCTGATACTCGAGCACCCGGAACGCCATCAACCAATCCGGTGTGCTCTGGTGCTCTAGCAGAAGGTAGACGAACGTCGGCCTGCCACTGAATTTGGTACGGGTGCGAAACAACCGATCGGTGTAACGCGACCGCAGTTCAGCGGAAACCAAGGAACCGTCCACCAGTTCGAATTCATCCCAATCGAGTCTCTCCGCAATAGCTTTCGGCGCGACGACCCGAACCTCGGAGCCCGCATCCACGGCATTGGGGAGCAATTTACGAACGAGTGCGTCATGCGGATTGGATGGGTCGGATGTCATGCCGAGCACGGTACATGAATACACCGACAAATTTCCAAATCGCCTGCATGGTAAGTCTTTTTATCATTCCATGCAGCCAATCAGCCGAATGGCAGAATGCGAATTGCAAATTATTCAAGTGGTACATCTCTAGAATGGACTTGTTTCAAAGAATATAGTAATCGACCACCCCTTCCACAGAACTTACTGTCGAGTAAGATGTACCCATGACGAACGAGACCGCCACCTTCCGCGGCTGGAAGAAGCTCCCCGACAACCGCATCGGGCATGCGCTGTTCTCCCTGGGCATGGTCGCCCGGGTGCCGTACTTCGGCACCGTCGTACCGAACGTCGTGCGTCTCGAACCGGGCGTTTGCGAGGTCACCGCACCCAAGTGGTTCGGCATCCACAACCACCTCGGCACCTTCCACGCGATCGCCGCCTGCAACCTCGCCGAAGTCGCGATGGGCATGCTGAGCGAGGCCACCGTCCCCACCACCCACCGCTGGATCCCCAAGGCCATGAACGTCCAGTACCTCGCCAAGGCGGAATCCGGCCTGCGCGCGGTGGCCCAACTCGCCGAAATCCCGGACTTCACCGCGATCACCGAGGGCCGCGACCTCACCGTCCCCGTTTGGATCTACGACAAGCACGGCGTCGAGGTCGTCCACGCCGATATCACCACCTGGATCACCCCGAAGTAGCCGCGACACAACCCCGTGCGTCGGCCTGCGGTTGCCGATAACATCGGCGGTCATGGGAGAGAAGGGGAGCAGCTCCGCGGCGGCACAATCGGTTTCGGTTGTTCCTGACGACGTGGCAGCAATCGGACGTTACGTCTACGGTGCGGCGGAGAGCCTTCGATCGGCTTTGAGTTCGGTGGACCGCGAAGTCGACGCGCTGGTGTCGGGCACCTGGACAGGTAGTGCCGCAACAACTTTCGGCCAGGGTTGGCACGAGTGCCAGGACGGCGGCGGGAAGATCATCGATGCGCTGACCTCCATGGCGGAAAAGCTCGGCATCACCGCGACGAACTTCCGCGTCCAGGACGCCCGCACCTCCAATGCGATTTCGAGTCTGGATCTGCCCTGATGAGCGGGAATTTCGGCGTCGACCTCGAACATCTGGATCAGGTCGTGGCCCGCCTCAACGGCCTGTCCGGATATCTGACCGAAACCTTCGACGAGATCGACCGCCGCGTCAAAA
The DNA here is from genome assembly GCA_966435935.1 of uncultured Nocardia sp. Lineage (GTDB taxonomy): Bacteria > Actinomycetota > Actinomycetes > Mycobacteriales > Mycobacteriaceae > Nocardia. The sequence continues at coordinate 8,747 of CBJNFW010000006.1, forward strand.
CCCTCCAGAACGGCGCCTGGGAAGGCGTTGCCGCGCAGGCATACGCCGAGGCCCACACCCAATGGCTCGGTGGAGCAAGAGAATTCGCCCAGGGTGTCACCGACGCGACCGAGGCGGCGCGCGAGGCACACGGCCACTACACCCAGGCGGTCGACACCAACGGCACGATGCTCAACGGCTGAACCTCGTGACCACGCTGAAGATCGACCCCGACACCTACTACAACGCAGCCAAGAAACTCACTCTGCTCGCCGACCAGGCAGTTCTGCCCTTCATCGCGCTGCACAACAACCTGCACGCCAACGGCGGCATGGCCGGAAACTACCAGGGCGTCGAGGCCTGGACCTCACCGTACGATGCCCAGGCACAGGATTTCCACCAGGCATACATCGCGTATATCAACGCGCTCAACCACTTCGGCGACATCCTCAACGCCACCGGATACAACTGGGACATCGCGAACTACAACGCCGATAAGAACCCGAACAAGGGCAAGACGCCGGACAAACCGACCGTAGCCACTGACCCCCTCGTAAAACCCACCCTGCCGACTCCGCCCTCGGCCAAATCGACGAACACCGCACCCGGGCTGGACGAGGGGCCCCTGCACGGACTACTCGCCAAGATCACGCACCCGGTGCCCAACGGCGACCTCGGCAAACTGGCCGCCGTCCACAGCACATGGGACAACTTCGCCAAACACAACGCGGTAACCAGCGCCCAAGGCACCATCAAACAGCTCATCGACACCTTCACCGATCAAGGCACCGTCGACCCGCACCTGCCGCGCATCCAGGAGTACCTCACCAACCTCTCCACCGCCGCCGGCAACCTCGCCCAGGCGTCCACCGCCATCACCAGCACGGTCGCCAACCACCACGACCAACTCTCCACCCTGCGCGGCGACATCCAATCCGACCGAACCCACGCCCTCATCGCCATCGGCGCCACCGTCATCACCGCAGGACTCCTGTGGTGCCTCACGGTCGTGGCCACCGACGGCGCGGGCGCGGCCGCCACCGGCGCCGAAGTCGACGCCACCATCGCCGCCACCGAGGCCGAAATCACCACCGCCGCAGCCGCGATCACCAGCGACATAGCCGCCAGCACCTTCCCCGCCCTAATCGCCGACGGCGCCGAAATCTTCAGCGGCATAGGCCAATTCACCAAGGCCGACGCCCAAATCCTCGCCATCCAGGCGTTGATCGTCGCCATGACATCCGGGGACAGCGCGAATGAACCGAAGCCGGCCGCGTCGCCGGGTAATATCGACGAGAGCGAGAAAGCATTCAATGACCGCGAGCGCGACATCGCCGAACTCTTGTCGAAAGAGGGAAAGAACGTCAAGGCAATCAAGGAAAGTTCAACACCGAATCAGCGGACTCCCGACGCTACGGTTGATGGTGTTCCAACGGAATTCAAGTCGCTGGATGAAGGAGCCACCAACGGGACCGTGAAGAATCAGCTCAACTCAGCCGCAGGTCAGGCCGATCATGCGATTTTGGATGCACGCAACAGCGGCTTGACCGAAGAGGAAGCGCAACGCGGTATAAATCGATTCCAAGGAGCCAGCCCAGGAAAGCTCAAAGCAATCCGGATCATCGGCAAGGGCTGGGAAATAGACTGGCCCTAGGAGAGCAACACATGAGCGCGCATAATCAGATCTTCATACGCACAAATTCCCCGAAAGATACGGTCGTCCGCAACATCAGCATCGCGGCAGGCACACAGTTCGCACTGGTAGACCCGATAACCACCGCGCCTACCTACTGGGGGCGAACCGGCAGCTCGGCTATAGATCTCGAGTTCGGTCATGACTACGACGACGATATGGGAATTCCATTCGAATCACACCCAGTTGTCTTGACCGTCCGCGACCTGGAATCGAATCCCGACAGGGAAGAAAGGGAGGCTCGCACCATCTTCGAACATTTGAGGCAGGACACAACTTACGACATGATACTGGTGTTCGATCTCCAGAAACTCCTACTGCGAACCGATATATAATATCGCGCAGCATTTCGAGTGCGCGGCGGGAATATTGCAAGCAGAGATCCTGGGCCGCCTCCGAAATCCAGCATATTCCCGGAACGCAACCCGCGCAAGCGTGCCTCTGCAGCACTCCAATGAGTTGCGAATTCGACATTGGCGACGACACCGTATGGAGTCCTGCACTTCGACTAGGGATCTCTACCTGCAGATGCCGAACGACGTCAGCGCAGTCCTGGAAACCCCGACCGGCTTGACTGCCATATCGTCCGATATATAGGAGATCGACCTCGATACCTTCGAAAAGGTCGTCCATGCACGACGTCTATCCATGCCGCAGTAATTCGCCCGCTCCATAGAACGCGTCATGAGAATGGATGCGCACTTTCATGGGCCGGGAGTTCACCGCACGACGTCGACCGGCGGCCAGTTGCGTAGGGCTTGGTCGGCAACGGCGTGGAGTTCGGCGGGGTCGACCCCGGTGGCGGCTTGGACGGCTATGCCGAAGGCGATGGTCATGATGTAGCAGGCCAGTTGGGTGGCATCGGATCTCGAGGGGAGGTCGCCTTCGGCCGCGGCGCGGTGGAAACGCTCTGCCAGGTGTCGCTGGGCCGTTCGGCGCCATTCCACCAGCATTGCGCAGGCGGGCGCGCCTGCGTCGCCTGCCGCTAAAGAGCCTTGTACTCCAAGGCATCCCGAGGGCTGGCCGGCGCCAGTGGTGGCTTCGACCGAGCCGTGCAGGAAGGCCGTGGCGACTTCCCGGGCTGTTTCTTGCTGCATGGCGCGCAGGCCGTAGGACGCAGGGCCTGCCGTGTAGCGATCCAGGGCCTTTCGGAAGAGTTCTTCCTTGTTGCCGAAGGCCGCATACATGCTGGTTCTGGTGATGTTCATGGCGTCGGTGAGGTCGGTGAGGCTCGCGCCTTCGTAACCGCGCTCCCAGAAGACCAGCAGGGCGCGCTGCAATGCTTCGTCGGTGTCGAAACCACGCGGGCGTCCCAGGGTGCTCTTACCGCGACTACTCACATTCCCGACATTACCGCTTCTGTACCGATCGGTACCGATCAGGTACAGTAACTTCTGTACCGATCGGTGCAGATATACGGAAGGGTCGTGCGATGGGACAACTGGATGGGAAGACTGCGGTCGTGACCGGAGGCAGCAGCGGCATCGGACTGGCCGTTGCCGAGCGGTTCGCGGCGGAGGGTGCGCACGTATTCGTCACCGGGAGGAGAGAGAACGAATTGGGGGCCGCGGTCGAAAGGATCGGATCGGCCACCGCCGTCCCGGGCAACATCTCGAATCCCGCCGATCTCGACCGGCTCTACGAGGCAGTGGAGGCGCGCGGGCAAGGCCTGGATACGCTGTTCGCCAACGCGGGGGCTGGCTCCTTCGCGACACTCGAGCAAACCACCCGGGAGCATTTCGACGAGGTTTTCGGCACCAACGTCTGGGGCACGCTCCAGACCGTACGCAAGGCTCTGCCCCTGCTCAACGGAGGTGCGACCATCGTCGTGAACACCTCCGTCCGCGCCGACGACGGCATGGCGGCATTCGGTGCGTACGCGGCGTCCAAGGCCGCGCTGCGTTCCTACACCCGGACCTGGGCCACCGAACTGATGGAGCGCGGAATTCGGGTCAACGCGATTGCCCCGGGGACGATCGATACCGCCGCGCTCGCCACGGTGGGCGGCCCGGAAGACGCCGACGCGGTCAGGGCCGGGTTCGCGGCGAACGTTCCGATCGGCCGGATCGGAACCGCGCAGGAGGTCGCGGGCGCCGTCCTGTTCCTGGCGTCCGCGGACAGCAGCTTCATCGTGGGCGCGAACATCTATGTCGACGGCGGCGAGAAGCAACTCTGAGTGACAGCGGTTCGGCCGATCGCTCGAGCGGTGCACCGAATTGGCCGGCCGGTTGCTCGATCAGCATGCGATCCGTTCGTACCGCGGTCGCCGATCACTGCGCCACCGGCGCCGAAGTCGCCGCCACCGAGGCCGAAATCACCACCGCCGCAGCCGCGATCACCAGCGACACAGCCGCCAGCACCTTCCCCGCCCTAATCGCCGACGGCGCCGAAATCTTCAGCGGCATAGGCCAATTCACCAAGGCCGACGCCCAAATCCTCGCCATCCAGGCGTTGATCGTCGCCATGACATCCGGGGACAGCGCGAAAGATGGCGGCAACCAGCCTGTTCCCGCACACCCGAACGATGCCGTGACCGAGAAAATGGCCGAGCTGCTGCGTAGAGGCATCGATCCGAATACGGACTGTTCAGAGATTGCCGAGGATTTGGCGGAAGCAGCCAACGGCGACGGAAATATACTCAGAGTCGAGCCCCCGAAGGGAAAACTGTTGGATGTCGAGGAGAATGGAATACGCGAGCAATACGAGTACCATGAAGTGTACTCCGACGACAACTACGTGTACGATCCACGATTGAGTCGCGATCCGATCCCGAAAGCCGAGTGGGAAAGAGAAATACTCGGAGACAATCCTGGCGCAAACATAAGGACGACAAAATGATAGGCGACCCGAGGTTGTTCATCGATACACTACGGCAAGCAGGAGAGATCGAGTGGTCTCGCAATGTAGCCGGAACAGATGACAAGGGCCAGCCGACGCCTCCTCTCGTTGTTTGGCGCTTCACGGAACCCCGCCCGGAGTGGGTGCTCGAGAAACTTCGCAGACTTACGGATGAGAGCGCAGGTCGCATCGATTGGACAATCGACGCGACCCGGAGAAATTGGGTCCTGATCCCCACCCGCACAATCGAAGAGATAAACCGCACACAGCCACCCTTGACCGAGCGCGAAGCGATCCGCCATCTGATGCAGACCGACGAAGAATTCTGCCGTCGCGCTTCCGAGGACTTTGCGCGCATAACGGCTGCTCTGAAATCCGAGTTGTCGGAAATGTAAATATTCGCACTCGTCCCGGGCAGTAGTCGAATATCCGATGAACAGGTATCGAGAATTCCGGTCCCGGGCGGAAGATCGGCCGGATCCCGAGTACGGCACATGAGTCCACTCAATCAGATCTTCATTCGGACGGACGATCGGCAAAAGCGATCTTCGGGAGCGACACGTGGGCGTCGCGCGGACCATTCTAAGTGTTGATCCAATATCAGATGCACCACGGAATGAAGGCATTTGGTACGCCGCCTCGAAGGCCGTCCTGCGCTCCCACACCGCACCTGTGCCACCGAACGGGGCATACAGGTCAACGCGATCGCCCCGGCACGATCGATACCGCCACGCCGGACACGGTCGGCGGGCCGGACGACGCCGACGCGGTCAAAAGCCGGGTTCGCGAGGAACGTTCCGATCGGCCGGATCGGAACGGCCTGTGAGTCGCCGGTGACGTGATGTCCTGGCATCGGCGGACAGAAGGTTCGTCGTGGGTGCCCACGGCCGACGTCGACGGTGGCGAGAGACAGCTCTACGGACGCACGCATCGGTCCCAGCTGCTCGAACGGCGCGGGATCTCGCGACATGCCGGGTGCGAAAACCCGTGGAACATCAGGCTGATTGAATGAGGCATATGAGTGCTCAGCGTGTCGGCGAGGCGGATCTCTGCGTGGTGGGGTTGGGGCCTGCGGGGCGGGGGCTGGCGCATCGGGCGGTGCGGGCCGGGATGCGGGTGGTGGCGGTGGATCCGCGGCCGGAGCGGTTGTGGCCGCCGACGTTCTCGTGCTGGATCGACGAGTTGCCGTCGTGGTTGCCGCAGAGTGCGATCGCGCAGCGGATCGAGGCGCCGACGGTGTGGACCGAATCCGCACACCGGATCGAGCGGCCGTACTGTGTGCTGTCGAAACCCGGTCTGCGCGAAGCGCTTCCGCTCGACGACGCGACCGTGCTGGCCGGCCGGGCGACGTCGGTCGGCGCGCATCGCGTCGAACTCGCCGACGGCGCGGTGGTCACGGCCGCAGCGGTTTTCGATACCCGCGGGCTGCCCTCGCCGGGTGCGCGCCGGACCGCGAGTGCGCACGGGATCTTCGTCGATGCCGAGCGCGCCGCGCCGATGGTCGCCGAAGGTGAAGGGCTGCTGCTGGATTGGCGTGCGGAGAACAGGGCTGGACCGGACGAGCCGCCGTCGTTCCTGTACGCGGTGCCGCTCGGTGACGGCACGGTGATCTTCGAGGAGACGAGTCTGGGGCTGCGGGGCGGGATGCCGCAACGTGAATTGCGGCGTCGTGCGCTCGCGCGTCTTGCCGCACACGGGATCACGTTGCGCGGGGACGAACCCAGCGAGGCCGCGCACTATCCGCTGGATCAGCCGCCGCCCGCGGTCCGCGCCGCCGCGAGGGCCGCCGATGCGGTCCCGTTCGGCTCCCGCGGCGGGATGATGCATCCCTGCACCGGATACAGCGTGGCGGATTCATTGGCCCTGGTGGACACCGCGATCGATGCGCTGCGGGCGGGCCGCGACCCGGTCCGGGACCTGTGGCCCCGGCAGGCCCGCCTGGTCTACTGGATGCGCATGCGCGGTCTCTACGGACTCGGCAGACTCACCACGGCACAATCGATCTCGATGTTCGAGGCATTCTTCACCGCCTCCCCCCGCCAGCAGCACGCGCTGCTGTCCGCGCACGCCGACTACGCGCCGCTGGCCGCGGTCCTGTTCATGACCGTCGCCCGCACCTGGCCGTTCCACTGGCGGTACGACCTGGTCGGCTGGACCAACCGGAACCGTTGGGTCGGTTACGAATACCCGCCCGGGAAGGACCGCGCCGAGGCCGCGCTCGACGAACTGCGGTAGCCCCGACGGCTCATACCCAGTTCTCGATCCAGTACTTCCAGAGGACCGGCGCGTATCCGGCCAGCGGCGGTACGCGAATATCCGTGCCCGCCAGCGCCGCCGAGGTGTTGCGGCAGTCGAACCAGCAACCGAATTCGTTCTGCTCGAGCACTTCTCGCGGCACGCCGAGATGCGGGAGAACCGCGCCGACACCGGGCAGCCGCAACATCATGTCCAGCGTCTGCCGGGGCATGACCTCCACCAACCGGGGTGCGCCCGCCTCGTCGGCGAACAGGTTGAGCACCTCGGCGGCGCTCTGGCGGCGCGGGTCGACCAGATGGTAGGTGGTCCCCGCGACGTCGGGCAGATGCACGATGTGCCCCAGCGCCCGGACGACGAAATCCACCGGCACCATATTGGTTTCGCCCAGTTTGGGAACCAGCAGCGGCATGATTCGCGGTAGCTGTGCGGCCATCCGGAGCAGCCGGAAGAAGTAGTACGGCCCGGTGATCCGATCGATCTCACCGGTGCGGGAATGACCGACCACGATCGAGGGCCGGTAGATTCGCCACGCCACCGCGCAGCGCTCGCGCACGATCCGCTCGGCCTCGAAGGCCGCCCGCTGCTGTGGGGTCGGCAGCACCTGACCTACATCGAACATATCCTCGCCGAACAGACCCTCCGCCGACCCGGCCACCTCGACGCTCGACATGTGGTGCAGCGCACCGGCTTCCAGTCGCTCGGCGAGGTCCACCACGTGACCGGTGCCGGGGCCGAAACCCGCCGCGTCGTACCCGACGCCCAGATGGATCACGTGGTCGATCGAACCACGTTGCGCCGCAATCCAATCGGCGTCGATGCCGAGTCCGGGCGCGCCGAGATCCCCGTGCACGCGCCGGACCCGCTCGCCCCCGCTCCACTCACGGGCGCACCGGTCGAATCGATGGGCCGGATCTGCCCCGGGACGCACCACCACATGAATTTCACCGCTACGCTTCAGCAACTCTGGGACGAGATACCGACCGATACACCCAGTTGCCCCGATAACCAGGTAATTCATGTAATTACAGTAGCGTCCACCCGCCGACGCCCAGCACCCGGATAGCGCCCGGCCGTGCCGATGGCCTCCGCTTCGCTACCGTCGTCCGAGCCTGTCGGCCCGCACTCCTCCGCCGAGCCGGAAGCGCAGCGAGCACCGGCGAGGAGCTGGTGCATCCGACGACGAGCAGGAGCCGGGCGACCCGAGATCCTGTGCGCGAAGACGTTTCGGACTCGGCGCCGGACTACTCGGCGAAAACCGCCTTGCGCTTGGTGAGCATGGCCGTCGCGCCCTCCATGAAGTCGGGCGACTGGAGAAGTTCGGACTGGCCGGTCTTCTCCGCCGCCAGGGCGGCGTCCAACGAGGTCAGCGAGGCATCGTTGAGGGCGCGCTTGGTGAGTTCGAGGGCGCGGCGCGGACCGGTGGACAGCTTCGCGGCGGCGGCCTCCACCTTGGCGTCGAGTTCCTCGGCGGAAAGTACCCCGGTCACCAGGCCGCAGCGAGCCGCCTCGGCGATCGGCAGCCGTTCGCCCAGCAGGGCCATCTCGGCGGCGAGCGGACGTCCCGCGGCGGCGGCGATCATGGCCGCCGCGCCGCCGTCGGGCATGAGGCCGATGTTGATGAACGCCAGCAGCAGATAGGCGTCCTCGCTCGCATAGGTCAGATCGGCGGCCAGCGCCAGCGCCACGCCGACGCCCGCGGCCGCGCCGCGAATCCGCGCGATCACCGGCACCGGCGCGTCGACGATGGCCTTGACCAGCCGATTCGCCGCATCCATGGTCATCTCGGGAGTGATTCCGCGCTGCGCCTCGGACACCACGCCGGACAGGTCCGCGCCGGTGCAGAAATCCTCGCCCTCACCGGTGAGCACGATCGCGCGAACCGTGCGATCCTCGACCACAGCCTCGAACGCGTCACCGAGCGCCACCATGGTGTCGTAGTTGATGGCGTTCTTGCGTTTGGGGTTGGCGATGGTGACACGCAGTACCCGGCCGTCGTGGACGACACGCAGGCCCGTCGGGGCGGTGGTCTGCTCGACGTTGCTCATAACAACTCCCAGGTAGGCCGTCGACGCTGGCGGCGGCGCGAGAATGACGGTTAACATTGCGAATTGTGGTTAACTTAGGTTGAGTTGTGCGGCGCTGTCAACCAGGCGGCGATGCGAGAGAAGGAGAGGTGCATGGTCGCGGATCGCAGCGAGTCCGGACTCGCTTCCGCGCGAGACGACGGCACGACGGTCCGACGACGGCCGAAGAACAGGAAAGCACAAATCGTGCGCGTCGCGGCCCAGGCGTTCAGCGAGCGCGGCTACCACCCGGTCGGTGTCGACGAGATCGCGGCCGAGGTCGGTATCTCCGGCCCGGCCCTGTACCGGCACTTCCGGAACAAGTACGCATTGCTCGTCGCCGCGGCCGAGGGCGGTGCGCAATTGCTGCTGGACGCCGCGCAGGCGGCCGACGATCCCGCGCTGGCCCCCGAGGCACGCCTCACCGCACAGATCCGCGCACTGGCCGAGCACACCATCGAGGTCCGCCGCGAGGGCGGGCTGTACCGCTGGGAGCGGCGATATCTCGAGCCGGAGGACCGGCACCGCATCCGCAAGCTCTACGACCAGCTGCACGCCACGGTGGAAACGGCCATCGCCGCGCTGCGCCCCGGTGCCGATCCGGCCGACATCAATGTGCTCGGCACCGGAATGCTCGGCGCGATCGGCAGTATCACCCTGCACCGCACCACGCTGTCCACCGCCCGCCTGACCGATCTGCTGCAGGACATCTGCTGGTCGATCCTGCGCACCGAGCTGCCCCCGGCGCCGACCCAGCCCGCCCCGGAGACGCCCGTGCGCGGCCTGCCGCTGAGCTCGAAGCGCGAACAGCTGCTGACCGAGGCGATCCGGATCTTCGGCCGTCAGGGATACCACGAGGCCAGTATCGAGGAGATCGGTGCGGCGGTCGGCATCAACGCCTCGAGCGTGTACCGCTACTTCCCGAGCAAATCCGAGCTGCTGGCGGCGGCCTTCCACCGCACCGGCGAGCGCGTCGCGATCGCCAACTCCGAGGCCCTCGCCGAGGCGAGCAGCCGCGCCGACGCCGCGCTGCGCATCGCCGACCGCTTCGCCCGGCTCACCTTCGCCATGCCCGAGATCCTCCCGGTCTACTTCGCCGAATTCTCGAACCTGCCCGCGGCCGAACAACATCGACTGCGCGCGATCCAGCGGCAGAACGTCCTGGAGTGGGCGAATCTGCTCGACGGCGACCCCGCCGAGGCCCGGTTCCGGGTACACGCCGCCATCGCCCAGGTCGTCGACGTCGGCCGCCGGCTGCGGTTCGATCGCCGCCCGGAAAGCCTTGCCCGCGTTCACGATCTGATGCGCGCGGTGCTGCTGGGACCGAATGCTCCTGCCGAAGAACAGGACTCGTAACCCCGTTCCCTGCGCGCCTCACCCCTGACCGTGGCGTATCCGGAAGATAGCCTTGGCCAGTCGCAGATTTCGCGGATGCCGGTCGAACGTGACCAGGTCGACCATGCCGCGGTGCCGTTTGCGCGCGATGGACAGGGTGCGGCTGAACTCGCGCAGGCCCGCCTCGCCGTGCGTGTGGCCCTGGCCGTATTCGCCGACGCCGCCGAAGGGCATGGCCGGGATTCCGGCGTAGGCCATCGACGAATTGATCGTCACCACACCGGTTCTGATGCGTTCCGCGAATTCGGGGACCATCCGCACGTCACGGGTGAAAACCGCCACCGCGAGGCCGTGCTCGGCGGCATTGATCCGCGCCACGGCCTCGTCCATACTCGCCACCGGATTCACGATCAGCACCGGACCCGCCGCCTCACCGGTGATCGCCTGGGAGTCCTCGGGCACGCCGGCCAGCACGATCGGCTCGACATAGGGTTCGCGGATCGAGTCCAGGCCGCCGACGACCAGCCGCCCGCCCTGCGCGAGCGCATCCTTGACCTGCCGCCGCACCACCTCCACCTGTGACTCCAGGATCATCGGACCGTAGGAGGCACGCCGGTCGCCCCCGGGACGCAGCTTGCCCGCGCGCGCGGCAACCCGCTCCAGGAACGGCTCGTACACCGATTCGGCGACGTAGGCGCGCTGGATACCGGCCGGACTCTGTCCGGCGTTGGACATCGCGCCGAAGACCGCGGCCTCGGCGGCGTCGTCGAGTTTGGCGTCGACCTGAACGACCATGGCGCCCTTGCCGAAACGCTCCACCACCACCGGTGTCATCGTCTGCGCGCACAGCGAGATCACCTCGCGCGCACCGGCGTCCGAACCCGCGTACGCGATCTTGTCCACCCGTGCGCGGCACAGCGCGGCGCCGGTCGAGCTGTCCCCGGTGACCACTTGCAGCACAGGCTGATTCGGCGCGAGCCGGGCCCAGCTCTCGGCAAGCCACACCCCGACGCCCGGGGTGAGTTCGCTGGGTTTGAAGATCACGGCGTTGCCGGCGGCCATGGCGTAGGCGATCGACCCCATCGGCGTGTAGACCGGGTTGTTCCACGGGCCGAGCACTCCCACCACACCCAGCGGGAGGTAACCGACCGAGGCGCGTTCGTTGCGCGTGAACCAACTTCCGCCCAGGCGCCGACGGCCCAGTGCCCGTTCGGCATTGCGCGCGGCCCAATCCAGATTCTCCACCGCCTGCATCACCTCGATGGCCGCATCGGCCTCGGGTTTGCCGGTCTCCGCGCAGATCAGGTCCACCAATTCGCCCGCGCGCCGGACGATGATCCGCTTCCAGTCCAGTAACCAGCGTTTACGCCCGGCGAAACCCAGTGCGGCCCACCATTTCTCGGAGGACCGCGCGGCGCGGACCGCACGCCTCAGATCGGCCTGACCCATCACCGCGTAGTCGCCGACGGATTCGCCCGTGCGCGGGTCGAAGGACGTCAGGACTCGGGAGCGGGCCACGGGCCCGCTGTGCACACCGCGGGCAGACTCTGCCATCGGTCAACCTCTCGCCGACGTGAGTCCGCGACAACCGAACGTCCCGCTCGCCGGACGAGGTTGCCGCAGACAAGTGAGTGTCCGTCTCTTCCCCTTGTCCGTCAGACTATGGGCGGCCGGGCCCACGCGACAAGGTTCCGTCGCACCGGACGTACCGGCCGGTTCGCAGCCCGACCAGGGGCGACACCCGAGCCGTACCGGTCGGTTTCCTGAATTGTGAGTAACGCCACAGTTAAATGCCGCCGCTTCCGCCACCACCACGGCCGACGCCGACACCAGGATTCGCGGCCGGTCTCACCGTCGAAGGCATGGCGGATGCGAGGAACGCCGTGCCGACACGGGCACGCCGAGACCCGCAGGGCCGCAGAGCCGCCGCAGCACAGCGGAGACAATCCGACACGCCTCACGGCCCGTCTCGCGGGTCGCACGCGTGGCGGACGCGAGGAACGCATGCCGACACGGGCACACTGAGACCCGCACGGCCGCGAACCCGCCGAGCACAGCGGAGACAGCCCGTGTCGCCGGGGCCGACGCGTGACGGATACGAGGAACCAGTGCCCGCCACGAGCGCGGACGGTGCGACTTCGGGGGCGGCGAACCCGCCGGAGCGGAGCGGAGGCCATTCGACCGAGCCCAACCAGTAACATCGCCCACGGTGGATGGGATCACCAAACCGGACGTACGTACAGGCGATCCCGGACAATCCGGTTGCCGCCCCAGCCATAGTGGAGAGTCGATGCCGAGCTTGGACAACGCAGAGTCGCCGCCCGAAACCGCGGTCCTGGTCGCCGACGTGCGCAAGTCCTTCGGAGACGTCCACGCCCTACAGGGCGTCAGCTTCACCGCCGCGCGCGGCTCGGTGCTGGGCATCCTGGGCCCCAACGGCGCGGGCAAGACCACCACGGTCAAGATCCTGTCCACCCTGCTGCGCCCGGATTCGGGTACCGCAGAGGTCGCCGGGCACGACGTGCTGAGCGATCCGGCCGGTGTGCGGCGATCGATCATGATGACCGGTCAGTACGCCGCGCTGGACGAGAATCTGTCCGGCCGCGAGAACCTGGAGTTGTTCGGGCGGCTGATGGGTCTGAGCAAGAAGGCCGCCCGGGACCGCGCCGATACGCTGCTCGAGGAATTCGACCTGGTCGGTGCGGGCAAGCGCGCGGTGCGCGGCTACTCCGGCGGTATGCGCCGGCGCGTCGACATCGCGTGCGGACTGGTCGTGCGGCCCGAGGTGGTCTTCCTCGACGAGCCCACCACCGGGCTGGACCCGCGCAGCCGCCAGGGCGTCTGGGATCTGGTCATCGCCCTGAAGAACCAGGGCATCACGGTGTTGCTGACCACGCAGTACCTCGAGGAGGCCGACGTGCTCAGCGACAACATCATCGTCATCGATCGCGGCACGGTCATCGCCGAGGGCACCGCCGACGAGCTCAAGGAGAAGACCGGCGGCAGCTACTGCGAGATCGTGCCGCTGGACCCGACCCGGGTCTCGCAGGCGATCGAGGCACTGGGAAATCTGGTCCCCGAGTCGATCGCGAAGGAATTCGCCGATCAGTCCGCCGGCGTCGACCGGATCTCCATTCCCGCGCCCGACGGCGCCACCACCCTGGCCGAGGCGCTGCGCCGTCTGGACGCGGGCGCGGTGGAACTCGCCGATATCGGCCTGCGGCGCCCCTCTCTCGACGACGTGTTCCTGTCCATCACCGGCCATTCGGGCGGGCACGAGTGACCGAACAGCTCACCGAGTCCGGCAGTGGGCTGTTCGCCGGGGTCACCCGAGTGCGCCCGTCCGGATTCGCGCAGTGGCGGGCGTTGACCGGACGGATCGTCCGGACCATGGCGACCAAGGGCGAACTGATCGTCGCGGTGATCACGCCGCTGGTCTTCACTCTCGGGTTCTACCTGCCGCTGCGGTGGGTGATGCGGGTCCAGGGCATCGATTACGGGCAGTTCGTGATGCCGATCATCGTGCTGCAGACCATGTCGTTCACGATGATGTCCAATGCGCAGATCGCGGCGTTCGAGACGGCCAGCGGCCTCAACACACGCATGCAGACCATGCCGGTCGGCCGGGTGGTCCCGCTGCTGTCGCGGCTGTCGGCGGGACTGGTGCGTTCGGTGACCTCGCTGGTCGCCGCGCTGATATTCGGGTACGTGATCGGCTTCCGGTTGCATTCGGGTGTGTGGCAGTCGGTGCTGTTCTGCGCGTTCGCGCTGGGGGTCGGCACGGTTCTGGCCATCGGGGCCGACGCGCTGGGCTGCCTGACCAAGAGCCCGGAATCGCTGAGTCAGGCGCTGACGCTGCCCACTCTGATCTTCGGCATGCTCTCCTGCGGATTCGTCCCGGAGACGGGCTTTCCGGCGTGGGTCCGGCCGTTCGCGCGCAATCAACCGATATCGCAGTTCTCCTTCGCCATGCGCGATATGGCCGCGAGCGGAGTGAGCTGGCATGTGCTGTGGGTGCCGCTGGTGTGGTTGGGCGGTTTGGCGGTCTGCTTCGTGCCGCTGGCGATCTGGGCGAGTATGAGGCGAGAATGAGTGCTGTTGTCATGGAACCCGTGCAGACCTCCGGCAGGCAGGCGCCGCTGCCGGTCGTGCCGCCGCAATCCGAGCGCGCGCTCGGGGCATGGCTGCGGCACAGCTTGATTCAATGCAAACGACTGCTGCTGGTGTGGCTGCGCGATCCGGCGACGACCATCCAGACGCTGATCTATCCCGCGCTGACGCTGCTGATGCTGCGCGTCGTACTGGGCGATTCGATCACCAAGGCCACCGGCGTACCCAGCGAGTACGGCACCGTGCCGATGATCACGCTGGTCGCGGCGATGTCGGGTGCGGTGGTCAGCGCGCTGGGATTCAAGAACGAGCAGTACACCGGGCTGCTGGGCCGGATGTGGACGATGCCGGTGCATCGGGCCGCCGGACTCACCGGACGTCTGCTCGCCGAGGCGATCCGCGTGCTGGTCACCACGCTGTTCGTGATCGCGGTCGGGTGCTGCATCGGATTCCGCTTCTGGAACGGGCCGCTGGCCTCGCTCGCGATGATCGCGATTCCGGTGCTGTTCGGGGTGGCGTTCGCGGTGCTGGTGACCTCCCTGGCCACGGTCTCGGGCGGGGTGATGCTGGTGAACATCGTCGCCATCGTGAACACCCTGCTGATGTTCTTCAACTCCGGATTCGTGCCCACCACGGTCTACCCCACCTGGATGCAGTCGACGGTGGCGAATCAGCCGATGAGCACGGCCATCGACGCCATGCGCGGGCTGAGCTGGGACGGCCCCGTCACCCTGCCGCTGTTGAAAACCCTCGCCTGGACGCTCGGCGCGATCGTCGTCTTCGCCTATCCGGCCATTCGGGGCTACCGGCGCGCCGCGGAGTCCAGCGGCTGAGAACCTCCGGCGACTCGCTCGCACGGGTCGCCGGAATTCAGTGCCGGATCAGCTGGGAGACGGTGACGAATCGGTAGCCGCGACCGCGCAGTTCGCCGACGATCCGCGGGATCGCGGCCAGCGACTCCGCACCGGACGGGTACATCGCGTGCAGCAGGATGATCGATCCGGGGCGGACCCGGGACACCGTGTCAGCGACGATCCGGTCCGCCCTCGGGTGGACGCCGGAATCGGGTTCCACATCCCAGGTCACGGTGATCCGGTTGTGCTGCGACAGGTACAGCGGCAGGGCGAACAGCTTCTTGCCGTTGGGCGGTCGGAAGGTGATCGGACCCGAGTAACCGGCGTTCCGGATCAGTGTGTCGGTGCGCTCGACCTCCTCCCGCGCGGTGGCCGGGGTGATGAACACCATCCGCTGATGGTGATAGGAGTGGTTGCCGATCTCGTGGCCCGCGCGGGCGATCGCGGCGGCCCGGCCGGGGTGTGCGGCGATCTCGGCGCCGATCAGATAGAAGGTGGCGTGAACGCCTGCGGCGGAAAGGGTTTCGAGAATTTCCCCGGTGCGGTCGGACGGCCCGTCGTCCAGGGTCAGGGCGACCACCTTGTCGCTGGTATCGACATGATGCACCAGTCGTCCGGCGACCTGGTATGTGCGGGAGTTCATCAGCGCGTACAGCCCGATGCAAACCGCTGACAGAACAACCAGAAGAACCGCGCCGATGATCGTGAGCTTGCGCCGCATCCGCGCGATGCTAGCAATGCGCGGGCGGGCCTATGCCCCACCACCGGTGACGGTGAGGTAGATCAGGAACAGGTTGAGGGCGGTGATCAGGATCGCGATGCCCCAGGCCAGCGCGGTGGTGACGCGGTGGTTCACGTCGACGCCCATCAGCGTGCGATTCGCGGTGAACCGCACCAGTGGGATGAGTGCGAACGGGATTCCGAACGAGAGCACCACCTGCGAGACGATCAGCGCCCGCGTCGGATCGAATCCGACGCCGAGGATCAGCAGCGCGGGGACCAGGGTGACCGTGCGCCGCAGCAGCAGCGAGATGCGGCGGCGCAGCAGGCCGTCCATGATCATCGCCCCCGCGTAGGCGCCCACCGACGTCGAGGCCAGGCCCGAGGCCAGCAGACCGATCGCGAGCAGCAGTGCCGCGAGCGCGCCCAGCGAGTGGTGGACCGCGTGATAGGCGTCCTGGATGGTCGAGACGTCGCCGTGTCCGGCGAAGGTGTGCGCGGCCATCAGCAGCATGGCCAGATTGACCACGCCCGCGATCAGCATCGCGATGCCGACGTCCCACCGGTTCGCGCGCAGCAGCCGGGTCCGGGCCGGGCCGGGTGCGCTGTGGCCGTGCCGGTCACGCGACATCCCCGAATGCAGATAGATCACATGCGGCATGACCGTCGCGCCGATCATCGCCGCGGCCAGCAGCACGCTGTTCGTATCCTGGAAATGCGGTACCAGCCCGCCCGCGGTCTTCGTGACCGAAGGCGGTGAAATCACCAGGCTCGCCACGAATCCGATCGAGATGACCGCCAGCAGCGCGATGATCAACCGCTCGAACCGCTGCTGTCCGTGCCGGTTCTGCACCGTGAGCAGCAGGATCGAGACGACGCCGGTGATCACGCCGCCCAGCAGCAGCGGCAGCCCGAACAACAGTTGCAGTGCGATCGCCCCGCCCACCACCTCGGCGAGATCGGTTGCCATCGCGGCCAATTCGGCCTGGACCCAATATCCGAGCCTGGTTCGCGGCCCGGCGGCGGCGTGCACCAGTTCCGGCAGTGAGCGTCCGGTGACCAGGCCGAGTTTCGCGGAGAGGTATTGCACGAGCGCGGCCATCAGATTGGCCAGCACGACCACCCATACGAGCAGATAGCCGTACTGCGTCCCCGCGCTGACGTTGGCCGCGACGTTTCCGGGATCCACATATGCGATCGCCGCGACGAAAGCTGGCCCGAGCAGCATCGATGCCGACCGCACACGCCGGAACGCGGCGGCCGGAGTACCGATCGCGATGCTCATCCACCCAGTTTACGGGTGCCCGAACTTTCGTCCATAGGGCACCCGAAAATGTGACGGCCCGAACTGGCGCCGAGTTCTACAGCCCGAGCCCCTTGGCGAGCACCGGCCAGGAACTCAGGAAATCGTCGTGCCAGTAGCCCCAGGAGTGGGTGCCGGAGTTGCGGAAGTTGTAGGTGGCCGGGATGCCGAGGGAGTTCAGCTTGGTTTGCAGGTTGTGCGAGCAGTAGTTGACGCCGGCCTCGATGACGCCGCCGATCAGCAGCTGGTTGGCCAGGCCGTAGGCGCCGGGCAGGGCGTACTTGTTGTTCATCGTGTCGTAGACGCCCGGCAGGCCGTTGCCCGTGGAGATGTAGAGGTTCATCCCGCGCAACTTGTCCGCGTGCACATACGGATCGTTCGCGGCCCAGGCCGGTGCGCCGTCGGGGCCGTACATGTTCAGCACATCGCCGCCGCCCCAGACGTTCACCGTCAGCTTGACGAACTCCCGGCCGACCGGATCGGCGGTCTGCGCGCATCCGGAATACGCCGCGACGGACTTGTACAGACCCGGCTTGGCGATCGCCAGATTCAGCACGCTGGTGCCCGAAGTCGACAGGCCCGCAATGGCATTCACGCCGTTGGCGCCCAGCGCGGCGTTGATCAGCGGCGGCAGTTCCTGGGTGAAGAAGGTCTTCCACTTGTTGCGGCCCAGTACCGGATCGTCCTTGATCCAATCGGTGTAATAGCTCCACTTACCGCCGATGGGCTGCACCACGTTGACGTTCTTGTCGCTGAGGAAGCCCTTGACGATATCGGTCTTCTTCACCCACGACGCGTCGTCCTCGCCGCCGCCCGCCCCGTTGAGCAGGTACAGCGTCGGGCGAGCCTTGGACGCGTCGGCGGGGCGCTGCACGTCGACCGGATAGGTCTCGTCCATGGCCGCCGAGTACACGTACAGCCGGATATTGCGGTTGTCCGTGTAGGTGGCGCGAGTGATGTGTGAGCCGTCCGGCGCCTTCGGATCGGCCAGCAGGGCCTTGGCCGTCATGATCGGATCGTCGGCCGCGGCGCTCGTCGCGCCGACCCCGGTCAGGACACCTGCGAGAACCCCTGTGGCCGCCAGAACGGCGGCGGCTCGAATGCCACGCCGGAAGCGTCGACGAATCACTTGTGCACACCTTCACTATCGGTTCGAATTTCCAGCAGTCCGGTCGGAACCGGTGCGCCGACTCCCCCGCGGGCCGTGCGACATCCCGCCCGACGATACGTCACCAGCGCCGCCCTTCCCATCCCGGATCGCCGCTGTCCGAATAGATTTCACTCCCGCGCCGCGACAGCCGAGGTAACCGGACATTATCGGCCGACCCCGGCATCGCTCGGCGCATGCTCGATATGCAGATCCAGATCGGCGATCAGGGTGTGCGGTGCTGCCGCGATCTGCCGAATCACCGACGCCAGCCCATAGGACAGCACGTTCGCCACAGATTCGCTGACCTCCTCGGTCAGGTAGCGCAGCGAGAGGCGGATGGGGCCATTCAGCACCACCGCCACCGCGACCCGATCGGCGAACGCGGGCGCGGAATCGACCTCGGCGATCCGGATGCCGTCGATGATTCCGGACAGTTCGGCCAGGTCGGCCGCGTCGTCCCGGAACATCACCACCGAATCCAGCAACCGGTCCACTCCGAGCGACCGGGCCATATCGGCCTGACTCGGGCAGTAGTAGCCGGGGCGGGCCGACCACTCCGCCCGGATCCGCAGCAGCAGCTCCTCCAGGGACTCCTGCGGTTCCGGCCGCACCCGCACGGGGACGATGCCGCCGAACCGGCCCACCAGGCTGTCGACGTGCGGCACCTGCGGGGAACGTCCGGGCGCGCACACGCCGAACACCACGTCGTCGCGATCGGCGAATCGCGCGAGCAGCAGGCCCCAGGCCGCCTGCACCACCATCTGCACCGTCACGCCCAGGCGGGTGGCCAGACCGCTCAGCTCCACCGCATCGGCGGGCAGCAGTTCGACGCCGACTTCCGCTGTGGCGGAGGCGATTTCGCGCCCTTCGGCGTGGCCGAGCAATGCCGGTGCGCGATATCCGGACAACGCCTCCCGCCAGACCGCCCGGGCCGCGGGGCCGTTCTGGGCGGCCAGCCACGTCGGGTAGGCGCGATACGGATACACGTCGGGCAACTGCCGCGAGCGCGGGCCACGGGCGTACACGGTCAGCAGATCACGCATCACCAGGCGCAACGATCGATCGTCGAGCAGCAGCGGATGCGCGGTGAGCAGGATCCGATGGGTGGTGCCCGCCGACTTCAGCAGTACGAAACGGATCAGCGGCGCGCTGTGCGGATCGAACGGCGCGAGCCGGTCCGCGGCCTGATACCGCTCCACCTCCACCCGCGCGTCGGCGGGCGCGAGGTCGGTGAAATCGACCGTCCGCCAGGCGATGTCGACCGGATCGGAAATCACCTGAACCGGGCCGCCCGCCCATTCGCCGAAGGCCACGCGCAAACCGTCGTGCCGGTCGAGCACGGCCTGTGCGGCCAGGCGCAGTCGCCGGTCGTCCAGCGGGCCGCGCAGGTCGACGGCGAATTGCGCACCACCGGTCCGGTGCGCGGTCGCCAGCAGACCCGCCTGTCCGGGTGAGACCGGCCAGACCTCGGCGAGATCGGGGTTCGCATGCTGGAGCCGGTCGATATCGTCCTGGGTCAGTGGCACCATCGGGAAGTCCGAAGGGGTGAAACCGCCTGCCTCCGGCCGGGTTCCGTGCTCGGCCAGGCCACCGAGCGATCGAACCCAGTGCCCGGCAAGTTCTTTGACCTCGTCCGCCTCCAGAACCGCCGAGGCGTAGTCGAATCGGGCGCGAAAGCCCTCCTCGGTGGCGTCCACGGTGAGATCCAGGAACAGGTCGGCCGCAGGAGTGTCCGGATAGGGGCGCGCGGGCCTCAGGTCGCGATAGCGGAATGCGATGCGGCCGTGCGCGAGTGCGGCCATCTCGGTCGCGGTCGCCGGATCGAGATAACGCAGCAGACCGTATTGCGCGCCGCCCGCGGGAACCGCGCGCCGCTGCTCCTTCACCCGGGAGATGGCCGCACCCGCCGCAGCGCCGCCGCCCAGGGCCTCGTCCAGATCGATGCCGCCGACATTCGGCGCCATCGGGTAGGTTGCGGTGAATCCGCCTACCGCACCGGCGGATTCACCGCCCGCGATCGACCGGCCGTCCACGGTCAACTGCACCACCGGACCGAGCATCTCGGCCGCGCGGGTGTCCGGCATCATCGCCAGGGCCAGTGCCGTCAGCAGAACGTCTTCCACATCGGTGTGATACGAGGCCGCCACCGCGGACACCGCCGCCGCGCCCTCCGCGGTGATCACCAGCGAAACCCGGCCGCGGGCAGTGAGATCCACACCGTCGAGCGGACTTTCGGCGGGCAGGTCGGCCAGTGCGCGCCGCCACCAGGAGACCTCGCCGCGCACCGGACCGTCGGCGGCGCGCCGCGACAGCGCGTGCGCGACTGCGGCGGGTGCGGCCTGTGCGGGGTCGGCGAGTTCGGTGTGGCCGTCCGACCAGGCCCGGGACAGTTCGTCGATGATGATCCGCCACGAGACGTCGTCCACCACCAGACCATTGGCGGCGATCACGAGGGTTCGTGAATCATCCTGCGGCTCGGCCGATTCCGGCGGATCGATCAGCCCGAAGCCGATATTGCGGCCCTGACCGGGATCCAGCTCGACGGCCAGCGTGCGCACCGCCATCTCCGCGGCGCCCTCGGAGTGGGCGAACCGGCGCGGGGACAACTCGGGCGGTGTCTGCGCCAGTACCAGCCGAGCCTCGTGTGCCGACCCCGCGAAGACGGGCGACCAGGCACGCAACGAGTCGTCACCGGATCGTCCCGGGACGGCGAGGCGAGCCGAGAGCAGCGGATGCCGCCGCATGATCGTCCGCACGGCGGTGCGGATGCTCTCCGTGGGCACGCCGGCCGGAACGTCCAGGGCGATGGCGCGGCTCTGGCGGCCGGAGGGGTCGACCTCCAACAGGCGCACCGCTCGCGGGGGCAGCGGGAGTGTGCCGGGCTCGTCCGGCTCGGATCGCCGGCTCGCCGGCTCGATCGGCGCCTCCGGTTCGGCCGGCACGGCTTCGGGTGCGTCCCGTTGCGGGAGCGCGGCAGCGGCACGGTTCGGCAGCGCCCGCCGGGGCTGCATCGGCGCGGACAATACTGTGGCGCTGTCGAATTCCTCCGGGGGCGGCGGGGCGCTCGCGCGAGCCTCCGCGATGATTCGTTCCGCGGGCGTCATGGGACGCTCGGGTGGTACGGGAGACTCGGAGTATCCGGCGTGTTCGGCCTGCTCCGGATCCGTCGTCTGCTCCGAACGCGAGTACTCGGCCTCGGGCAGGTATCCGGGACGCTCGGGGTGTTCCGGCTGTTCGGCGTACTCCACGTCTTCGGCGTACTCCGGGTCTCGGACGGACTCCGGCTGTTCGGGGTAATCGGCGTACCCGGATTCTTCCGGATAACCGTCCTGTTCGGAGTAGCCGGATTGTCCCGCCGGTTCCGCTTGCGCGGGATAATCGACGTGTTCCGCATAGTCGGCCTGTTCGGCGTAGGCCCGCTGTTCGGTGTATCCGCCCGGTGCCGAGTACCCGTCCTGGTCCTGGTAGCCCGCCTGACCCGAGTAGTCGACCTCCGGTGCGTGCTCCTCCCCGGCCACGGCGCGATCGGTCACCACGACCTCGACACCGTCCAGCGAGGCGGGGTCCACCGTCCGCAGCGCCGCCTCGGGCAGGAAGGCGTGCGTCACCCGTTCGGAGCGGATCAGTCGCGCCAGTTCCGGGCCGCCGCCGATGGTCGCGGGGGCCACGACCAGTGCCGCCGCCGCCCCCAGGGCCAGGACCAGCTCGAGCACCGCCTCGTCCGACGACGGCGCGGCGAGTGCGAGGACCCGTGAATCATGATGCAGCCGATAGTGATTCGCCTGTTCGGCCAGATCGGCCAGATCTTCGTGGGCAACCACGATGCCCTGGCTGTGATCGACGTCGGCGGAGCCGTACAGGACGTACGCGCCGTCGTCCGGAAGCAGGGAGGTGATCCGCTCCGAATCCGAAACCGGCTCGCCTGCTTGCGCATCCACCTCGGCGGCGAAATTCGGATGGTCCAGCACCAGCCATTCGCCGTCGATCTGCGGCAGCCCCGCGACCACGGCGCGAACCGTCACGCCCAGGACCGCACCGGAATCCGACACCAGATCGGTGATCCGATCACCGGGCAGGCTCGGCTCGACCGGCACCACCGCCGCTCCGGTCTTTGCGACCGACCACAGCGTCACCAGTGCCTCCAGCGAGCGCGGAATGGCCACGGCCACCGGCTTCTCCGGGCCCGCACCGAGCTGAATGAGCCGCCGCGCCAGCTTGGATGAGGCGCGATCGAGCTGGGTGTAGGTGAAGCTGCGGCCCCGGAACACCACCGCCGCACCGTTCGGGTTCGCGGCCACGGCCGAGGTCATGAGTTCCGGGATGGTGCGCGGCCGGACGGCCTGCTCACCGAGCTGAACCGGGGTGCCCACCGCGACCGTCCAGAATTCCCACACCGAAAGATCTGCCGTCGCGGCAGTCGCCAACCGGGCCCGGCCCTCGGCGTCCAGCCCGAATTCGGTTGCACTGCCGGTCAATTGCCCCACGGCGCCGGCGTGCGAGACGACCGCGCGATCGGAACCCGCGGACTGGATGATCCACGCCGGATGGTTCGCCCGCAGCGGTTCGATTCGCTCCGCATCGGCGAGCCGATGGGTCGGGATACCGTCCAGATTCAGCCTGTCGACCCGGACGACCATCGGCTGTCCGCCCGCGGCGGGCCGATGCGCGGGCGTGCGCCCGATCGGGGTGAGCAGTTCGGTCGGCGCGTCGAAACTCCCGTCACCACCAGGGCGATTCGAGGCCACGAACGGATATTCCGCATCGGCCAACACGCAGACCGGCCCGGCCCCCGCGAGGATCTCCCGATTGCGGTCCGCATCTCCCTCCGGATCGATGGGCAGCGACGCACCACCGGCCTTGGCCACCGCGTAGACGGCGACGCCGAGATCGACCGAGCGCCGAACAGCCAGCGCCACAACCGATCCCCGGCCCACACCGAGCGAGATCAGATACCGCGCCAACCGGTTCGCCCAGGCGTCCAGCTCGCCGAGGGCGAATTCCGCCGGCCCACCGGCATTCTCCGCCGAGGCGGAAATGATTCCCACCCGGTCGGGTTCGGCCTCCGCCGCGTCCTCGAACAGCGACACCAGGGTCGTTCCGTCGCCGTGTTCGTCCGAGGCCGCGTCGGAATCCCGGCCCCACCGCGCATCCACGCTCGCGTCGTTCGAATCCCCGCGAACCGCTTGCCCGGCATCGGAAGCAGCATTCGCTGCCGCGGACTCCGGTGCCGCGCCCCGAGTTGCGCGACGCTGAGCCAGAGGCGGAAGAGCATCGGCTCGATCGGCGGGCTCGGCATCCCGATACTCCGAGTAGGCATCCACGCGAACGGAGTCATTCGCACGTCCCGAATCCCCGCGACCACCGAAATCCCCACTCGCAGTGGCACTCGCGACATTCGTTTCAGGTGCCGCGCCGCGAGGTCCGCGACGCTGAGCCAGAGGCGGAAGAGCATCGGCTCGATCGGCGGGCTCAGCATCCCGATGCTCCGCTTGGGCGGCGGCATTTTCGGAGGCGTGTGCCGGTGCCGGGGCGTCGGATTCGCCGACCGCGTCGAGGCCACCTATTCCGATGGCGCCCAGGGGCCGGGTGGGGTCGGCGACGAGGGTGGTCAGCAGGCCGGTGAGGCCGGTGGCCAGGCTCTCTGCCGCGCTCTGGTCGAAAAGGTCTGTGGCGTAGGTGATCCGGCCGCCGATGCCGGACGGATTGCCGTCGGAGTCGTAGGTCTCGGTGACGGTCAGGTTCAGGTCAACCGGTGCGACCTCGAGTTCGGTATCGAGATTCTCGACCGTCAGGCCGGGCAGTTCCACCGTCGTGCGTGCGGGCGCCTGCACCGAAACACCCACCTGGTACAGCGGATTGCGGGCGGTGGACGGGCGGATGCCCAGCGCCTCCACGAGACTCGCGAACGGCAGGTCCGCGTGTGCGAAGGCCCGTTCCTGACTGTCCCGCTGACGAATCAGCAAGTCGCTGAAGGACTCCGCGGAATTCAGTCGTGTGCGCAGCACCACCGTGTTGCCGAACGAGCCGATCAGATCCTCGAACTCACCCGCGGCGCGTCCGGGGGCCGGAGCGCCGATCGCGATGTCGTCACCGTTCGACAGGCGGGCCAGAAACGCCGCCACGGCGGTCTCCAGGACGGTGAACAGGGTCGTCGCATGGGTGTGCGCGAGTTCCAGTAGCGCGGTGTGGGTGCCGGCATCGATGTGGACGCCGGTCCACGCACCGACCATCGACGCGACTTCCGGGCGCGGGCGGGCTCCGGGCAGATCGAGCACGTCGGGCAGCCCCGCGAGTTCACCGCGCCAGTAGGCGATCTGCCGGGCGGCGACCGATTCCGGATCGGATTCGGCACCGAGCATGGACTGCTGCCAGCGGACGTAGTCCGCGTACTGCGCCGACAGCGGCGCCCATCGCGGCGGATGATTCGCGGTCCGCGCCGCATAGGCCACCATCAGATCGGCCACGATCGGGCCCAGCGCGGAGCTGTCCGCGGCGATGCGATGCACCACCATGGCCAGCACGTGCTCGCGGCGCGAACCCGGTGCCAGATCGGTGATCTCGAACAACTGCACCCGCAGCGGCGGTTCGGCGGTCACGTCGAACGGCGCGGCCGCGAGTTCTCGCACCGCCGCCGGAATGTCGGCGCGCGCGATCCGCCGTGTCGTCAGCGGCGGACGCGGCACGGCAGCCAGGATCCGCTGCACGGCGCCCGAATCCGGTTCTCGCGCAGGCGGATACACCGTGCGCAGCACCTCGTGCCGAGCGATCACGTCGTCCAGCGCGGCACCCAGTGATTCGACGTCCAGACTTCCCGCCAACCGCAACGCGAACGGCAGATGGAACGCCGCCGGGACATGCCCGCCCTGTTCGTCCCGGCCGAAGGCCCACAGCCACTCCTGCGTGGGTGACAACGGCACCGGCTCGACATCCGCCCGAGCCGCACCGGCGGCAGGCGCCTCCGACTCCTGCGGCACCGACCAGCGAGGCAACAGCATTGTGCGAGACTCCGCCTGAGAACCGTTGTCCGACAGCGAATCCTGGTCCGAATCCGCCTCGTCGCGGGATCGCCGCAGCGGAAGGCCCGGCCGCTCCGGCGATTCCGCGGTCTGCTCCGCACTCGGCACCGACGACGACTCGGCCTCATCCGACCATCCTGCGCCCGAACGCAATCCACGGTCGAAGCCCGCCCGCAGCGACGACAACCCGGACCCCGGCTGCAGCGAATCCAGCTTCGCCTCTGCCGCCGACTCGTCGGGCGCGGGCTCCGCAGCACCCTCGTCCTGCGCTCCGTGGGTCGCCGAGGACGACGCGCGCGGCGACCATCCGGCCGCACGACGCGGCAGACGAACGGGCTCCGAACGCGACGACGAATCGGACTCCGAAACGCCTTCATCCCCCGCACCGGACTCCTGCGACGACACCACCCGCGGCGACCACCCCGCCGCACGACGCGGCAGACGAACGGGCTCCGAACGCGACGACGAATCAGCTTCCGCCCGAACATCTTCCGCCGCGCCGTTCTCCTCCGAGGGCACCAACCGCGGCGACCATCCGGCATGCGACCTCGCGGACCGTCCCGCGTCCCCCGAATCGGAAGTCGAATCACCCTGCGCCGCAGTGTGTTGCGCAGCAGCTTCGGCCACGCCGTCATCGACCTGCCGACCGGCGGCGCCCCGCGACCGACGCGGAAGTCCCATCCCGGGCTCGGACTCCAACGAGCCCGAGCCCGCAGCCGAGCCGGACTCTTCGGCATCATCCCGCCGACGCGCCTCGCCCCGCGAGCGCTGCGGCAGCATCACCCGCGACTCGGGCTCCGCAAACGCCTCCGATCCCGCGGCGGAACCGAACTCATCGGCATCAGCACCACTACGAGACTCGTCCTCCGACCGACCCGAAAGTCCCACCGCCGCCCGAGACTCCACCGACGCCGAATGCACACCAGAATCCGTCTCGGCATCATCCCGCCGACGCGCCACGGCCCGCGACCGCCGCGGCAGCATCACCCCCGACTCCGGCTCCGCAGACACCTCCGAATCCGAACCAGCAGCGGACTGATCGGCATCGCCCGGTCGGCCGGGCTCAGCTGTCGACCGGCGCGGAAGTTCGATTCGGGACTCGGGCTCCGGCTCCGGTTCCACCGGCGTGTCCGACCCCGACAGCGGGTCCAGCTTCCACTGCTTGGACAGCCAACCCGTCTCCGCCGCGGGGTCGGTCTCCTTCCGTACCGGGGGCGGCGACGCGGGTTCGGGCGTGCGGGGTGCGGGTGTGCCGACGCGGACGACCTTCAGCGAGGACGAGGTCGCGACGCCGAGTGCGGGGTCCGGCAGCGCACCACGGTCGAGTTTGCCCGCGGCCGTGCGCGGTAGCGCGTCCATGGGGACCACGACGTCCGGAATGAGTTCCTCCGGAAGGACTTCCGCCAGCGAGGCGGCCACCCGTTCGGTCACGATCCGTTTGTTCGGACGCGGTGCGACATAGGCGACGAGCCGGTCGTCCCGCGCCACCACCACCGCGTCTCCGACCGAGGATTGCGCTAGCAGAGCGGTTTCGATCTCGCCGGGTTCGATCCGACGACCACCGATATTGATCTGAAAATCGGTGCGGCCCAGGAAATCCAGCCGCGCGGGCAGTTCGCCCGAACCCTCGCGCCAGACGACCAGGTCGCCGGTGCGGTACATCCGTCCCCCGGCATCCTGCTCCGAGAACGGATCGGCCACGAACCGATCCGCGGTGTGGCCGGGCCGATTCGCGTAGCCGCGGGCCAGTGCCGCACCCGCCAGATACAACTCGCCCGGAACGCCCACCGGCACCGGGCGCAGCCGGTCGTCCAACACGTAGACCCGAGTGTTCCACTGCGGCAACCCGATCGGGACGTTCATCCCGTCCGCGCCGGCGGCGGGCCAGTACGTCACCGAGACCGTGGCCTCGGTCGGACCGTACAGGTTGTGCACCCGCGCATCGCTGATCCGCGCGAACGCCGCGACCGTCCGGGCCGGCAGCACTTCGCCGATCACGAAGATCTCCCGCAGCGTCGGGCAGATTCCGGGCGCGGTGCGGTCCGCGAATGCCGCGAGCTGCGAGGGCACGAAGTCGGTGACCGTAACGCCGTGCGCGATAATGGATTCCGCGAGATACAGTGGATCGGAACGGTCCGGCGCGGCGAGCCGCAGCCGCGCCCCCGCCCGCAACGGCAGGAAGTATCCCCACAGCGAGGCGTCGTAGGTCGGCGGTGTCTTCTGCAGGTACACATCATCGCTCGCCAGCGGGTAGGCCGCGAGCATCCAGGCGAGCTGGTGGTCGATGGCCGCGTGCGAGACGACCACGCCCTTGGGCCGCCCGGTCGATCCCGAGGTGAACATGACATAGGCGGGATGGCCGGGACGCAGCGGGCGCGTCAGTTCCTCGGCCCGCACCGGACTCGGATCGAATCCGCTCAGATCCATCGTGTCCAACCGCAGGCTCTGCGTATCGTGCGGCACCGGAACCGAATCCGCGACGGTGGTGACCACGCACACCGGCCGCACCGTCTCGAGGATGTACCCGATCCGCTCGGCCGGATGGTCCGGATCCACCGGTACGTATGCCCCACCGGCGGTCACGATCGCGTACATGCCGATCAACAGATCCAGCGAGGGCGCGATCGCGAGCACCACCGTGGTCTCGGGCCCGACCCCGCGCGAAATCAGCAGGCGGGCAAGCTGATTCACCCGCGTATCGAACTCGGCGTAGGTGAGTTCCAGGTCGGCGCTGGAGACCGCGATCGCGTCCGGATGCTCCCGCACCGCACGCCGATAGCCGTCCAGCAGCAGTCCGGGCTCGACCGCGTACCGGGTGTTGTTCCAGTCGCCGAGGATCCGCATCCGCTCGTCGGGTTGCAGCAACTCCACATCGCCGACCGGACGACGCGGATCGGCCGTGACCGCCTCCAGCAACAGGACCAGGCGGTCGGCGAATCCGGCCACGGTGATCTCGTCGAACAGGTCGGTGGCATAGCAGAACGAGGCCGACAACCCGTCGGGCACACCGTCCCGCGTGCGCGGGAACACGTCCAGCCGCAAGTCGAATTCCGCCCCACCGCCGTCGAATTCGACTGCCGTAGCGGACAATCCGGGCAGATCCAGCTGCGCGGAACGCTCCTGGCGAACCGTCAGCGCGACCCGCAACCACGATGGGTACGCTCGCGTGGCCCCCGCGCCCAGCGCCTCGGCCAACAGCCCGAACGGCAACTCGGCGTGTTCGAACGCGGCAAGGTCGTGCCGCGTCACCGCCGCCAGCAGATCGGCGAAGGACATGGTCGGATCGACCCGGGTGCGCAGGACCACCGGATTCTCGAAAAGGCCGATGGCACTGTCGAGTTCACGCGCATCGCGGCCCGGAACCGAGGTGCCCACGACGACGTCGCTCGCACCCGACAGCCGCCCGATCAGCGCGGCGAATCCCGCGTGCAGGGCGGTGAACAGCGTGCCGCCCGCGGTGCGGGCGAGTTCCAGGAGTGCGGCCTGAACCTCGCGATCCACCGAGAAGGCGTACACCGCACCGCGTCCGGACGGCGTCGCGAGCCGCGGCCGGTCCGCGGGCAGACTCGGCCCGTCCGTGATACCGGCCAAAGCTGTTCGCCAGTAAGCGATCTCCCGCGCCGCGGGCGAACCCGGCCGGGTCGCATCGCCGAGCACCGAGCGCTGCCACAGCGCGTAGTCGGCATACTGCAACGGCAGCGGCGCCCACGACGGCTTGGCTCGATTGCGCCGACCCAGCAGAGCCACCGCGAGATCGCGCAGAAACGGCGTCACACTGGCCTCGTCCGCGGCGATGCGGTGCGCCACGACGACCACCACGTGCTCGTCCTCGGCGATCTGGGCGACGCCGATCCGAACCGGGATCTCGGCGGTCACGTCGAAGGCAAGGCGTGCGTAATCGCCCAGCCAGCCCTCGATCTCGGATTCCCGCAGCGGCTCCGGCGTCAGATCCGCGAGCACCCGGTCCAGCGGCAGCACGACCTGATATCCGGTCCCGTCCGACTGCGGATAGACCGTCCGCAGCATCTCGTGCCGCTCGATGACGTCGACCACCGCGACCTGCAGCGCCTCCACCCGCATCCGCCCGCTGATCCGCACGGCGAAACACACGTTGTGCGCCGAAGTCGCCGGATTCGAGCGATTGATCGCCCACATCCGCTCCTGCGCCGCCGACAACGGCACCCCCGGCAGCACCGTGTCCTCGAACTCCACGGTCGTCGACGGCCGCGGCATCGCTGTCAACGGAATCGGCTCGGGCCGTGCGTCCGAATCGGGCAACGCGCCCACACTGTCGGGCTCCGAAGCCCGATCGCCGGCCGCACCGGCACTGTCCGCCGATTCCCGCACACCGATCGAATCCTCGACAGCGAACGACCGATCACTTCCCACCGAGGCATCGGCATCGACGGAATCCGGCGCAGTACCCCCAGCCGCCTGCCGCCGGTTCGCGTCCGCGTCCTCCGGCGCCACGGAATCGCTGCCACGCGCCGCCGCGACCGATGCGTCGGCCCCGCTCACAACCGAATCGGCACCGACGTCGCCCGGACCATCCGCGGACCACGCGTCCGAACGCCGTTCGCCGGACGAATCCGGCTCGGCGAACGAACGGTCCCGCCCCAACTCGAGCGAATCCGCCCCGGTAACAGCCTTTTCACGCCGATCCGCATCCGCCGACCGCGACCCCGAACCCCACCCGGCGGGCGCATCCGCGAACGGCCCATCGATCCTCGACGCACCGGACGCGTTCTCGACCGATGCCGCGCCCGCGGTGCGATCGCCACCCCGCGCGCTGTCCCACGAACCCGCACCGACCGCCGAATCCCGCACGGCCGAAGGCCGATCGGCCGCCTCCTGCCCGGAAGCCGGACGCGGGTCGACGCTCGCCCGGCCGGCATCGGCACCCGCGCCGGACACCCCCTCGACCGGCGCCCGATCGAGCCCATCCCGCACCCCGGGCATGAGACCGGCGGTCACCACTGCAGTGGCGGGGCCGATGTACTCGATGGAGCCGTCGGCCGAACGACGCACCCGGTCCCCGGTCCGGAACAGCCGCGAATCGGCGGCGGACAGACCCGCGCCCTCGGGTCCGCCGAGAAACGGATTCGCCACGAAATACGCGGCGGTCCGCGCCGGACGCCGCAGATATCCGCGCGCCAGCTGCGCACCGGCGATGTACAGCTCACCGGTTTCCCCGTCGGGCACCACCGAAAGCCGCTCGTCCAGCACATATTCGGTGATCCCGGGATTCGGCGCGCCGATCCCGGATGCCTCCGCCGGCGAATTCGGCGTGCCGATATTGGTCAGGACGGTGGTCTCCGCCGACCCGTATCCGTGCAGGAAACGGCGCACGGCCGCGCCGAACGGACCCGCGCCGATCGGCTGCGTCCAGCGGTCCACCAGTTCCGGCGGATACGACCGGCCCGCGCAGATCACCACGCGCAATTCGTCCAGTCCGGCCGGATCCATGGCCGCCAGGGCCTCGGGCGGCAGATACGCGTGCGTGACGTCCTCGCGCAACAGCAGCGGAGCCAGTTCGCCGGCACCGCGCACGGACGGCGCGGCCACCACCATCGTCGCCGCCCCGCCGACGGCGAGCAGCAGTTCCAGCACCGACGCATCGTCCGAGGGAGCCGCGAAGGCCAGCGTCCGCGAATCGCCGTCGGCTTGATAACGCGTCCGCTGCGCATCGGACAGCACCGACAGTCCGGCCTGCGTCACCATGACGCCGTGCGGTGCGCCGATCGCGTCGACGGTGTACACCACGTAGGCGGGATGTTCGGCGCGCAGCGGCCGCAGCCGGTCGGCGTAGGTGACCGGATCGGCGTCGAATTCCTCCAGCTCCACGGCGATCGCGGCGGTGTCGACGGCCAGCCAGGGCGTCGTGCCGGGCAGTGCCGCGCGGGTCGCGGCCACGGTCAGGCCCAGCACCACGCCGGAATCCACGACGATGTGCGCGATGCGCTGGGCCGGATCGTCCGGATCGATCGGAACGAATCCCGCGCCCGATTTGGCAACCGCCCAGAGCGCGATCACCGCCTCGAGCGAACGCGGAAAAGCCACGGCGACCAGGTCTTCGGGACCGATACCGCGGGCGATCAGCAGCCGCGCCAGACGCGTGGAACGCTCGTCCAGCTCGGCATAGGTCAGCTCCGCGAGCGTACCGGCCGCATCGGCGAGGACGATCGCGGTGCCGTCCGGATCGGCCTCGACCGCGGTCGACATCAGCTGAGGCAGGGTGACCACGCGCGTCCGGCGGCTGCGGGCAGACCGGTGGCGACTCGGGCGGCTCATGCCGGAATCCCCTGCCGGATCATGTTGCGCCGTCCGAACACCCGAAGCACGTTGCCTCACACCCTGCCTGTTGTTGCTCATGCGCCGCTGGGGACGCCACCCTCGATCGATCGAACACGACAGCGGCCGATATCACCGTCGTGCGGATATTCCGAGGCGGAGGGTGGCCGCCCGCGGAACCAGACCATTGTGGAGTACGAAGGCCCGATGGTCACCCGGTGGGCCGGAATTCACCGGATCAACTCGTCGAGCACCATGAACGTCCGCACGACGCCGAAGCCCTCGGCCGGCGCCGCGCCATTGTCCAGAACGACGGCCCGCAAATCCGCCAGCGGCGCCGGATCCAGCCGGGCGAGCCCAGCCGCGTCGGTGAACAGATGCGTCACCCATTCCGCGGCAAGCACCGTGGCGTCGACCGCTTCGTCCGGATTCGGCGGCGGCAATACCAGTGCCGCGCCCGCCGCACCGGCCGCCACAATTTCCAGTAATGCCGCCGGAGACTGCGGAGCCCCCAGATGAAAAGTGCGCGATTCGATATCCAATTCGGTGCCCGAGCGCAATCGATCCACGACCGCGGCCAATTCGTCGTAATCGAGAACGGTATCCGCGGTGACGAATGCCGGATCTCCACCCCGCAGCGCACGGGTGCGGTCGGCGTACGTCACCGGACGAGCCGATCGGCTGTCGATCTCGGCGGCCACCGCCGGATTGGCCGGAACCAGCCAGTCGATGTGCGAACCGTACGTCGGAACGCCGGTCAGCCCGACCGACACCTCGGGCTCCGGCGCATTCGCCGCCGTGAACACCACTGCCGCACCGGCTTTCAGCACCGCCCAGACGGCCACCACCGCGCCGAACCCGCGGTCGAACCGGACCGCGACGCCGACGCCCGGGCCGCAGTCCCGGTCGATCAGGACCCGGGCCAGCCGCGAGGATCGCACGTCGAGTTCGGCGAAGGACAACGCGCTCACACCGGACACCACCGCGGGCCCGTCCGGATCGTCCTCGACGATCGCCGCCAGCGCCTGCGCCAACGCGGGACCGGCCGTACCCGCCGCACGACCATCCAGCGGCGCTAGTTCGGTTGTGGTGTAGTCCGGTTCGGGCTGCGCGATGCGGCTCCGCGCCGTCGTCCGAGGCGGCGCATCCACCGGAACCCGCTCGGCACGCCGGACATACTCGAGCACGGCCTCGCCTCCGAAACCGATCCAGCGGCCCACATCACCCGTGCGATACATCCGGGATCCGGGCTCCCCGAATGGATCGGCCACGAACTGCGTCGCGGTCGGTCCGGGCCGACCGGCACAGCCGCGGGACAGCTGTCCACCCGAGAGGTACATCTCCCCGGCCACGCCCATCGGAGCCGGATGCAACCGCTCGTCCAGCACGTAACAGGCCAGCCCCGGCAGGGCCCGCCCGACCGCGTTCACCGGATCGTCCGCCCAGTGCTCGTCCACCGCGAGGAACGACGCGTGCACCGTGCTCTCGGCGATTCCGTACATGTTCACCAGCTGAGGGGAATTCGAGATGTGCCGCTCGTACCAGCGCCGCACCGACTGCGGGTTCAGCGCCTCCCCACCGAGCACCAGATAGCGCAGCGCGAGCCTGGCCGAGCTGCCCAATTCGCTGTCGCTCGCGGCCCGATCGGCCTCGACCAGCCCGTCGAACTCCGGCGGCGTCTGCTGTACCACCGTCACCTGTTCCCGAACCAGCAACTCCCGCAACGACTCCGGTGACAGCGCGGTCGGCCGGTCGACCACCACGACGGCCGCGCCGGTCGCCAGCGCACACCACAACTCCCACACCGACAGGTCGTCGGTGTACGAATGGCACAGTGCCCACACGTCGGTCTCGGCGATATCGAACAGCGGCCGGGCATTGACGAACAGCTCGACCACGTTGCGGTGGCTGATGCTCACGGCCCTGGGCGTACCGCCCGGACCCGCGGAGTAGTTCAGATACGCCGTGTTCTCCGGCCGCAACGGGCGAATCCGGTCGGCGTCGGTCACGGGAGCGTCGTGGAACTGTTCGACGTCGTTCAGGATGACGACCGGAATCTGGTTGCCGTGCACCGAAGTTCGCACCTCGGCCGTGGTCAGCAGGCAAACCGCCGCGGTGTCGGCGAGCACGGACTCGAGCGGATCCGGCCCGGAACCGGGCCGCGTACTCGCGGCCGTGGCGTTCCGGACCAGCGAGTCGGGATCGATCGGAACGTAACCCGCCCCGGACAGCAGCACGCCGAGCAACGCCACCGCAAGGTCCGCATTGGGCTCGACCACCACGGCCACCACCGACTCCGGCCCCGCACCATGGCCGATCAACGCCCGCGCGACCCGGTTCGCCCGCCGCATCAGCTCGCCGAAACTCAACGCGGTATCACCGGATCGGATCGCGATCGCGCCGGGACGCTCGTTCGCCCGCTCGGCGATCAGATCCACCAGCGTCACCGCGGGAACCACGGTCCCTGGCGTATTCCATTCGCGCAGAACCAGTTCGCGCTCACCCGGCAGCAGCACGTCGATATCGCCGGCGATCACCCGGTCGTCGGCGGTGACGGCATCGATCACCCGGCCGAAACGGTGCGCGAAATCGCGGACGGTCGCATCCTCGAAAAGATCCGTGGCATAGGTGAACCGGGCCGTCATCCCCTGCGCGTCGCCGTGTTCGCCGAGACGTTCGGACATGGTCAGCTGCAGGTCGAATTCGGCTCGCGCGGTGTCGAATTCGATATCGTCGACGGTCAGGCCCGGCAGTTCCGGACGGGTCCGTGCGGTATTGCGCAAGGTCAGCGCGACCTGGCACAGCGGATGCCGGGCCGCGGACCGCACCGGATCCAATTCCTCCGCCAGCTGTTCGAACGGCACGTCGGCGTTGCCGAGCGCCGCGAGGTCCGAATCACGCACCGCGGTCAGCAGATCGGCGAATCGGATGCCCGGATCGATATTCGCGCGCAGCACCAGGATATTGGCGAAGGCTCCGACGAGTTCGTCCAGCGCCACAGCGCCGCGTCCGGTGACCGGGGCGGCGATCGCGATGTCAAGGGTGCCGGACAAGCGTGCCAGCAGGATCGCCAGAATCGCGTGCAGCACCGTGAACAAGGTCGCGCCGTGCTCGTGCGCCACCCGATTCAGCACGGCATGCACTCGCGCGTCGATCTCGAACTCCAGCGTCGCGCCGCGCTGCGAGGCGATGGCCGGACGCGGCTGGTCCGCGGGCAGCTCCGACTGCTCGTGCAGTCCGGCCAGTTCCCCGCGCCAGAATTCGATCTGCTGTGCGGGAACGGAATCCGGATCGTCCTCGGCACCCAGCACCTCACGCTGCCAGAGGGCGTAATCGACGTACTGCACCTCGAGCGCGGGCCACCGCGGGGCCTGGCCCTGCGCCCGGTCTCGATAGGCGGTCATCAGGTCACGGCTCAGCGGCCCGGTCGAGAAGCCGTCTCCCGCAATGCGATGCAGTACGCACACCAGGACATGATCGGTCTCGCTCGCGGAGAGCACGCGCAGCCGCAGCGGCGGTTCGGCGGTCACATCGAAGCCGGCGCCGACGATTTCGGATACCAGACCAAGCAGTTCACTCTCCGCCGCACGGATGACCCGGACCTGCGGTGTCGCTCGGGGATCGGCTGTCGGCAGGACGAGTTGATAACCGGCACCGCGGAATTCGGGGAACAAGGTGCGCAGGATCTCGTGCCGCCCCACCAGGTCCCGGACCGCGAGGCGCAGCGCCTCGATGTCCAACGGGCCGTGCAGCCGCATCGCCACCGGGATGTTGTCGGTCGCACTCGCCGGATCGAACCGGTTGCGCGACCAGATCCGCTGCTGGACATAGGACAGCGGAATCCGCTCCGGACGGGGCATGGGCCGCAGTTCGCGTGCGGCCACCGACTCCACGTGCCGCCCGATGCGTTCGGCCAGGCCCCGCACCGTGGATGCCTCGAAGACGAACCGCGCCGGCACCCACAGTCCCAACGTCGCGCCGATCCGCGCCGCGGCCACCTCGGCCAGCGGGGAATCGCCGCCCAGGGCGAAGAAGTCGTCGGTGGCCTGGATCGAGCGCTGCCCGGCGTCGGCGGGAATCAGCAGGGCGGCGAAGGTTTCCGCGACGGCCTGCTCCAACAACACGGACGGGACCGGCCCCCGCATCGCCGAGATCGGCTCGGGCATCCGTGACACGAATTCGATGGAACCATCGGACTCGTTGCGCCGCACCAGATCTCCGGTCCGCAACAGCCGCATGCCGGGCTGCGCGGTCTCCGCGCCGAAGGGGCTGGCCACGAACCGGCCGGCGGTAGCGCCCGGAAGACCCGAATACCCTTGCGCGAGTACCGGTCCGGACAGATACAACTCGCCGACCGTACCCACCGGTACCGGCCGCAACCGCGAATCCAGCACGAACGCACCGATTCCCGCGATCGGAGCACCGATCGTCGCGGCCTGGCCGGACTGAACGACGCCGCTGACGGTATCCAGAATCGTCGCCTCGGGGAGTCCGTACGCGGTGTGCACCGCGCGCCCGCCACGTACCCAACGGCCGATCTGCTCCGCATCGAACCGGTCGCCGATCACCGCGACGGCCTCGAGATCGTCCAAGCCGGACGAATCCACCGATTCGAGCGCCTCCTGGCTACTGAGCAGATGAGTGATCCGCTCGCGCCGCAGCAGATCCGCGAGCCGGTCGCCGGAAACCTCCGGCGGACCGACGATCAGCATCGCACCGGAGGAGAAGGTGAGCATCAACTCCAGCATCGCCAGGCCGGAATCCGGCGCCCCCAGCTGGGCCACCCGCGATTCGCCGTCCACCCCGAGGTGTTCGCGCATCGCGTTGACCACGGTGGCCAGGCCGGTGTGGGTGACCACGACGCCACCGGCCGAACCGGACGGGTGCACGACGAAGGCGGGATGCTGCTCGGTGAGCTGGCGCACCCGGTCGGTGTAGGAGATCGGATGCGCGGCGTGGGCGTCGATGTGCTCGCCGGTGTGCGCGTCGTCGAGTTCGAGCCATACCAGCTCGTCACCGAGGTCGGCTCGGCACGTGGTGGTCGTCAAGCCAAGTGCCGCACCGGATTCGGTGAGAATGCGGGCGAGTCGTTCGGCCGGGCCGGCCGGGTCCACCGGTGCGCAGGCCGCACCGGCCTTGGCGATCGCCCAGACCGCCAGCACCCATTCGAGCGAGCGATCGATGCCCACGGCCACCGCATCGCCGGGCCCGATGCCACGGGCGATCAACTCCCGGGCCAGCCGCGAGGACGCCTCGTCGAACTCGCGATAGGTCAGCTCGCGCACAGCGGCCGGATCACCGCTGGCATACCCCCGGATCGCCACCGCATCGGCGGCCGATTCCACTGCGGCGGTGAGCAATTGACCGAACAGAGGATTGCCGGAACGCCGACGGCGATTTCCCCGTGCGGTACGACGAGCTGTATGCATTCGAGCGATGTCACCTCTCGCGGTCGGCCGGTCCGCACCGCCGAACTCAGGTCGAACCTCACTCGCACGGTCCGAGAAAGCATATACGGCTGTAGATCTCGGCGTTGCCGCCACGGAGGTACCGGGCCCTCACAACCATCCGCGCCGGATCGCCTGCACTCCCGCCTGGAAACGCGTGCTCGCACCGAGCCGTTCGAGCAGACTGGCGGTCCGCCGCACCACCGTGCGCCGCGACATCCCCAGCCGCCGGGCGATGGTGTCATCGGTAGCGCCCAGTCCCATCAGGGTCAGGATCGCGCGATCGCGCTCGTCCAGGGGCTCACTCGGATTCACCGAGATCGGCGCCGACAGCGACCACAGCACGTCGAAGGTGCGCATCATCAGGTCCAGCGTCGGCGAGGGGCCGATCCGCAGACCCATCGGATCGCCGCGCCGCTCGTCGTTGTGCAACACGATGGTGGCCCGTTCGCCGTCGGCGACGATCACCTTCAGCGGCGGATCGGGCAGAGTGCGCGCCTGCGCCCCCGCCGCGGTGACGGCCAGCGCGTGCCGCAACCGATCCGGATCCTGATAGATGGTGTCCTGATACAGCAGTTGATAGCGGACCCCGGCGGCCAGCCGCGCGGACTTCAGCTCGAACAGCCGCTCGGAACGTTCGGCGTCGCAGACGTACGGGCCGCGTTCGATCAGCCGCACGTTCTTGCGTGCGCCGCGGTGCAGATCCTCGAATTCCGCGATGATCTCCCGGGTTTCGTACATCGGCACGATGACGCCGTCGCCGCGACCCGATCGCCGCACCGACCGGAACGTCTCGCCCAACCGCGCCGCGGCGGCATGCATCCGGGCCGTGTCCTGCTGACGGCGGCGCGCCTCGGCCTCGGACAACGCCTCGGGTGCGTGCGCGTCCCAGACGGTGCGGCCGGCGGCATCGATCCGGACCGCGGCCTGCACCTCGCACAACCGGTCGAGGGCGGCCTGGACCAGTTCCGGCGGGCATTCCAGGTGCGCGGCCAATTCGGCCAGCGTGGCCCGGGGATGCTGGACCAGGGTGGCATAGGTGCGCCCGTAGAGGGAGCCGGTGTCGAACAATTCGTGCACGTCGGTCTGACCACCCCCGACGACGGCGAGCCGTGGCCGCGTGCGGCCCGCGGCGCCCACGGCTACTGGCCCGATCCCCACGACTGCGCCTGTAATACGACCCCTTTGGCGGCCAGATAGGGCGCCGGGTCGACCTTGCGGCCGGACGGATCCCAGATTTCGAGGTGCAGATGCGGGCCGGTGGAATCGCCCCGGTTGCCGACCGTCGCGATGGTCTGGCCGGCGTTCACCCGCTGTCCCTCGTGTACGAGGATCTGGTTGACGTGGCCGTAGACGGCCGTGGTCCCGTCGTCCTGCCGCACCCGCACCCACAGTCCGAATCCCGAGGCGGGTCCGGCCTGGATGACCGTGCCGTTCTCCACGGATCGGATCGGGGTGCCGATCGGATCGGCGAAGTCGACGCCGTAATGGAATGCGCCCCAACGCGAACCGTATCCGGAGGTGAGCTGACCGGAGACCGGGCGGACGGCCTGTGCCTGCGCCTGCGTCTGCGGCGCGGCCTGCTGCTGCAGATTCTTGATCACCTGCTCGGCCTGCGCGAGCGGCCCGGCCACCTCGGGAGGCAGATTCTGCAAGCCGAACGGTGCGGGTGCGGCTGCGGGGGCGGGCGCCGTCGCGGCGACCGGTGCGGCTGCCGGGGTGGGCGCCGCGGCCTCCAGCGGCACCCGCGCGGGGGCCTCGGTGGCCTCGGTGGCCTCGGCGACCGGCGCGACAGCGGGTTTGAGCGCGATGGTGTCGGCGCTGTTGGCGGTGTGCACACCCGGCAGCGGCGCAGCCTGGGCGAACTGGGCGGTGACGCCGATCAGTGCGCCGGTCGCGACCGCGGTGCCGGCGGCAAGCCGCATCCGCTCGTGGCGTGGTTCGGCCCGGTGCCGGGCCGAACGGCTCACGACGCCATCCCCGAGCAGATCCCTGACCGATACGGAACTCGATGTCTCCCGGTGCTGCGGCAAGGTGCGTCCTAGCGTCGATTCACTTCGGTTGTCGATGCCGGTACACTCCCGAAGGTCGAAACCTGCATTTCGGTAACGATTCGGCATCGGTGTGACGGAAACTGTACTCCGTCGTGACCTTTTCGCAACCTTTCTCGGAATAAACGCAGGTGAGAGTGGGATCACAAGCATCTCGGAGCCCTCGGGGAGCCACACTGTGAGAGTGATCATCGACGAGCTCCGTACCCCGATCGTGCTGGCGCCGATGGCCGGTGGGCCGTCCACTCCCGAACTGACCGCCGCGGTCTCCCGCGCCGGCGGCCTGGGTTTCCTGGCCGCCGGATATCTGGCGGCCTCGGCCACCGCCGAGCGGATCGCCGCCACCCGCGCCCTGGACGCCGGACCGTTCGGGCTGAACCTGTTCGTCCCCGGCACCCCGACGCCCGCGGACCGATACACCCGATATCTGGAGGAGGTCGGCCGCGACCATCCCCTCGGTGAAGCCCGGTTCGACGACGACGATTGGGCCGCGAAGCTGGACCTGCTCACCACCGACCCGGTCCCGGCGGTCTCGTTCACCTTCGGCTGCCCCTCGGCACAGGAGATCGCGCGCCTGCGCGCGGCCGGGTCCGAGACCTGGGTGACGGTCACCTCGGTCGCCGAGGCCCGCATCGCCCGCGAGGCAGGGGCCGATGTGCTGGTGGCGCAGGGAGCCGAAGCGGGCGGACACCGCGGCACCTTCGCCGACCGCACCGAGGACGACGGCACCGACCCGCTCGGCACCCTCGCACTGGTCCAATTGCTGATCGCCGCCGTGGATCTGCCCGTCGTCGCCGCGGGCGGCATCGCCACGGGCGCGGGGGTGGCCGCGGCCCTCGCCGCCGGTGCGGCCGCGGCCCAACTGGGCACCGCCTTCCTGAACTGCCCGGAGGCCGGGACCCCGCAGCTGCATCGAGACGCGCTGGCACTGGACATTCCGACGATGCTCACCCGGGCATTCACCGGCCGCCGCGCCCGCGGACTGCGTAACCGGTTCATGCTCGATCACCCCGAAGCGCCGGTCGCCTATCCCGAAATCCATTACGCCACCGGGCCACTGCGCGCCGCGGCCCGCGCCTCAGGCGACGCCGACGCGGTGAACCTCTGGGCAGGTCAGGCGCATGCCCTGGCCGGGCGGGAACCGGCCGGCGATCTGGTTCGCCGGCTCTCCGGGGAGGCGAAAGCGGCTCTGGAAAAAGCACTTTCGCGCCCAATCCAGTGTTATTGACAACGTTTTTCGTTTAGACTCGGAGGGCATCATCCGCCATCCCAGGAGGAGAGCGTCATGTCACTCGACGTACCAACCGCACTGCTCGAGCGCGCCGAACGCGGTGAAGTGTCCGACGAGGAATTCGTCGAATGCGTCCGCAACTCGCTGCCCTACGCCTACGAAGTCGTCAGTCGCGTGGCTGCCGATCTGCGTTCCGGCACAGCGGAATTCGCTGACAACCAGACTCCGCCGCCGGACGAGACGGCACGCGGCCAGCTGTTGCGCGCCATGGCGTCGGATTCCATCCGCGGCGGCCTCGAACGGCACTTCGGCGTCAAACTGGCCTTCCAGAACTGCCACCGCGTCGCGGCCTTCCCGATCTCCGCGGTCGGCGGCGACACCTACACCACCTTCATCTCCACCCGCGCCCAGCTGCTGAACCAGAGCCCCGAGCTCCGCAACTGCTGATCCGGACCTGATTCCGGTGCGGGCGGTCCCTCGCCCGCACCGGGCTCCGGATGAACGAAACCGTCAGAGCTGCTGCAGGACTCGCTTGAGCACCTTGCCGGTGGGGTTGCGCGGCAGCTCCGCGAGGAACACCACCTCGCGGGGGACCTTGTAGCGGGCCAGGCTCGCCCGCACATGGGATTTCACGTCGTCCTCGGTGAGTTGCGCGTCGTCGCTGATCACCACGAACGCCTTGAGCCGTGCGCCGAACGTGTCGTCGGGTACGCCGATGACCGCGGCTTCGCGAATGTCGCTGTGCGCGTTGAGCAGTTCCTCGACCTCGACCGGGAAGACGTTCTCGCCGCCGGAGACGATCATGTCGTCGTCCCGGCCGTCGATGAAAAGCCTTCCCGCGGAATCGAAGTGGCCCACATCGCCGGAGGCCATCAAGCCCCGCACGCGCTCCTTACCGCCGCCGCCGGTATAGCCCCGGAACTGAACGGCATTGCCGACGAAGATGCGTCCGGTCTCCCCGCGCGGCAGTTCCCGGCCGGAATCGTCGAGAATCTTCACCACCGCGCCGAGCAGCGGTTTGCCCACGCAACCGGGTTCGGCCGCCAGGTCCCGCGGCGTGGCGACGGTCGCGTAGGCGACCTCGGTGGATCCGTACAGGTTGTACACGACCGGCCCGAAGATCGCCGTCGCCCGGCAGCACAGATCCGCACCCAGCTGCGCTCCCGCGACGAAGATGATCCGCAAGGCGGACAGGTCTTTTCGCGCGAACGCCGAAGGGTCCAGTTCGGTCAGCCGGGCCAACATCACCGGCACCGCGACGAGTGTGGTCACCCGGTGCCGGGCCATGCTCTCGAGCACCCGCGTCGCATCGAAACGCCGCCGGATCACCAGCGTGGACCCGAATCCGACGGCCAGCATCGCCATCGCGAAACCGAACGTATGGAACAGCGGCGCAGGACATTCCACGACCTCGCGGGTGCGCAGCGGCACCCGGCTCAGAATCGCGCCCAGCGGTTCGAGCGAACGCGGTTCCGGGCGCGGCGCACCCTTGGGCGTGCCGGTGGTGCCGCTGGTCAGCAGGACGATGGTCGAATTCGTTCCCGGCGCGGGTGGCGCGGCGCCCTCGCCCGCGGCGATGAGCGATTCCAGATCGCTGGCATCCCTGGTGTCCGACCACGCGCGGTACGCCCCGCGACGCGGGCTCAGCGACCCCAGAATCGACTCGTACTCCTCGTCGTACACCAGCAGGTCCATACCCTCGCGGCGGGCGACGTCCCGCAACTGCGGTCCGCCGAAATCGGTGTTCAACAGGATGATTCGAGCACCGCACTTGGCGGCGGCGAAGACCGCGTCCAGTAGTCCGCGATGATTGCGCGCCAGGATCGCCACGCCCTCGCCGTCGCGCAAGCCGCGAACGCGCCACTGATTGGCCAACCGGTTCGACCGATCGTCCAGCTCGCGGTAACTCAGCGCGCCCAGCTCGTCGATCAGCGCGGTCCGATCGCCGTAGCGAGCGGCCGAAAGGTTCAGCGCCGCGGGCAGAACTCCGTACTTCAGCAGCGCGCCACCCGCGGACAGCAGCGTCGCGGGCGTCTCGAACCCGACGACCCCGCTGCCCACGCACAACCGCACATACTCCAGCTCGGTCCACGCCCGCACTCCCAAGGAGCGGAGCAACCCCAGCGTCATTTGATGAATACCCCTACAGCGTGACGACTTTCAGATCCCCATCGGCGTACCTGGCACGCAGGCGCTTCTTGTCGAACTTACCCACGCTCGTCTTGGGAATCTCGTCGATGAACGTCCAGTGCTCGGGCAGCTGCCATTTGGCGAACTTGTCCACCAGGAAGCCCTGCAGCTCGGCCGGATCGGCCGTGGCGCCCTCCTTCAAGACGATCGCCACCAGCGGTCGCTCGTCCCACTTCTCGTCGGGGACACCGATCACCGATGCCTCGGCGACCGCCGGATGACCCATCATCGCATTTTCCAGATCCACCGAGGAGATCCACTCACCACCGGATTTGATCACGTCCTTGGAGCGGTCCACCAGGGTCAGATAGCCGTTCGGGCTGATGTGCCCGACATCGCCGGTGCGCAGCCAGCCGTCGTCGAATTTGCCCGAGTCCACCTCGCTGCCGTCGGGCGAATAATACGATCCGGCGATCCACGGGCCGCGAACCTCCAACTCGCCCACCGACTTTCCGTCGTTGGGCAGAACGCTGCCGTCATCGGCGACGATCCGGGCCTGCACCGACGCCGGGAACCGGCCCTGGGTGGCGCGGTAGGCCCATTCCTCTTCTCCCGCAGCGCCTTTGGGCGGATGGGCGATACTGCCCAGCGGCGAGGTCTCGGTCATTCCCCAGGCGTGCAGCAGCTTCACGCCGTACTTCTCCTGGAACGCGCTCATCATCGAGGGCGGCAACGCCGAACCGCCGACCGCGCAGGAGCGCAGGTGCGAGATGTCCTGCGGATGCGCGTCGAGCGCGGCCAGTACGCCACCCCAGATGGTCGGCACGGCGGCCGCGAAGGTCGGCCGGACCGCGGCCATCATCTCCAGCAGCGGGCCCGGCTGCAGGAACCGATCGGGCATCAGCAGGCTCGCCCCGGCCATCATCGCGGCATACGGCATTCCCCACGCATTGGCGTGGAACAGCGGCACGATGGCCAGCACGGTGTCCTTGTCGTTGAACCCCATGCTGTTCGGCGAGATCACCTGCATGGCGTGCAGCCAGTTGGAACGGTGCGAGTAGACCACGCCCTTGGGGTCCCCGGTGGTGCCGGAGGTGTAACACATCCCGGCGGGGGCGTGTTCGTCCAGAATCGGATAGTCGTAGGTATCCGGTTGTGCGGCAAGGAGTTCGGCATACGAGTGCACCTGGACGCCGTCGGGCGCGGTGAGTTCGGCCGGATCGCCGTTGGCGACGATGACGTGCCGGACCGTGCGCAGCTGCGGCAGATACCCGGCGAACATCGGCAGCAGCGAGCCGTCGACGATCACCACCTGATCCTCGGCGTGATTGGCCACGTAGACCAGCTG
This sequence comes from uncultured Nocardia sp., assembly GCA_966435935.1. GTDB lineage: Bacteria > Actinomycetota > Actinomycetes > Mycobacteriales > Mycobacteriaceae > Nocardia. The sequence continues at coordinate 52,562 of CBJNFW010000006.1, forward strand.
CTCGGGGAACAGCCGGATGTTCAGCGCGTGCAGCACCGCACCCATCGCCGGCACCGCCGCGTAGACGACCATGTGCTCGGTGTTGTTCCACATGAAGGTGGCAACCCGGTCGCCCTCCCCGATGCCCAGCGCGCGCAGCGCATTGGCCAGCCGCGCCGCCTCGGCGCCCATTTCCCGATAAGTAGTGGTGCGAACACCCTCACCCGTCCACGTCGAGATCGTCGCATCGCCGTGGAAACTCTGCGCGTACCGCAACAGCGTAGCCAGCGACAGCTGCTCGTCCTGCATCGTGCTCAACATCCGAACGCCACTCCTTCAACCGTGAACGAGGTCACACCTGCCGCGAGGATAGCTGATACCGCGCGTCATCGTTATTGAGTCGACTGAAGCCAGACCAACCTGCAACACACCCTGAGAGCAGGCTAAACGCGCCGATCATGATCAACTTGGAGATTCGCACCCGAGTCGGCCGCGCTCGAACGCAGGCCGGTGGCACCCAACCGCAGCACCGAATCGACCGATCCCCCAGCTCACCAAGGCCCTGCACCTGGCGAATACCGCGCAAACCAACGCGGCCGCGGAAATCGCCGACCCCTCGTGCCGATTGCGATGCGCCACAACACGACCGATGCGCGGTCCCGCAGCAGCGCCCGATCCCCCGCGCCCTTCCGATCGCCGAGTGCACCCCGACAACGCATACGCTCGGCGGCGAAACTCTCGAATGGCTCAGTGGCGCAATGTACCTCAGGCATGTCCCGGATACGCGTGCACCAATGCGTGATCCAGCCGTGGCACCGCGTGCGCGAGCGTGTGCTCCGCCGCGTGGGCGATGCGATGCGCCTCGGCCAGGCTGGTGTCGGGGTCGATGTCGAGTTCGGCGTCGGCGTGCAGACGGTGTCCCAGCCAGCGCATGCGCACACTCCGCACGCGGAGCACGCCGCGTTCGGCCGCCAAAGCGCTTTCCGCCGTGGCGATCAGGGCCGGATCGACCGCATCCATCAAGCGCGCGAACACATCCCGCGCCGCGGTCCGCAGCACGCCGAGAATGGCCACGGTGATCAGCAGCCCGACGATCGGATCGGCGAGCGCGAATCCCATCGCGACGCCACCGGCCCCGATCAGCACCGCCAGGGAGGTGAGGCCGTCGATGCGGGCGTGCAGTCCGTCGGCCACCAGCGCGGCCGAACCGATCCGCCGCCCGACCCGGATCCGATACAGCGCGACGATCTCGTTGCCCGCGAATCCGGCCAGTCCGGCGGCCGCCACCCAGCCCAGATGTTCCAGCGGCAACGGATGGATCAGCCGCCACACCGCCTCGTATCCGGCCAGCAGCGCCGACAGCGCGATCACCACGATGACGAACAACCCGGCCAGGTCCTCCGCTCGCCCGAACCCGTAGGTGTACCGGCGCGTCGCACCCCGCCGCCCCAGCGCGAACGCTATCCACAGGGGCACCGCGGTCAACGCGTCGGAGACGTTGTGGATCGTGTCGGCCGCCAATGCCACCGACCCGGACAGCAGCACGATCGCCACCTGCACCGCCGCCGTCAGGCCCAGCACCACCAGGCTGATCTTCACCGCCCGGATGCCCGCGGAACTGGATTCGAGCACGTCATCGATGCTGTCGGCGGCGTCATGACTGTGCGGCACGAGCAACTCGCGCAGCACCCCGCGCACACCGTGCGAATGGCTGTGCGGTCCGTGCGTGTGGGAGTGTCCGCCATGCGTATGCGACTCACCGCGCGAATGCTCACCGCGCCCGTGCGAATGTTCGTCACGCTCGCGCGAATGCCGAACCTCGTTGTGTGCGTTGCTCATTCGCCCGCCACCTCCGTGCGCGGGAATTCCCGGACCGACGCGACGGCACGATGATGCGCCGGAACTCCCGGACCGGCGTGCTCGGCGTTGTGCACCGCGTCCACGACGAGCTGGCGCACGTGCTCGTTCTCCAGGGCGTAATAGATCGAGGTACCGGACCGGCGGGTGCTGACCAGCCGGGCCATCCGCAGTTTGGCCAGATGCTGCGAGACCGAGGGCGCGGGTTTGCCGACTCGCGCGGCCAGATCGTTGACCGGGAGTTCACCACCGGCGAGCACCCACAGCAACTGCACGCGCGTCGGATCGGCGAGCATGCGGAACACCTCGACGACCAGCCGGACCTGGTCCTCCTCGATCAGCGAACGCCCCATCTCGCTATCTGCATTCATACGCAGATAATAGCTCGGCGCGGCAGAGTCGGGTCGGGTGAATCAGCGGCACTCGCCCGTGCAGGTTGGCCGAAAATATTGATCGAATGTCCGGGGTTGCCCTAGAAAACCCGGTTCGACCACATAATCTCGGGTTATGACCCGCACGCCGTCCATTCTCATCATCGGAGCCGGATTCGCCGGGCTCGGCATGGCGCTCGAGCTGAAGCGCAACGGCCTGGACAATTTCACGATCCTGGAGAAGGCCGCCGATCTCGGCGGGGTCTGGCGGGAGAACACCTACCCCAACGCCGCCTGCGACGTTCCCTCACCGCTGTACTCGTGGTCATTCGAGCCGAAAAACGATTGGCCGCGGCGCTTTTCGCAGCAGGGCGACATCCACACGTATATGCGTTCGGTGGCGGCCAAATACGCGCTGCCCGAGAAGATCCGGTTCGGCACCGAGGTCACCGACGCGGAATTCGATGAGCAGCAGGGAATCTGGCAGGTCCGCACCGCCGACGGCAGCACCCTCACCGCGGACGTGCTGATCCCCGCGGTCGGCCAGCTGTCACGTCCGGCGCTGCCCAACATCCCGGGCATCGACACCTTCACCGGCGCCGCGTTCCACTCCGCCGAATGGGATCACAGCGTCGACCTGACCGGTAAGCGGATCGCCTGCATCGGCACGGGAGCCAGTGCGATCCAATACATTCCGGCGATCCAGCCGCAGGCCGCGCATCTGACGCTGTTCCAGCGTTCGGCGGCCTGGGTACTGCCGAAATTCGACACCGAGTACACCGGTTTCCACCACGCGCTGTTCAGCTACTTCCCGCCGAGCCGATGGGCCGAGCGGTTCGCGATCTGGCTGTTCTTCGAGGTGATGGCGCTCGCGCTCACCGACATTCCCGGCATCAAGGGCCCGGTGATCGCGATCGCGGATCGCCATCGCGAACAACAGGTTCCGGATCCGGAACTGCGCAGCAAGCTCACCCCCGGCTACGCCGCCGGATGTAAACGCGGCCTGTTCTCCAACGAGTACTTCCCCGCGCTGAGCCAGCCCAACGTCACCGTGGAGACCACCGCGATCGAGGCGGTCACCCCGAACGGCATCCGCACCGCCGACGGCGTCGAGCACGAGGTGGACGTCATCGTCTACGGCACCGGATTCAAGGGCACCGAATTCCTCGCCCCGATGCACATCTACGGCCGCGCCGGCCGCAAACTCGCCGACGTCTGGGCCCCCGAGGGTGCGCGCGCCTACCTGGGCATGTCGGTGCCGGACTTCCCGAACCTGTTCCTGATGTACGGCCCCAACACCAACGTCGGCGCGGGCTCGATCATCTACATGCTCGAATCCCAGGCCCGGTACATCCGCCGGATCGTCCAGTACCTGTCCACCCGCCCCGGCCACTATCTGTCCGCCCGCGCGACCGTCGAACAGTCCTGGGACGACTGGCTCCAGCGCCGCCTGAAGGACACCCCCTGGAACTTCTGCTCCAGCTGGTACCGCAACACGTCGGGCCGCATCACCAACAACTGGCCCGGCGCCACCCTCCTCTTCCGTTGGAAGACAAGGAAATTCACCCCCACCGACTACGAAGAGTCCACCGCCCCCGCCCACTCCTGACCCGAGATACCACACATCCACCCCCAACCGGGTAGACTCGCCCGAGCCCGGTGCCCATCCCACCACCGGCCAGCCTCCGTAGCTCAGGGGATAGAGCAACCCTCTCCTAAAGGGTAGGCCGCAGGTTCGAATCCTGCCGGGGGCACCAACCTGCGACACCGTTTACGCAGGTCAGCGGGTTTTACCGTAGATTCGAAATGACCGGAACCAAGAAAATCCCAGGTCAAAGGCGGCCCCCCTCAAGTGCCCCGTAGGGCACACGGAACATGGGAACGCAGACGACCTGCGGTTTCGTTTTCGGTGGGCACCCGGTGACCGGGGCCGAAGCTATCCGCCGACCAGGAAGGTGTGGAAGACCAAATGCCGCGGCCCGGCCAGCATGGCCGAGCAATCCCGCCCGACCGAACAAGCACGCTCTCCCCCCGCGTAGAGCCACCTGTCATCACCTTCTGCTGAACCTACTGCAACACAATGACTTTCAACTCAGATCGCGATGTTGTAGCCCACCCGATCGCCCCTGGCGGATGTCGTCACTATCACGCGGTATGCGGCATTTGCGCGATCAACGCCGAATAGCCGCCGAATGCGACCGCGCTGGCGCCGGGTCGCACGTACCACCACGAGTGTGGTGACCAGCGTAATCACGATGACCGCCGCCAGCGTGCGCCGCTGCAACTCCCGGCCGATGGCCCAGGCGGATGCTTGCAGACCGCCGACCAGGACCACCGGCAGAGGCAGCGCGAGCACGACCGGGCTCTCTTGCCAGGCGGAACGGGAAACGTGCGCGGGCTCGATCCGTACCAAGGCGCGAACGTCACCGCCAGCAGCAGGATCGATCCGATGGCCCATGGTCTGTCCAACCCACAGATCGCTTCCCGGATGTTCTTGTCGCGGCGCACCGTTCAGGGATACGTCTCCAACATCCTGGCCAAGCTCTGTCTCGGTTCACGCGTGGAAATCGCCACGGCCCTGGTGCGGCACAACCGGGAATCCACCTCTACCTGATCTGCGCTACGGCCCTGTGATCACCGGCAGGTGCCGGGTGTTTCACAGCTTTGTGCCGGGCACACCAACCCCAACGGCCAGGACTTTCGGCCCTCACGGTGCACCCGCAGACGGAACGACACTAGAGGCCTGCCACCGAAGCAAGGCAGCACATAAGGCAACCAGCTCGCCACCAATCCGAGTGAAGATCATGAACGACCCAATGCTCACCTACTCCCTGGTCGCATCCCCCCTTACAAGGGCCGGAACCGGCGGGCCGAAGAAGCTGGCCCTGACCGTAGAACTCGGCAAATCCAGCGCCGAGCAGCCGGTCGCCTGCGAGGCGATCATGATCGCCCGCTGCGGGCTCGTCAGCTGTGCAAGCCCCTGTTCTGCATACGTATCCTCAGTATTCGACGGGACCGTGGAGGAGCACCTCACGATGCTGCTACGCGACCCGTCGAACAACCTGCTCGAGCTCGAGTACTACATCGCTGCGCGGATGATGTGCTGAGCTGCGGACTTCCTGAGCCACAGCGGTCGTTTTCAAATGCACCATACAAAGCTGCCCAAGGGGAAACAGATGTGGAGCGAACCACCACCACCGATCGGAGCTGCCTGGTGCGATGTCACAGCCGCAGATGAGGGAACCGTAGCCGACATCGGGGCAGCCGAGGCCGCCGGAGCCGCGAGTACGGCCAAGGGCAGCGCCAGCGCGGTCACTGCCATGATTTTGATCTTTCCTGTAGACATTTTTTCAACCTTCGAGAGACTTCGATCCGGACTATGACGGTCTATGCCACAACCGCCATCTCGGCTGTTCACCTGGTGAATTGTCGGCGACGGTTCGGAAATTGCCACGCTGCAAAAGGCCGCCACCCACCGTGAGTCTCGCTATAACCGGGTAACCATCGACGGCTCTATTGGCCAGTCCGTCTGCCACGCGACAGTCGTCCGAGTCAGGCATTGCGACATCGCTCGGAGGTAACAAGTCGCCTGGATATCGATGGGAAGACTCGTTGATCAGCTTACTCCCGCGTGATGCGGAACGCACCCGGCCTGGACGCAGCTGTTCGTCCCGTTCACGTATTTCGGCCAGCGAGAAAAGTTATCGGACAGTATGGCTGCAAACTCGGATGAGCAGTAGTTGGGCGGCGTCGTGGTGGTCGCAGGGCGCGATCCAACGGCGGACGGCGGCCTGCCGTTTGAGGTGCCCGGGAGATTTCGGACAGTGGCCCAAAGTAGGATTGGGTAGCACTGACGGAGTTGTTTGTGGCACAGAGGAAGTCGCGGCAGAACTCGCGGCATTTCAGTCCAGAGTTCCGGGAGACGGCGGCCAGGGAGGTCGTCGAGAAGTCGCGGCCGGTCGAGGATGTTGCCCGCGATTGCGGGGTGACGGGTCAGACGATCCGTAACTGGGTGAGGGATTTCCGGGATACGCATGCTGCGGCCGATCCCGGGTTGCCGATGACCGAGCGTGCCCGGTTGAAGGAACTGGAGCGGCGAGTCCGGGAACTCGAGGAGGAGAACCGTTTCTTGGGAAAATCGGTGGCCTTCTTCGCGAAGAAGCATCGGTGACAGAGAAATACGCGTTCATCGCCTCCGAAGAAGGCAATCATGCCGTGGTGTCCATGTGCCGGTGGGCGAAGGTCTCGCGGTCGGGTTATTACGCGTGGCGGGACCGGAAACCGTCGGCCACCGCGCAGCGCCGGGAGATCCTCGAAGCCGAGATCCGTTTCTGTTTCGAGCATTCCGACGGCACCTACGGCTATCGTCGTATTCACGCCCAGCTGGTCCGCTGGGGCACGGTGGTGGCCCCGGACACGGTCCGGGTGATCATGCGTGAGCTGGGCCTGGTCCCGTGCCAGCCACGTCCGTGGCGTCCGTTGACGACGATCGCTGGTGATTCGGCCGACCTGCCGGATCTGGTCCGTCGTGACTTCACCGCCGAGATGCCGGCGGCCAAGCTCGTCGGCGATACCACTTATATTCGGACCTGGGAAGGGGGTTGTATTTGGCGACGGTGCTGGACTGTTATTCGAAGAAGGCCGTCGGGTACGCGATGGCCGGGCACATGCGTACCGAATTGGTGACCGATGCCTTACAGATGGCGGCACGCAATCTGCCGTTTCAGCGCGGGGAGACGATATTCCATAGTGATCGCGGCGTGCAGTACATGTCGGCCGAATTCGCCTCCGCAGCCCAGGAGTTGGGTGTCCGGCGTTCCGTAGGCCGCACAGGCGTGTGCTGGGACAACAGCTGGGCGGAATCGTTCAACGGCACTCTGAAGAACGAGCGCGTCCATCGCACCGAATACCCCACCCGCGAACATGCCCGTAAGGACATCGTCGCTTATATCGAGTTGCGGTACAACCAGATTCGGCTTCACTCCGGAATTGACTATCGGACTCCGAACGAAGTAGAGTCCGAGTGGTTCGAACAGAACAAGGCAGCTTGAGGAAACCAAAACCTCGCTGTCCGAAATCCTTCCAGCCCCTCAGGCCGTCGGCCCGGCGCGCACGAAGCAAGCCGTAGTGCTCGATGTAGTTCACCGTCTCGAGCAACGTGATGCCGACCATCGCCTGCAATATCAGGAAGGGGATGATCACGGGCCCGTAGACGAGGATCAACACGCCGAACAGCACGGCACTCATAGCCCACGCCTGCAGCAGATTATTGTCTCGGCTCAGCCACCTCTTTCCGCGCTGGGACAGGCGTTTTCGTTCCAGGTTGAGCGCCGAGCGGAAGCCGCCGAGGATAGTCCGGGGCAGGAACTCCCAGAGTGACTCACCGAAGCGATCGCTCGCCGGGTCTTCGGGTGTGGCGGCACGTACATGGTGACCACGGTTGTGCTCGACGTAGAAATGTCCGTACAAGGATTGCGCCAGTGCGATTTTGGCCAGCCAGCGTTCGAGTTTTTCGATTCGATGGCCGAGTTCGTGGCCCGCATTGATACCGACGCCGGACACGAGCCCCATGGTTGCTGCCAGCCCCAGCTTGTCGACCAGGTCGAGCTCGGGACTGGCCCACATGTGTCCCGCGATGACCAGACCGATGAATTGGATCGGCAGGAAAGCGTAGACGCACCAACGGTAATAACGATCGTTCGACAGTGCCTCGTAGTCCTCGTCGCGTGGGTTCCTGTCATCGATTCCCATCGCGATGTCCAAGAGTGGAATCACGCCGAGCACGGCGATCGGGCCGCTCCACCAGAACAGTCCGAGCCCGGTCCACTGCACCAGTTGTGCGGGTAGTAGAGCGCCCGCGGGTGCCAGCGAACTCAAGACCCAGAGGTAGCGTTTGTGATCGCGAACACGGTCGCGTCTGAAAACCGTCATAGCCGTCTCACTCATCCAACTGACGTGGATCAACCGGGGCATGGCTACTGAAAACGGTTGCGCTGAACTCGCTGGTCAGCGAATAGCCCCTTCCGCGCCGCGACACCAACGAGAATGTGAAAGTCGCCTCCCGACAGCGCATCTCACCGCGGGCATGAGGGCAGAAGCCGTCCGCAGCAGGGATTCGAGGATCGGCGGCGCCGTCACGCGGCACCGCGGGCCTGGTTGGTCCACTGCGCAAGGTGATTCATGTACTGAAGTATCTCAGTGTCAATCGGATATCCCTGCAGGTCCGAGCCCTTTTCCGATTACTACCCCCGGTGGCCCGGGTCCGGAGGTGGTCGTAACATATCCCTGCAGAGACGACCTGGCAGGGCGCCATACGGATCGCCGCCTCTTCGGGCAGCCCTTCGCGCCACCGGCGCTCGGCGGCATCTACAACGGAGGCTCGGAAACCTCGCCGATTACGGCTGGCAGGCATCGTCACAATAGGGTCTCTAGTCTCCATGGCCCTCGATCGAAGCTGCGATAATGAGGCTCGCGAGACCGAACATGTTGGGGTCACATGGATAAGGACCGTGATACCGGGTTCGTGCCCTGGGGAGGGCACGGCGGGATCGCGCGGTTGCAATCGAAGGCTGAAGCGCGACTTGGTCTGCTGGCTGCGGGGATGCGTGAGTACGCGATCTTCGTGCTCGATGCGGCCGGCCGTGTGGAGAGCTGGGATGACGGGGCAGAACTCATCACCGGCTATCGCGGCGAGGAGATCATCGGGAAACATTTCTCCGTGTTTGCCCCGGCGGAACCCGGCACTGCCCGCCACGCGGACTGGCAGCTGGCTCAGGCCGCCGAGTTCGGCAGGCATGTGGACGAGGGCTGGTGCCTGCGCCGCGACGGCACCCGGTTCTGGGCCCATGTCGTGATCACTGCGCAGAAGTCGCTGGAGGGCAGGGTCCGGGGTTTCATCCAGGTCACCCGTGATGAGACCGAAGCCGGCATCCGGCAGCAGCGGTCGAGCCGGCGGTTCACCGACCTGTTCGACCTCGTCCCGGCCGGTATTGCATTGTTCGACGAAGCCGGGCAAGTGCTGGACGCCAACGAGGCGCTGTGTGGCCTGCTGGGCTACCGGCTGCCTGAACTCAACGCCATGCCCGCCCCAAGCCTGCTGCATCCGGACGATCGTGGCCCGAGCCTCATCGCGGATGCGGCATCCGCGGAGGCGCCGTTGAACCAATCCCGCGTGCACCAGCGGACGCTGCTGCGCTCGGATGGCCAGCCGGTGCCCTGCGATGTGCACAGCGCGGCGTCGGTGGCCGACGACGGAAGCCGATTCTGGGTGATGGTGTTCCAAGACATCACCGACCGTTTGCGGCAGACCGAAACACTGCGCTTCCAGGCCACCCACGACGATCTGACCGGGCTGCTCAACCGCGCCGGCCTCAACGAGCTGCTCGGCAGCCTGCTGCACGGTGGCGCTGCACAGGTCGCCGTGCTGTTCTGCGACATCGACAACTTCAAACGGGTCAACGATGCGCTGGGCCACGACGCCGGTGACGAACTGCTGAAGGCGCTGGCATGGCGCCTGGCGAACGGGTTGCCGCCAGGCTGCACCCCGGCCCGGCTCTCGGGTGACGAGTATCTGATCATCTGTCCAGATGTCGACGCCGTCGGCGGCCTGGAGCCCTTCACGACCTGGGTGGCGGGACTGCTGTCCACGACCGTGCCCGTGCGCGGGCGGCCGGTGGTCGTGTCGGCTTCGGTCGGCGCCGCAATGCTCGACCAGGACACCGTCGGCTCGGATCTGCTGCGTTACGCCGACGCGGCGATGTTCCATGCGAAAAGCCTGGGACCCGGCCGCGTGTCGCTAGCCAACCCCGCCCTGATCGCCACTGTGGAGGCACAACTCGGCCTGGAAGAGCAACTGCACACGGCAATAGACACCGACTCCCTCGTCCTGCACTACCAACCGATCATGACTCGCGACCATTCCGTCGCGATGGCCGAGGCGCTGGTGCGCTGGCCGCATCCCGAACACGGCCTACTCTCACCAGAGGTGATCCTGCGTGTGGCCGAGCAAGGAAACATGCTGCGCGCACTAGACCTCTGGGTGCTGCGCACCGCCTTACACGAGGCATCCAGCTGGCCCGCGTCGGACGAGCACCCCGTGGCCATCGCGGTCAACCTGTCCGAGCTGCTGCCCCACGATCCTGAATTCATCGACACGATCACCGCGGCCATCACCGAATCCGGCATCGATTGGCACCGGTTGGTCCTGGAAATGGTAGAAACATCCCTGGTCGAGCTGCCCACAAGGTCCCGGGAAGCCATGGTCGAGCTGGCCGAACGTGGCGTGCGCTTCGCCCTGGACGACTTCGGCACCGGCTACTCCTCATTGGCCCGTCTCAAAGACCTACCCACACAGATCATCAAACTGGACCGCCAGTTCGTCTCCGGCGTGGAAACCGACGCCGGCGACCTCGCCATCGCCCAGGCCATGACCGGCATCGGCCGCGCGATGGGACGCAGCTGTGTCGCCGAAGGCGTGGAAACCACCGGCCAGTTCCAGGCCCTCGACCGACTCGGAATCGACCTCTACCAGGGCTGGCTGTTTTCCCACCCTCTCCCAGCCCACCAGCTCCGCGCCTTCCTCGAAAACCCACGGGGATAGAACCCACCACCACACCGAATGAGGAATGCGGACCCGCTTCGGTGAGACCGCGATCAGCTCGCTGCCACCTGCAGGAACTGTGTCTGCATGGCCGCACCGCCGTCGCCACCGCCACCAACGCTCTGGTGCGCGCTGATCCCGCCGGGTCTATCCACCGTACAGTCCCATCCCCCGCCCACGCGTCGGGTAAAAGCCCGCCGGGCGCCGACAACACCTGCCACCGGTTCGGTTGTGTCCGGCTCGAACGAGGCGCTCCGTGTGTTCCCGGTCAGGTCCCTGTGGTAGCCGAAGTTCCCACCGCCGGGAGCCATTGGCCTCTGGGAAGGCGATACACCCCGGACGCATTCTGAGATCGACGAGCCGAAACGCGGCGTCTCCACGGAATAGCTGTGTGCTCGCCTCGTCGGCTGCCGTTCTTCACGTCGGCGGCCACTGCACGATCGCAGTCGTCAGGAGAAGCCGTGAGCATCGTGGTTGTTGTTCTCGTAGTGGTCGTGGTGCTGCTGATCGTGGCGGCGCTGTCCATTCGGGTGGTACTTCAATATCAGAAAGGTGTGCTGTTCCGGCTCGGACGAGTGGTCGGGGTCCGCGAACCCGGCCTGAACTTCATCATTCCGATCATCGACCAGCTTCGGAAGGTGTCGGTACGCATCGTCACCATGCCGATCCAGTCGCAGGGCATCATCACCCGTGACAACGTCAGCGTCGATATCTCCGCTGTCGCCTACTTCCGGGTCATCGACGCCGAGAAATCGGTCGTCGCGATCGAAAACGTGTACTCGGCAATCGATCAGATCGCCCAGACCACATTGCGCAAGGTCGTCGGCCAGCACACCCTCGACCAAGCGTTGGCCGAGACCGGAGTCATCAACGCCGACATCCGCAAGAGCCTGGACATCACCACCCTGGAATGGGGTGTCGAAGTCACCCTGGTCGAACTCAAGGACATCCAGTTGCCCGAGACCATGAAGCGGGCGATGGCCCGGCAAGCCGAAGCCGAACGCGAGAAGCGAGCGAAAATCATTGCCGCCGAAGGGGAATCGCTTGCCGCCGCAGCGCTCGGCGATGCCTCGGACACCATGATGGCCCACCCGTTGGCCCTGCAACTACGCAACCTGCAAACACTGATCGAACTCGGCGTCGACAAGAACACCACCGTCGTGTTCCCGGCGCCACTGATGAGCGCGATCGGCGAGATCGGCACCTTCTTCGCCCGCGAAACCGCCGCGGCCGCAGCATCATCGCCCGTACAGCCGGCACCCCCGCCCGCAACGATCCCCGACAGCGCCGCCGAACCCACCACCTACCGGACCTCACCCGTGTGAGCTGTTCGACCGAATAAACTACTCATGGGTATGGAGCACCGACCGTGACGCTACAACACACCCCGAACACGCACATACCACCAGCACCGAATCCGCGGGTGCGACTCCGGCACGAATCCCCCGCACACAGTCATGTCGACGCAGCATGGCAGCCCTACAGCAACGACCTCGCCGCCGAACTCCCCGAACTGCTCGAACACCTGAGCCCCCGGCTCGGACCGATCGAACGCGTGCTCTTCCATCTCGACGAATGGTCGAAAACACCGGCGAAACTCCCCTTCGGTGAACGAAGGGTCCGGCTCGACGGATACCACTACCACAAACCCGCCCACACCATCCTGGTTCGCGGGGTCGACGGCCACACCATCGGCCTACTGGTCATCCCACCGACAACCGGTCCGGACACCGCCAACGCGATCATGGCCGCCGCGACCCACCCCGAGGACACCTCGACCGTCGCGGACCTACTCATGGTCGACGCGCGGGATCGGCGTGTCCGCACCGACCGCGAAACCGCTGAGCAGCGGTGGGATAACGAGGGCGGCGCAACCGACTGAACCGATCGGAGTTCGCATACCACCCGGTCGCGCTGGACGCCGCGCCCCAGCCGTTCACGTCCCAGACCTGAGCGGCGGCGCGATGGGCGATCTGCGACCGCGGTTCTCGCGCCGGCCTCGCCGGCTCGGGTAGCTCCGGATATGCCGCGAACCAACGGCGCATTCGTTGAGGTCTCGGCTGATCGCGGTTTCCTCGGGTCCGAGTTCTAATTTCCAAACCCGACATACCGAATCGGTCGATTCGGCCGACCGCCGAGCGAACGACCTACCGTAAGTCGCGCTCGACCACGACAAGTCCTGTCGTTCAACGGTTGCGTCGCAGCGCGACCGCGACGGGGCCCCCGTCCGTGCGTCGTGCACATCGTTGCCCACACCTAACGGCCCGAACTCTGGCACGTGCGGTTCACATCAGAGGAGTTGCACCAGCCCAAATGCTTGGCCCCTTCGCCGGTACAGACGACGGGAATCACCGCGACGGGCGGTCGCAGATGACGGTGACCGCGCCCGCTGGGACCGCGGCGCAGCCATGCCCGCCGGGCGTGCGGCACCGAGCCGAGTCGACTGGATCCTGCCTGGACACGTCGCCGCCCGGATCCAGGCATCGGGTACGCAGTAGCGGCCCACGCTCACTAACGCTCCACAGGCGACAATGGAGAGCAGCGGGCAGCGGCGCGGGCGTTGTTCACTCGCCACCGAGGGGTCAACGCACGAGCGAGAGCCGTGGTGCAGAACTCGCCTCGATTGCTGGAGTTGTCGACGCCTCGATCGCGTCGGTGCGGATTGCTCTCACGATTTCGACCAGCGCTCACATGCGGACTGCCCGCTGATGCGCGCGGCGCCGCCGATACCGGTCCAAGAGGCTCCGCCGGCGCGGGCTTGGCGAGCGGCTTCGATGCGCCGGTGTTCAGCTTCGGCGATTTCCTCGGTGATTATCTCGATCTGCCGGAGCGCTTGGAACGGGCGGACATGGGCATACCAGTCACGCATGGCAGCATCACCGAATTCGCCGGAGTCCTCGGCAAATCCGTGGCCATCGTTGAAACAGTAGTGGGTATCGGCGTCATCGGCTGTGCGTGTGCGTGTCCAGACCGGGCCCCGCCAGTGGATGCGCCCGCTGCCTTCCGCTACGCACGCCACCTGCCAGCCGGTTATCTCGTCTTCGGCGCGATAGTGCTCGCGGTCGAGGAGGGGTGAACCATCGGGCGTGTGGGTGACCGGGATGCCTTCACTGCCGTATCCGCGGCCGCCGTACCCGTCTGCGAACAGCTGCATGATCCATCCCTCGTGCTGTCCATCCTCGGCGCTTCTGCTCATTCCGACCTTCGAATCTGTTGCCTGAATATCCGGACAATTCATCGACCATCAGGAAATCCTGACAATCTTCCGGAAGTGGATTTCCGCAACCGCCAGCACAGCAGGCGGCCCGAGGTAGTGCGCTTTTTTTGCGCCTTTACTACCGGATACGGTGGCAGCACAGCAGTTTCCGGTTCGCCGCCGAGGACGCCTTGTCGCCCAGCCAGTTCGTCGGGCCGAGTAGATGAGCCTACGGCGAGCATGGCTGGTGGCGATGTCGGCGGCGAGGTCGACTGCGGCGCGGCCGCGCCGGCCGGGCCAGCCGGCATGGCGACCACATCGTCGTTGACGGCGATGTCCGACGGCAGGGCGGTGGTCGGCTCGGCGCTGATGGTTCCGGCCACGACCGACTCTCGGTCGAACATGATGAACCCGTGGGATCCAACGGTCGCGTTCATCGAGGCCGGTATAACGACGACGTCGATGCGCGGGTTGGCGGCGTGCCCGAGAAGGGTGCTCATCGGGCACTGCCGGTGTCGAGCAGGGCGGCGAGGCCGGAGCTGGTCATGTCGTCGGGGTGGGGGTACCACTGGTCGGGGTCGGGAGTTTGGGGGGTGGGGTTGGGACAGACGATCTTGTCCGAGTACGGGGTGAGGTCGGTCAGGGATTGGCGGCTGCCGACGGGGACGGCGACGACGGTGCGGATCGCGCCGAGCAGGCGGGTCATTCGACAGGCGTCGCGCAGGTCGGTGGTGTCAGCCAGGCAGTCGTCGGTGACCAGGACGGTGCGGTCGCAGAGGTCGACGCGGAGGCGGTGGCCGCGGTACGCGAGAGCCTTGCGGTGCAGGACAGCGTCCTGGGTCTGTTCGGCGCGGGCGCGTTCGGCAGGGCCGATCGCGCCACGGGCGATGGCCACGGTGTCGAGGATGAGCGTGTGGTCTTCACCGAGGATGCCGTAGGTGAGGCCGGGCCGCCGAGCGGCGCTGAGGGCGCCGACGAGAATCACATCCACCAGCACCCGTAGCGTTGCGGCCATCTCGTAGGCGACTCGCAGTCCGCCGCCGGGTGGGGCCAGCACGACCACATCGGTACCGCGGAACGCCGGCAGTAGTCTGGCCAGCTGCAGACCGGCGTCCTTGCGATCGATGAACGGCGACACCGGGTCACCTCTCGGTCAAGGCGCGCGTCCCCACGCGCCGGGGTGGCAGGGCGGGGTGTGCGTACTCGCTGGAGTCCATCGTTGACGATCGTCCCGAAGCGTGCAGCATGCGCTGGGCGGCGACGAGTGGTTCGGTGTCGGCGGGGATGATCAGCAGGGCCAGGTCGGTACCCTCTGTTCCGAACAGTTGCATGGTGTCGGGCGGCTGGCCTGGCGCCGGGCCACGGATGTTCACTCCGTCGTCGTCATCGATCCGGCGTTGCGCGAGACTTCTTGCGTTCCAAGCGAATCCGACGCTGGCCAGGCGGCCGAGTCTCGGGGTGAGAACGTTGATCAGGTCGTGCAGCTCACTGGTGAGATTCGCGGTCCGGGGCCACCAGGCTCCGTCGACCGTTCCGGATCCGGCATCGAGACGGCGTAGCAGGACGCGTGGTGTGCGAGTCGGGGACGGGAACGGCTGCCGACTACCGCGGATGGATGCTGTTCCGCCCATGGCGGCGTGGTTGGTGATCGGACGTGTTGCGCGGTCATCGATCATGATCATTCCCCGCTTCCCGTGCACTTACCGCTGCCAGCACCGCATCCGCCACACTGCCGTCGGTGGTGGAGGGGATGACCTGCAGCACGACGACGCCGTGCGTACTGCACACGTACATCGTGTTGAACAGCTCAAAAGGATAGGGGTCCAAGCGGATTCGATGACTGCCGAGCTGGAGATGCCGAGCGGAGGGTGACCATCCGTCGGGGTCGTAGACGACCCGCCGTACCGGCCCCAGGCACGCCCGGAGAACGGTGAGCAGTCCTGGGAGTTCGGCGGCGAGGTCCTGCGTGCGAGCCCACCAGACACCGTCGACATGACCGGTGCCGTCGCCGCGCGGGCGCAATCGCAATCGTGATGTATCGAGCGGTACGCGACGAGGCGGTGCGGGATGCAAGCTCGTCGATCGAGGCGTCATGGGACGCTCCTGTCACAGCCCCCGCCGGGGCCGGAATTCGAATCGAAGACGACGCGACCTTGGCTGGTCCGCGTGCGAAGTGCCTCCGTATGTGGTCCAGCCTACTCGCTGACACCTGCCGGTGACCTGCGCGAATGGAATCGGCGTGGGGTGCATGCTGGACTGTCCGTGTCAGGTTCCGTGCTGGGCGCTGATCACGATCGGCGAAGTGTCGACGTGCGCGCAACCGGGACTTGGCCATGAGTTCGGGCAGACGTCGCGGTCGACTTGATCGGCCTGGCCATGGCCCGAGTCTCGGGTCAAGGCAGGGGTGCGTTCCAGTTGGTGCGGGTGCCGGGCCCTTGCGGGCCGGGCCGGGTGGCGGGGCAGTGGTCGAAGTGGCCGCCCGAGTTTCGGGCGCGGGTGGCCAGGTTGGACAGGCCGCTGGGGGTGAGGTCGGCGGGGATACCGGTGCCGTTGTCTTCGACGGTGATGGTGAGGGCGTCATCGGCGATGACGGTGACGGCCAGAATGTCTGCATGGGCGTGGCGCACAGCGTTGCTGACGGTTTCGTGGACGACGGCTTCGGCATGGTCGGCCAGCTCGGCCGGTACCGCGTCCAGTGGCCCGGAAAACTCGGTAGTGACCTGCATGTCGGAGTGCTCGGTGTGCTTGCGCACGATCTCGACGAGGCGCTGGCGCAGCCGGGTGTGCGGGTCGGCGTGCAGGTTGTAGACGCTGACACGGATGTCTGTGATCAACTCTTGCAGGTCGTCCACCGCATCGCAGAGTCGTTCGCGCACGTCGGCGTCGTGGGTGCGCCCGATGGCTCCTTGTAGCGACAGCCCGATCGCGAAGACCTGTTGGATGACGTGATCGTGCAGGTCGCGGGCGATACGATCACGGTCGGCGAACACGTCCAGTTCCCGCCGCCGCTGCTG